>JBKJRO010000129.1:0-4648 GCA_046594555.1 Solirubrobacteraceae bacterium
GCCCAGCCGCCGGAGGGCTGTCCGCCGACCAGGGTGGGGCCGTCGTTCAGGCACCGGTCGTCCAGCAGGCGCCCGCCGGCGTCGTGATCGCGGCGGCGGGCGCCTGCTGGACGACCGGTGCCTGAACGACGGCCCCACCCTGGTCGGCGGACAGCCCTCCGGCGGCTGGGCGCTCGGGAACGCGCACGTCGATGTAGCCGGCGGCACGCGCCGCCGGATCGGCCAGGACGCGGCGCACGGCGATCCACTTGGCAGCCATCCGCCCGCGGCCGCCGAAGCGCAGCTCCTGTCCGCCGTCGAGGCGGACGACCAGGCCGTCGGGGGTGACGACCACCCGCAGGATGCGCGCGCGGATCGACGCCGGCGCCGCGGCCAGGAGTTCCACGCGGGCCCGGGTGCGCGCGTCGGCCACGCTGGCGCCGCCGGGCGGGACACGCGCCGGGATCACCGGCAGCGAGGAGGTCGGCGTGTCGCGCAGCAGGACCCCGTCGTCGGCGACGGCGACGCGGGTGCCGCCGGCGACGATCGCGCCGACGGGGCGGCGCTCGTCGATGACGATCCGCAGCGTGTGGGGCAGGTCGCGCGAGACCTCGACGCCGCGGACGATCGAGTACCGCGCGACGCTGGCGCGCAGCGCGGCCACGTCGTAGTGCAGCGTCGTCATCTCCCGCGCGGCGCTCTCCACGGCGGAGCGGGCGGCCGGTGCACCCCGGCCGCCGGTGACGACGACGCGGTCGACCGCCACGAGCGACGAGTCGCGCAGCCACAGCCATCCGCCGGTCAGCGCCGCGAGCACGAGCGGGATCGCCAGCAGCGTCCGCGGCGGCACGTGCGGCAGCGACGCTCGGCGGAGCGAGGGGGCGGCGACCCTGACGTTCACGGCACCCCCTTCGACGCCCCGGCGGTGGTTCCTCCCGCCGTTCAGCCGGTGGCCAGGCGTTCGCCGAGCTGCCGCACGTCGCCGGCGCCCATCACGAGGCACACGTCGCCGGAGCCCAGCCGCGAGCGCAGCACGCGCTCGGCCGCGTCGAACCCGGGCAGCCACAGGACCTCGCGTCCCGGGGCGGCGTCGGCGACCGCCTCGGCGACCGTCAGGCCGCTGACGCCGGGGAAGTCCTCCGCCCGCTCGCGCGCCGGGTAGACGTCCACCAGCGCGACCACGTCCGCCCCCGCGAGCGCGCGGCCGAACGCCGGTGCCAGGTGCTGCGTGCGCGAGAACAGGTGCGGCTGGAAGACGGCGAGGACCCGCGCGGCGCCCAGGGTCCGGGCGGCGGCGACGGTCGCCGCGACCTCGGTCGGATGGTGGGCGTAGTCGTCGTACACCCGTGAACCGCCCGGGCCCTCCCCGAGCAGCTCGAAGCGCCGGCCTGCACCGCTGAACGTCGCCAGTGCCGCGACGGCCCGCTCGGGGTCGGCACCCGCCAGCGCCGCCGCCTCCAGCGCGGCCGCGGCGTTGCGCGCGTTGTGCGCCCCCGGCACCGCGACGCGCACGCGCAGCCCGCGCCAGTCGAACGCCGATCCGCCCGCGTCGAGCTCCAGGCCTTCGGCGCGGAACGGCGTCACCGCGGCCGACCCGCGCAGGGCCAGCACCGGCGCGTCGTCGGCGGGCAGCACCGCATGCGGGGGGCCGTCGAGCAGCTGACGGAAGACGGCCTCGACCTCGCGCAGCGAGCCGTAGGTCGCGTGGTGGTCGAGTTCGACGTTCGTGACCACGGCGACCTCGACGGCCAGCGACAGCATCGACCGGTCCGATTCGTCGGCCTCGACGACAAGCCAGTCGCCCGATCCCCACGCGGCGTTGCGGCCGGTCGACCGCAGTTCGCCGCCGATCAGGTAGGCGGGGTCCATCTCGCAGCCGAGCAGCACATGCGCCGCCATGCTCGACGTCGTCGTCTTCCCGTGCGCGCCGGCGACGGCGATCGTCCGCTTCAGCGCGCTGAGCTCGCCCAGGAGGTCGGCGCGCGGCATCACCCGCAGGCCGCGCTCGCGTGCCGCTGCGAGTTCCGGGTTGGCCGCCGGGATCGCGCTCGACACGACGACCTCGACATCCTCTCCGGCCGGGAGGTTCGCGGCGTCATGGCCCGTGCGTGCGTCGATGCCCAGTGCGCGCAGGCGCTCGAGTGCCGCACCCTCGGCCCGGTCGCTTCCGGACACGGTCGCCCCAAGCGTCGTCGCGACGGCGGCGTAGCCGCTCATGCCGGCACCGCCGATGCCGAGCAGGTGCAGGCGCCGCCCGGACCAGGGCGCGGCGTCAGCCACGAGCGCCTCCGGCTGCCTGCAGGATCTCGCGTGCGATCACGGCGGCGGCATCGGGCCGGGCCAGCGCCGCGGAGGCCTGCGCCATCGCCCGCAGCCGTGCCGGGTCGCCGAGCAGCGCGCCGACGGCGTGCGCCAGGCGCTCGCCGGTCAGCTCACCGTCCGCGACGACGATCGCCGCGCCGCCCTGGGCCAGCCACTCGGCATTGCCGGCCTGATGGTCGCCCGCGGCGTGCGGGTACGGCACGAGGATCGCCGGCAGGCCCGCGGCCGCGATCTCGAACACCGAGCCGCCCGACCGCGCGACCGTGAGGTCGGCCGCGGCAAGTGCCTCGCCGAAGCCCGACAGATACGGCCGCACGTCGTAGTGCGGCCCGTGCGGGCGGGCCGCCAGCGCCTCGTGGTCGCGCGTCCCCGTGACGTGCAGCACACGGCACGGCGCGGACTGCGCGAATGCCTCGAACGCGGCCTCGTTGACGCTCCGGGCGCCGAGCGAGCCGCCGAACACGAGCAGCAGCGGCTCGTCCCCGGCGACGCCGAACCGCGCGCGGGCGGCGGCGCGGTCCGTGACCGGCGGCGGGACGGGCCGCCCGGTCAACAGGTAGCGCGGGCCGTCGCGCCCAGCCAGCGGGAACGCGAGGCACACGCGGCGCGCCACGCGGGCGAGCAGGCGGTTGGTCAGGCCCAGATGACTGTCGGCCTCGGTCAGGACGAGCGGGATGCGGCGCAGCACGGCCGCCAGGCCGACGGGACCGGCGACGTACCCGCCACCGCCCATCACCGCCGCCGGGCGCAGCTCGCCGAGCAGGCGCCACGAGCTGCAGCAGGCGCCGACGGCCTTGAACCCGGCACGCACCGCCCGCAGCGGGTTCGTCCGGCTCAGCCCTTCCACCGATAGCGTGCGCAGCTCGTAGCCGGCGGCCGGGACGAGGTCGCGCTCGGCCCGCTTGCCGCCCACGAAGACGATCCGCGTCGCGGGCGACTCAGCCTGCAGCGCGGCGGCCACCGCGAGCGCCGGGACCACGTGTCCCGCCGTTCCCCCGGCCGCCATGACGATCGTCTGCTCGGGCATCCCGGCCGGATCGTGGCGCATCGCGTCCCTCGCTGACGGCTCGCAGGTGGACCGACCCGCCGCGCGCGACGTTCAGGACCAGTCCGATGCCCGCCAGCAGCACGATCAGGTTCGTCGAGCCGTAGGAGATGAACGGCAGCGGAACGCCCGTCAGCGGGGCGATGCCGAGGACCACGAACAGGTTCAGCGCGGCCTGGCTCAGGACGAGCGAGGTGATCCCGGCCGCGACGAGCGCCGGGTAGACGCCCTTCGCCTGCTGGGCGATCCGCAGCCCGGCCCAGGCGACCAGGCCGTAGAGGGCGAGCAGGCCGAAGATCCCCGCGACGCCGAGTTCCTCGCCGATGATCGCGAGGATGAAGTCCGTGTGGCCCTCGGGCAGGTAGTAGATCTTCTCGACCGACTGGCCCAGCCCGCGTCCGAACAGGCCGCCGGAGCCGATCGCGATCTGCCCCTGGACGGCCTGGAAGCCGGCACCGCTCGGGTCGCCCCACGGGTCCAGGAACGACGTCAGGCGCGCGCGGCGATAGGGCGCGCTCATCGCGTACAGCCCGACGAGGACGGCGCCGGCGCCCGCGATCCTGGCGATCCAGCCGATCGGCACACCCGCGCCGACGAGCATCGCGCCGGTCGTGAAGCAGATGACGAGCGCGGTGCCGAGGTCCGGCTGGGCCGCGACGAGCAGCACGGCGACGCCCACGACCAGGCCGAGCGGTTTGAGGTCGGCGATCCGGCGCAGGCCGCGCGGGCGCTCGGCCAGGAAGCGGGCCGAGTAGAGGACGAGCGCGAGCTTGGCGATCTCGCTCGGCTGGAAGACGAATGGGCCCGCGCCGAGCCAGCGGGTCGCGCCGTTCACCGTGACGCCGACCCCGGGCACCTTCAGCAGCACCAGGCAGGCGAACGCCCCGGCGAGGAGCGGGCCGGTCAGCGCCATGATCCGCTGCAGCGGGAACCGCGCGACGAGGTGCATGACGACCAGGCCGACCGCGCCGTAGCCGAGGTACTTGACGAGGAAGCCCGTCCCGTTGCCGCCGCGGACCGCGCTCGTACCCGACGAGGCGCTGTAGACCATGATCGCGCCGAACGCGATCAGGCAGAAGACCGCTGTCAGCAGCAGGTCCTCTTCGACGACGCGTGTGCGAACTCGCCGCTTGGCGGCAGGTTTCGTGGCGCGGGCGGCAACGCTGGCCATCCCGGGCACCTTCGACGCCGTGAGCGCGTCTCCTGCGGCGATTCAGCGATCCGTCGCCAGCGCGGCGACGAGGTCCTTGAAGCGCGCGCCGCGGGCCTCGTAGCCGGCGAACTGGTCGAAGCTCGCGCAGG
>JBKJRO010000046.1:0-31097 GCA_046594555.1 Solirubrobacteraceae bacterium
GTCGGTCGGCAGCGGCTTGACGACCGTGTCGAGCTTCAGGTCGAGGACGGCGATCACGCTGCCGTTCTTGAGCGTCCGCGGCGTGATCGCCGAGACGGTGCCGACACGCGTGCCGCCGACGCGCACGTCGTTGCCCTTGACCAGCCCGGCGGCGTTCGGCACCTGGACCTTGATGTCGTAGGTCGGCACGAACGGCAGGCCGCTGTTCGCGTTGTAGGCGAGGAAGACGGCCACGATCACGACGAGCGTCGTCGCCGCGCCGATCAGGACGGGGTTGGCCGCGATGGATGTGCCGCGCCGGTTCATTGCCCGAGGAGGTAGTCGAGGAGGGACCGGGTCGTCGCGGCGTCGGTCTGGCGCACGCGCGCGGGGGCGTTGCGATGACCGGTCGCGGCGCGCAGCTGCCGCGTGAGCGACGGCGCGGCGTCGGCGGTCGTCAGTCGCGGTGCGGCCGCGGGCTGCGCGCTGGCGACCTTGCCGGTGCCCGCCGGCGCAGGAACGGCGCCGAAGTCCTTGCTGAAGTTCGCGGTGCACCCCGCATCGTTGGTCACGGTGTACGTCGCGCAGGTGTTGAGCACGAGCTGCGCGCGCAGGTAGTGGCCGAACTCGTTGACGCCGTTGGTCGCGCCGGAGACGTAGTACACGAAGTCCAGGAGGTTCGTCAGGCCGGACTGCTGCTGGAAGGACGTCAGCAGCGCGGCGAGGTTCGTCGAGAGCGGCCCGGCCTTGCCCGCCAGCGTCCCGAGGTCGTCGAGCAGCGGCTGCGACTTCGTCAGCGCCGGGCCGGCGACGTCGGCGGTGTCGCCGAGCGAGGTGATCGCCTTGGTCGAGCCCTCGGTGAAGGCCGGGGCGCCGGTGATGAACTCGTTGATCGAGTCCGCGCCGCGCGTCAGGTCGCTCGAGATCGGGATCAGGCTCTCGTTGAAGCGGTTGAACGCGTCCATCGTCGGCCCGAACTCGCGCAGGAAGGCCGGGAACTTCGCGAAGTCCTGGTTCAGGGCCGCGCTGCGCTCGGCGGTGGCCTGCGCCGTGATCCCCGCGTTCTTGATGAAGCCTGCGAAGTGCTGGCGCTCCCTCGCGAGCGGCCTCAGCACCGTGTCGCCGTCCTCGGCGAGTCTCGCGAGCACCTTGTTCTCGCTGGCCAGGATCGAGACGACGTTCTCGAGCTCCTTGAACGCGGGGTTCGCGGCGCGGATCGCCTGGTTGAGGTTCTCGCCGTTGCCCGCGAGCCCGGTGCCGAGCTCGTTGAGGATGATCGTCAGGCGCTGGCGGTAGGGCAGCCGCGCGATGTTGTTGATCAGGTCGAGGTCGATCGGGCGGGACGTGTTCGATGCCGGCAGCAGGTACTGCCCCTTGCCCGGTCCCTTCTCGATCTTCGGGAGCAGCGGCGTCTTCGGTGCGCCGAGCCCGCGCGGCACGGTCGGGCGGCACTCGATGAACTTCTCGCCGATCAGCCCCTGCGGGCGGATCGTGCATGTGGCGTCCTTGCGGAAGTTGTGGTACCCACCGTCGGTGATGTCGAGGACGACCGCGGCCTTCTTGTCCTCGGTCAAGTCGAGCGACTCGATCTGGCCGACCTTGACGCCCGCGACCTTGACGTCCTCGCCCTTGATCACGAATGCGGCGTTGTTGAAGATCGCGCGGACCTTGTAGCCGCCGCCGTCGCCCGCGCCCGTAGAGAGGACCGCGAGCGCGCCGGCTGCGAGGAGGACTGAGGCGATGGCGAGTGCGCGTCTCATTGACCTGGCGGGAAGATCGAGGCGTTGCAGTCGAGCGTGCCGCCGCTGTCACGCCACGGCGCGCTGCCGTCGGCCGGCGGCTGCGCGGCGGCGCCCGGGCACCGCGGCACGAGGTCCGCACCGTTCTGCAGGCCGGGCAGGCGCTCGGCGCTCGGGACGGGCGTGAGCGTGTTCGCGGCCTGGTTGTACTTGAAGGCGTTGAAGACCGGCTGCACGCGCGCGTAGTGCCCGTTGGCGTCGTAGTTGGAGGTCGACTGGCCGAAGTCGCGCAGCCAGCCGACGAAGTCCGGCGTGTACGGGCGGATGAACGAGAGGACCGGCAACGACTTGTTCAGCGCGGTGATCGAGTTGGCGAAGCTCGTGTGCGCGACGCTCGCCAGCTGCGGCGCGTCGTTCAGCAGATCGGTCAGGTCGTTCTGCGCGCCCGGCTGCCCGAGGAGCTTGGCGAGGTTGTGGATCGTCGGCTTCGACTCGACCAGGAGCGGCTGGAGCTCCTTCAGGAACGGCGTGAGGTTCTTCGTCGCGGGCTTGGAGACGGCGATCAGCTTGTCGAAGTCGCCGAGCACGCCGCGCAGGTTGACGAACGTCGTGCTGCCGCGGCGCAGCGTCGGAGCCAGGTACTGGAGCGCCTGGTCCAGGGAGGCGTTCTCGGCGGCGACCGCGCCGAGCGTCGTGTTCGTGTTCGACACCAGCTGCGTGAGCGTGTCGCCCTTGGCGCCGAGCGCCGCGACGACGCTGCCCGTGTCCCGCACGAGCGCCGTGAGCGCCGGCTTGTCGGCGGCGAGCTGCTCGGACAGCCTGCGCGTCGCCGCGAGCGCGGGCGGGAAGTACCTGGCGACGCCGTTCGCCTGGCGACCCTTGCCCTGGTACCAGTCGGCGAAGCCCTGGAGCGTCGTCGCCAGGCCCTTGCGGGTCTTGGTGTCGAACGTGTTGAAGATCTGGTCCAGGTCGACCGCCGTCGTCGTGGCGTTCGCCGGCAGGGTGTCACCGTCGTGGTACTCCGGCGCGCTGTTCGGCCCCGGGGAGAGGGCGATGTAGCGGTTGGCGATGCCGGACAGCGACGTCTGGCGGATGACCGCGGTCGTGCCCTGGTGCAGCGGTGCGTAGGGCTCCTCGACCTCGATCGTGATCTGCGCGCGGTTGTCCTTCGACAGCTCGATCTTCTTGATCGACCCGATCCGGCGCCCACCGATCTGCACGTCGTTGTCGTTCACCAGCTGGCCGGCGGTGGAGAAGAGCAGCTTGTACCGATGCGTGCCGCCGCCACCCGTGACGATGAGCACGAGCAGCACCGCGACCAGCGCGACTGCAGCAGCGGCCACTGCGCGGGTCGTGGTCATGCGACCACCCCCGAGCGAGCGGGGGACGTGGATGTCGGACGATCGCTGATGCGGCTACTCCATGCCCAGCGGACCCTGCGCGGCGCCGGCCAGGAACTGGCGGACGAAGGCGTTGTCGGAGTTGAAGAGCTCTTCGGCCGGGCCGGCCTCGACGATCCGGCCGCGCCACAGGACCGCGATGTACTCGGCGACGCGGCGCGCGGTCATGATGTCGTGCGTGATCAGGCAGAACGCCGGCATGTGCTCCCGCACGCCCTGGCGCTCCTGCATGATGTCGGCGTGAATCTCCTGGATCAGCTCGCCCAGGAGCGCCGTGCGGACCGGATCCAGGCCCGAGTCCGGCTCGTCGAAGAGGACGATGTCCGGGTCCAGGACCAGTGCCCGCGCGAACCCGGCGCGCTTGCGCATGCCGCCGGACAGCTCGTTCGGCATCTTGTCGTTGGCGTCACCGAGGCCGACCTCCTGGAGGCGCCCGTTGACGATCTCCGCGACCTCGTCCTCGCCCTTGTCGGTGTGCTGGCGCAGCGGGAACGCGACGTTGTCGAACAGGTTCATCGAGCCGAACAGCGCGCCGTCCTGGAACAGGACGCCGAACTTCTTGCGCATCGCGAACAGTTCCTCGTCGCGCATGTGCGGCACCGACTCGCCGTGGACGACGACATCGCCCTCGTCCGGGTACAGCAGGCCGACCATGTGCTTGATGCAGACCGACTTGCCGGTGCCGGACGGCCCGAGGATCATCGAGATCCGGCCCTCGGGCAGACCCATGTTGAGGCCCTTGAGGATCTTGTTGCGACCGAAGGCCTTGTGCACGCCGAGGAACTCGACGGCGTCCGGTACGCCGGTCGGGCGGTTGATGCCGGTGTGCCAGCGGTACTCGTCGTCCTCGCCCCCGGCCGGCGGCGCCGCGGGGCGGTCCGTGACCGTCGGCGGGATCGACGCGTCGACGACGCGCGGTTCGTCGCCCGCGACCACCGCCTCGAACTCGTCGTCGGGAACCCGTGTCTCGTCCGCCATCGTCAACCTCCGATCGGGGCGCGTGGATTGGCGCCCCAGAAGACCTGTGTGCCGAGCATGCCGATGAGGTGCACCAGCACGATGTTCAGGACCATCGACTTCGCCGTCGCCGTACCCACGCCGACCGGCCCGCCGCTCGCGTTGTAGCCGTAGTAACACCCGACGAGGACGATCGCGGTCGCCATGAACATCGCCTTGATCAGGCTGAACAACAGGTCGGGCGGGTTCTGGAACTGCCAGAAGATCAGGGAATAGCCGCCTGGGGAGACCTCGCCGATCTGGACCACCACCGCCAGGTAACTCGCGAGGAAGCCGGCGCCGACGGCGGCGATGTACATGAAGGGGAGGACCATCCACGCGGCGAGCAGGCGCGTCGCGCAGAGGAAGCGCAGCGAGTCGAAGCCCATGACCTCGAGCGCGTCGATCTCGTCGGAGATCCGCATCGAGCCGAGCTCGGCGACGATGCCGGTGCCGACCTTCGCCGACATCATGTAGCCGAACGCGTAGGGCACGAGCTCGCGCAGGTCGCACCAGGCGGCGAACACGCCGGCATAGGCGGGAGAGCCGACCGAGCGGTTGAAGTACGCGCCCTCGATGCCGCACTGCAGGCCGATGATGAAGACCAGGCCCCAGATGACGATCGTCGACGAGACGATCAGGATGCCCGACTGGCGCAGCGCCTCGCCGAAGAAGCGGAAGACCTTGAGGCCGTAGACCTCGCCGAGGATCCGCCCGGCGAACTTCGAGATCTCACCGAACGTGGTGAACCATTCGCGGGGAACCGCGAGCCAGTCGTTCATGCCGTTCGCGCCCGGTGGGTCACTTGATGACGTTGATCTCGGGATGGGTGGCGAGCAGCGTCTGCGTGAACACGTAGTTGAACGCGAAGACGCCCAGGAAGGCGATGACGACCGCCTGGTTGACCGCGCGGCCGACGCCCGCGGCGCCACCTGACGCGGTCATGCCCTTGTAGCAACAGACGATCGCGATGATCGCGCCGAACATCGTGCACTTCAGGACCGATCCCCAGAGGTCGGTCACCGAGGCGTTCGTGAAGAAGGTGGCCCAGAACGGGCCGAGCGGCGCGTGGTAGACGAGCGTCGCGCAGACGCCGCCGAAGATGCCGAACAGCAGCGCGTAGATGTCGAACAGTCCGGTCACGAGCATCAGCGCCAGGAACCGCGGAACGACGAGGTTCTTGATCGGATCGACGCCGAGGACCTGGAGGGCGTCGAGTTCCTCGCGGATCTTGCGGGCGCCGAGGTCGGCCGTGATCGCGGTGCCCGCGACGCCGGCGAGGATGATCGCCGTCACGAACGGGGCGAACTCGCGGATGGAGGCGAGGATGAAGAAGCCGCCGAGGCGGTCGAGCGCCCCGAAGAGGACGAGGAAGTTGGCGGCCTGCAGGCCGGGAGCGCCGTAGCCGAAGGCGACGGTGGAGATCAGGAGCGGGAACCAGCAGAGGCGCAGGGCGAAGAGGAACTGGGAGATGAACTCGCCGCCGTACGGGTACGGGGGGCGGATCGCGGACACGATCGTCTTGCCCGTGAGGATCATCATGTCCCCGGTCTCCTCGAACAGCCCCCTCGCAGGAGCGATCGCCCGATCGGCGGTGCTGCGAACCATGTTCCCCTCCTCTCCCGTTCCAGGCCGGCCGCCTCCCCGCGGCCGAGCGGATGCGCACTCTATGTGAGAACGCGGATCGCTCGCAAACAGGTACGGCAACGCCTAACAAAGCGTCAGGCGCCCCGGACGCCCCGGGCGACGCGTGCCGGGCCCTGTGGTAGCGTCGCGCGCCGTGGATCGGAAGTCGGGGGTGCCCACACAGCTGAGGTTCCTGGTCGCGGCGCTCGCCGGAGCCTCGCTGGTGCTCGCCGCCGGTTGCGGCAGCGGCCCGCGGCAGGATGCCGACGAGCCGTCGGGCGACTTCAAGCTGTCCATCCCCGTCGTGACGTTCGCTCGCGCCCAGAGCCTCGCGGTGACCAACCCGCTGCGGATCACCGTCCGCAACGACGGCACGGAGACCATTCCCAACGTCGCGGTGACCGTGGACGGCATCAGCGCGCAGAGCGCCACGGCCGAGAACGCCGATCGCGAGCGGCCGGTCTGGATCCTCAACCAGGGACCCACGGGCGGCGTCACCGCGTACGTGAACACCTGGGCGCTCGGGCCGCTGAAGCCGTCCGAGCAGAAGACGTTCACCTGGTCGCTCACGGCGATCACCGGCGGGGTCCACACGCTGCGCTACCGCGCGTCCGCGGGGCTGAACGGCAAGGCGCGCGCCGTCGCCTCCGGGTCGGGCGCGATCGACGGCAGCATCACGGTCCGCGTCACGCGTCGCGCACGCGACCGCGTCGTCGACCCGGCGACCGGCAAGGTCGTCGACGCCGCGCCGAGCAGCCAGTAGCGCCGAGGGCCGGCCCCCTCACCGCGGCAGGCGCGGTGCGATGATCCGGTGCGCCTTCAGGCCCAGGCCCAGGCGCTCACGATCCTCGCTGTGCGTCGGGTCCAGGCCGGTCAGCTCGCGGATCCGGTCCAGCCTGTAGGCGACCGTATGGCGGTGTGCGTAGATCGCGGCCGCCGTCGCGTTCATGTTGCAGTTGTGGTCCAGGTAGGCGTCGAGCGTGTGCAGCAGGTCCGAGCGGTACTGCTCGTCGTAGCGCACGACCGGCGCCACGGTGTCCTCGTAGAACGAGCGCACCTCCTCGGGCCGCGATGCGAGCACGCGGAACAGCAGCCGGTAGGTGCCCGACCCCGCGTCCGCGGACACGCGCTCAGCGGACGCATCGGAGTGGCGCAGGACGTCGAGGACGAGCTCGGCCTCCTGCATCGCCCGGGCGAGCCCCGCCGGGTCCTCGCAGAAGCCCGACAGGCCGACGACGCCGTAGCGACCCAGGCGCTCGGCGAGCGTGCGCGCCCGCTGCAGCGTGCGCTGGGGCGCGTCGACCCCGGCATCGAGCGCGGGCAGCAACGCGTAGACGCGCTCGGGTCCTCCGGTGGCACCGGTCACGTGCTGCGCCAGCGCCCCCGGATGGTCGCCCGAGATCGTGGCGACGACATGCCGCGGGCGGCTCGTGTCCAGCTCCGCGCAGAGGACGACGGCACCGCCGGCGACGTCACAGCCCAGCCGGGCCGCACGGCGCACGATCTCCTGGGGTTCAAGGTCCGGGCGGGCGCGCAGGTCCTCGAGGAACGCGCCGCGCAGGTTCTGCTCCACCTCCTGGCGCGCCTCCTCGACGGCGACCTCGGTCAGGCACGCGACGGACGCGAGGTGCAGGAATTCCGGCGACTCGGGGGCGACGTCGGTCCCATCGCCCAGCAGGAGCACGGCGCCGACGTCCTCGTCGCCGCTGCGGATCGGCGCGAACGCGGCGATGGCGTCCGGCAGGGCCGCCGGGCGCTGCGCGAGCAGCTCGTCGACGAACTCGACCGCTGCGCCGAGCAGGACCGCGTCCGCGTCCGGGGCGACCTCGGCCACCCCCAGGCGCGGGACCACGATCGCGACGGGCGCTCCGGCGGCCTGCGCGGTGATCTCCGCGACGCGCCGCAGCCCCTCCCCCCCGAGGACCGCCTCGACCATCCGCACGTGCAGCTCGCGCAGCCTGGCGACGAGTTCCCGCGCCGCCGCGGGCGGGTCGGCGGCGGAGCGGGCGGCGGCGGCGGGATCCCCTGTCATCCCGCCGCCCCTGCTCCGCCCGCCCGCCGTCCTGTTCAGGCCGCCGTCGTCGCGGCGTCCGGGTGGGCCTGCAACACCGCTTCGCCCGACTCGCCGGTGCGGACGCGGTAGGCGTCCTCGACCGGCAGGACGAACACCTTGCCGTCGCCGACGGCTCCGGTCCGCCCGTGCTTGAGCACGGTGTCGACGATGACGGCGACGTCGCGGTCGGAGACCACGCACTCCAGCTTGATCTTGGGGCGCAGGTAGTTGGTCAGCACCGCACCGCGGTACGTCTCGACCACCCCCTTCTGGCGACCCGAGCCCTTGACCTCGCTGATCGTCAGCGAGGGGAACCCGAGGTCCAGGAGCTCGAGCCGGATCGGCTCGAACGCCTCGTGACGGATGAACGCCTCGACCTTCTTCATGCCGTCACCTCGGTGGAGCTCATGGCCGTCATGCCGGCCGGTGTCCCCAGCTGCGGGGCTGCGCCGTAGCTGACCAGCTCAGCTGCGGGGATGAACTGCTCCGGGTACCCGTACATCCCGTGCTCGGAGATGTCCAGACCGGCATCCTCCTCCTCGGCCGTGACGCGCAGGCCGTAGGTCTTCTTGATCGCCCAGAACACCGCGTAGCTCGACGCGAACACGCCGGCGAACACGATCGCGACGCCCTCGGCCTGCACCAGCAGCTGGTGCAGCGGGCCCGCGTACACGAACCCGCCCTCGCCGAAGGCGTTGTATGCCGCCAGCTCCGGCGCGGTGAACAGCCCGCAGGCGAGGGTCCCCCAGACGCCGCAGATGCCGTGCGCGGTCAGCGCGCCGACCGGGTCGTCGAGGCGCTTGTCGATCGCGTAGACGCCGAACGGGATGATGATGCCGGCGATCAGGCCGATCACGACACCGGCCCAGGGCATGACGTAGCCCGATCCGGCCGTGATCGCGACGAGCGCGCCGATCATGCCGTTGCCGGCCATGCCGATGTCGATCGTTCCGGTGATCATCCTGTTCGTCGCCAGCGACCCGAGCACACCTGCGCCCGCCGCCAGCAACGTCACGAGGCCGACCTCGGTGAAGCGGCCGTCAAGCGCACCGAGCGTCGAGCCCGGGTTGAACCCGAACCAGCCGATCAGCAGGATGATGACGCTGAGGCCGAACAGCGGCATGTTGTGGCCGGGGATCGCCCGCGGCTTGCCGTCGGGCCCGTACTTGCCGCGCCGCGAGCCGAGCAGCAGCAGCACCGCCAGGCCACCGGTCGCGCCGATCAGGTGGACCGCCGTCGAGCCGGCGAAGTCCTGCATACCGATGTTGTTCTGCAGCCAGCCACCGCCGAAGACCCACCCCGAGAAGATCGGGTAGATCAGGGCGGAGAAGACGATCGCGTAGATTACGTAGACGCCGAACTTGATCCGTTCGAGCGTCGTCCCCCAGACGATCGCGAGCGAGACCGCGCAGAACGCGAACTGGAACAGCCACTTGGACTCGATCGTCGCGTTCGACAGGCCCATGACCGGGAAGGCCGTCAGCGGATCGCCGAAGTCGCGCAGGAAGAAGCCGGTGTTGCCGATGATGTGCCCGGCGTCGCCGCCGAACGCGAACGCGAAGCCGACCGCCCAGTACATGATCGCGGCGATCGAGAAGTTCGTCAGGACCTTCGCCACGATCGTCCCGGCGTTCTTGCCGCGCGAGAACCCGATCTCCAGGAACATGAAGCCGGCCTGCATGAACAGGACGAGCACCGCGGCGATGAAGACCCAGAGCGAGTTGATGCCGACGGAGTCCGGGACTCCCTTGGCGGTGTACAGATCGGCCATCGCGCTGGTTGGGGCCAGCAGCGCGGCCGCGATTCCCGCGCCGAGGGCGCGGACGGCAAGCGTACGTCTCATGTGTCCTCCTGATTCGACCATCGTGGTGCCGCAGTCTGCGGTGGCCGTGGCGGACCCACATTGGACGGATGTCGAAACATCGGGCCGCCGGTTGCGCCATGCGGGCGGGCCGACGTCCGGGCGCAGCGGACGCCCTCGATCTTGGACGGCGGGATAAGGTGCGCGCAGGAGGCGCTGCCTACCCTTCCACGCTCCAGTTCCCGCGCGCTCGCGCGCCGGGGCGTCCTTATCTCGCAGGAGGAAACCGAGACCCCGATGTCCGCACGAACCCGTCAGCAGAACGTCACCGCCGCCCATTGGGCCGCGAACGGCGGCGCCCTCGGCGCCCCGGACCTCACCGAGCCCGGCGCCAGCGTCTATGGCGAGAACGTCTTCAACAGCGCCGTGCAGAAGGCCCGCCTGCCGAAGGACGTCTACCGGCGCCTGCAGGCGACGCTGGAGGAGGGCGCCGCCCTCGATCCCAAGCTCGCCGACGCCGTCGCCAAGGAGATGCGCGAGTGGGCGATGGAGAAGGGCGCGACCCACTACACGCACTGGTTCCAGCCGCTCACCGGCCTGACCGCGGAGAAGCACGACTCGTTCTTCAACCCGGTCGGCGACGGGACGGCGATCGCCGAGTTCTCCGGCAAGGAGCTGATCCAGGGCGAGCCCGACGCGTCGTCGTTCCCGACCGGCGGGATCCGCGCGACGTTCGAGGCCCGCGGCTACACCGCTTGGGACCCGACCTCGCCGGCGTTCATCCTCGAGAACCCGAACGGGAGCTACCTCTGCATCCCGACGGCGTTCGTGTCGTGGACGGGCGAGGCGCTGGACCAGAAGATCCCGCTGCTGCGCTCGATGGACGCGCTGTCGAACGTCGCCGTCCGCGCCCTGCGGATGCTCGGTGACAAGACGGCCGCGCGCGTGTTCACGACGGTCGGCCCCGAGCAGGAGTACTTCCTGATCGCCGAGCAGTACTACTACGAGCGCCCCGACCTGATCACCACCGGCCGCACGCTGTTCGGCGCCAAGCCCCCGAAGGGCCATGAGCTGGACGAGCACTACTTCGGGTCGATCCCCGAGCGCGTCCTGGCCTACATGCTGGACGCCGAGCGCGAGCTCCAGCGCCTGGGCGTGCCGATCAAGACCCGCCACAACGAGGTCGCGCCGGCGCAGTACGAGCTGGCCCCGATGTTCGAGAACTCGAACGTCGGCTCCGACCACCAGCAGCTGACGATGCAGGTGCTGCAGAACGTCGCACGCAACTACGGCCTCGTCTGCCTCCTGCACGAGAAGCCCTTCGCGGGCGTCAACGGCTCCGGCAAGCACAACAACTGGTCGATGGGCACCGACACGGGGCAGAACCTGCTCGACCCCGGCAAGACGCCGGCCGACAACCTGCACTTCCTGTTCTTCTGCTCGGCCGTGATCGCCGCGGTGGACAAGCACCAGGAGCTGCTGCGCGCGACGGTCGCCAACGTCGGGCAGGACCATCGCCTGGGCGCCAACGAGGCGCCCCCGGCGATCATCTCGATCTTCCTCGGCCAGGAGCTGGAGAAGGCGTTCGACGCGGTCGCGGCCGGCAAGATCGCCGAGGACCTGTCAGGCAACACGCTCGGGCTGGGCACGCCGGTCCTCCCCCCGCTGCCGCTCCACGGCGGCGATCGCAACCGGACCTCGCCGTTCGCCTTCACCGGCAACAAGTTCGAGTTCCGCGCGCTCGGCTCCAGCATGTCGCTGGGCCTGGTCAACGCCACGCTCAACACGATCGCGGCCGAGGCCATCGACGCGCTCGTCGACAAGGTCGAGGCGCTGCAGGCCAAGGGCAAGAAGCGCGACGAGGCGGTCCTCGAGGTCGTCAAGGGCGTCTGGAAGAAGCACAAGCGGATCATCTTCGACGGCGACGGCTACTCGGACGCCTGGCACAAAGAGGCCGCGAAGCGCGGCTTGGCCAACCTGCGCACGACGCCGGACGCGCTGCCGTGGCTGGTCGAGAAGCAGACGATCAGCGTGTTCGAGCGCTACGAGGTGCTGAGTGAGCGCGAGCTGCAGTCGCGCTTCGAGGTCGCCGTCGAGCAGTACTCGACGAAGCTCAACATCGAGGCCGAGACCGCGGCATCGATCGCGCGGACGATGATCCTGCCGGCCGCGGTGCGCTACCTCGGCGAGGTCAGGGCCGCCGGCCTGACGCCGATGGCGACCGAGCTGAAGGGCCGGGTCGACGCGTTCGTCAAGGCGCTGAAGCTGCTGGAGAAGGTCAACGCCGACCACCCGTCGGTCGAGGGCCTGGAGCACGCGAAGTACATGCGCGACAAGGTCATCCCGGCGATGGACGCCACCCGCGCGGTCGCGGACGAGCTCGAGCGCCTCGTGGCGGACGACCTGTGGCCGCTGCCGAAGTACTCGGAGATGCTGTTCATCAAGTAGGCGCTCGCGGACAGTCGCGGCGACCTGCGGCGCCCGCTGCCACCGAGGCGGCGGGCGCCGTTCTACGTCGTGAGCGTCCCCGTGAACATGCAGGCCCGCGCGCCGGACCCACCGGGCGCGAAGACGTTCGTCCCGATCGAGAGCTGGCCCGTCAGGGCGTTCCCGGGGGGCGAGGTGAGGAAGAACGTCCACGGGCCGTGGGTGTCCGCGGAACCGGCGACGGAGATGCTCGGCGTGCTGCCGAGGAGCTTCTCCCCGGAGCCCGTGTCGAAGTCCGCGGCGCCCTGCGCTCCGGTCGCGCCGTTCGTGGCCAGGTAGCTGTCGTCGGTCGACGTCGTCGCGACGACGCTCGCCGTGAAGCTGCCCGCGTCGTTGCTCAGCGTGCAGCGGGCGTTGATGTCGAACGGTGGGTAGTGCAGGAGGTTCCTGTCCGCGTCCCCCGCGGCCATCACGACGGTGAAGACCTTCGTCGTCTGGTCGCCCGCCTCGCCCTTGTCACCCTTGGGCCCGCCCGGCCCGGTCGGCCCGGCCGCCCCGTCCTTGCCCGCGCGGCCGGCGAAGCCCTGAAGGCCCCGCGGGCCGCGCGGGCCGCGCGGCCCGCGCGTGACGGCCTGCTTCTTCTTGGCCGCGGCCTGACGGCCGCTCGACGACCGCTCGGCCACCGCGAGCGCGGGGACCGAGACCGCCACGGCGACGAGCGCCGTGACCAGGAGCCAGCGGGGACCGCCGGAATTGCGCATGAGCATTGGGGGATCCGTCCTCGTTGAAGCCGCGGCGCGGCGCCGCGGACGCTCGGGTGATCGTACGCCCGCTGTCCAACCCGATGTCGCAGCCCGCGCGCGGAGGAGTCTCGCGCACGACGCCGAACCTCCGGATGGACCTTTCCTGCGTTCCAAGCCCTCCGAAGGAGATCCTCCGTGTCCCGCATCCGTACCCGCAGAACCGGCACCGCCGCCCTCGTGGCCGCGATCGCCGCCCTCGTCGCCCTGATGGGCGTCGCCTCCAGCGCCTCCGCGGCGACGATCTACGCCTGCAAGAAGAAGAGTGGCGGCGCCGTGCGCATCATCTCCAAGTCGGCGAAGTGCAAGAAGTCGGAGAAGCGCCTGAGCTGGAACTCGGCCGGCAAGGCCGGGACGAACGGCACGAACGGCACGAACGGCACGAACGGCGCGAACGGCGCGAACGGCACGAACGGTGCCGCGGGCGCGACCGGCGCGACCGGCCCGACCGGCCCGAGCAACGCATACATCGACGCCCCTGGGCAGAGCTCCCTCGACGCCACCAACAAGGTGATCGCCACCTTGACGCTGCCCGCCGGCAAGTACATCGTCTCGGCGAAGGTCATCATCCAGCGCGGTGGGGTTGGCGGCGAGACCGATTGCAACATCCGGCTCGACGGAACGTCGATCGACAGCTTCTACAACGTCCTCGAGGCCTCCGGTACGGGCGTCGCCTTCGTTGGCGGACTCTCGGGGCTGGTCTCGATCAACACCACCGCGACGTCCACGGTGACGATGACCTGCAGGGACATCGCCACAACCGGAATCGCTGCGGCGCCCGTGCTGTCGGCGATCAAGGTTGCCACGCTGAACTAGCCGGCCGGTCATCCGGCAGGACCGTGAGGGGCGTCCAGCTGGGCGCCCCTCAGTCGTTCCGCGGCGGTTTGTTCCTTGACACGTCCGTGTCAAGGTTGCCCCCGCGCGCTGCTAGGTTTCCCCTATGTCCCGGGACTATCTGGCCGCCATCCGTGAACGCGTCGTCGTCTTCGACGGCGGCATGGGCGCGACGCTCGAGATGGTCGACCTCACGAGCGAGGACTACGGCGGGCTGCAGGGCAAGTGCCATGAGGCGCTGATCCTCAACCGTCCCGACGTGATCGAGGGCGTCCACGCCTCGATGGTCGAGGCCGGCGCGCAGGTCGTGGAGACCGACACGTTCCAGGCCTCGCGGCTGAAGCTCGAGGAATGGGGCCTGGCCGCCCACACGCTGGAGATCAACCAGAAGGCCGTCGAGATCGCGCGCAAGGCCGTCGGCGAGCACCTGTTCGTCGCCGGCTCGATCGGCCCGACCGGCCACCTCCCCGCCTCGGACGACCCGACGCTCGGCGCGATCCGATTCGGCGAGCTCGTGACGATCTTCGAGGAGCAGGCGCGCGGCCTGGTGCTCGGCGGCGCCGACCTGCTGATGATCGAGACCGCGCAGGACATCCTCGAGGTGAAGGCCGCGATCTTCGGCGCGCGCGAGGCGTTCAAGGCGACCGGCCGCGCGGTGCCGATCCAGTGCTCGGTCTCGCTGCTGCCCAACGGCGGCAAGATGCTGCTCGGCACGGACATCGACGCGGTCCTGACGACGCTCGAGGCACTGAAGGTCGATGCGATCGGCCTGAACTGCTCGACCGGTCCGGAGGACATGCGCGACGCGATCCGCTTCCTCGGCGAGCACGCCAGCGTCCCGGTCCACTGCCTGCCGAACGCCGGCCTGCCGCTGCAGGGCCCCGACGGCGAGACGATCTTCCCAGAGAAGCCGGGCCCGCTGGCCGAGGCGCTGGGCGACTTCGTCGACCGTTACGGCGTGTCGATCGTCGGCGGCTGCTGCGGCACGACGCCCGAGCACATCCGCGCGATTGCCGAACGCGTGACCCCCGGCGGCGCCGTCCGGCCCGTCCCGCCGCGGCCCGCGGCGCGACCGCAGCGCCTCAGCTCGATGATGACGGCGACGCCGCTGGCCCAGACGCCCGCGCCGACGATCGTCGGCGAGCGGGTCAACTCGCAGGGCTCGCGCAAGGCCAAGGCGATGCTGCTGGCCGACGACTACGACGGGCTCGTCCAGATCGCCGAGGACCAGGTCGAGGGCGGCGCGCACGTGCTCGACGTCTGCGTGGCGCTGACCGAGCGCGTCGACGAGGACGAGCAGATGCGGCAGGTCGTCAAGCGGATCTCGCTGTCGCAGCCGGCGCCGATCCAGATCGACTCGACCGAGCCCGACGTCATCCGCATGGCGCTCGAGCAGATCCCGGGCCGCGCGATCGTCAACTCGGTCAACCTCGAGGCCGGCCCCGGCAAGCTCGACGTCGTCGCGCCGCTCGCGGTCGCCCACGGCGCGGCGCTGATCGCGCTGACGATCGACGAGGTCGGCATGGCGAAGACGGCCGACCGCAAGGTCGGGATCGCGCAGCGCATCACCGAGCTCTGCGAGGGCCACGGCCTGGAGCGCGAGGCGCTGATCTTCGACGTGCTGACGTTCACGCTGACGACCGGCGACGAGGAGTGGCGCCCGTCGGCGGTCGCGACGATCAACGGCATCCGCGACGTGAAGGCGGCGCTCCCCGGCGTGCGCACCTCGCTCGGCGTCTCGAACGTGTCGTTCGGCGTCGGGCAGCCCGCGCGCGCAGTCCTCAACTCGGTCTTCCTGCACCACTGCGTCGAGGCCGGGCTGGACCTGGCGATGGTCAACCCGAACCACATCACGCCCTACGGCGAGATCAGCGAGGAGGAGCGCAAGCTCGCCGACGACCTGGTCTTCGACCGCAGCGAGGACGCGCTGCAGCACTTCATCGAGCACTTCGAGTCCAAGGGCGCCATCGCCGAGGTCGAGGTCGCCAACCCGACCGAGGGCATGGAGCCCGAGGAGGCGCTGCACTTCCACATCCTGCGGCGCAAGAAGGACGGCGTCGAGGACTGGATCGACCGCTCGGTGGAGAAGATCGGGGCCGTCCCGACGCTGAACGAGGTGCTGCTCCCCGCGATGAAGGAGGTCGGCGACAAGTTCGGCGCCGGCGAGCTGATCCTGCCGTTCGTGCTGCAGTCGGCCGAGGTCATGAAGAAGGCCGTCGCGCGACTGGAGAACTACCTCGACCGGATCGAGGGCTACACCAAGGGCACGGTCGTGCTGGCGACGGTGTTCGGCGACGTGCACGACATCGGGAAGTCGCTCGTCAACACGATCCTGACGAACAACGGCTACACGGTCATCGACCTGGGCAAGCAGGTCCCCGTCCAGACGATCATCGAGGCGGCCAAGGAGCACGAGGCGACCGCGATCGGACTGTCCGCGCTGCTCGTCTCGACCTCCAAGCAGATGCCCCTCGCCATCCAGGAACTGCACCAGCAGGGCCTGGAGTACCCCGTGCTGATCGGCGGCGCGGCGATCAACCGCGCGTTCAGCCTGCGCACGCTGTACCCGCTGGGCAAGGACGACGACACCCAATACGGCGCCGGCGTCTTCTACTGCAAGGACGCCTTCGAGGGCCTGTCCGTCATGGACCAGCTCGTCGAGGACGAGGCGCGCGAGGCGATCGTCGCGAAGGTGAAGGCCGATGCGCAGACGCTGCGCGAGAAGGGCCCCGAGCCCGCGGAGCTGCCGACCGACGACGACAGCGTGCGCTCGGCCGCGCGCACGGACAACCCCGTGCCCGAGCCGCCGTTCTGGGGCGCGCAGGAGATCCCCGTCGATCTGGACGAGCTGTACCACCACCTCGACACGCACGTGCTGTTCAAGCTCCACTGGGGCGGGCGCGGCGTGAAGGGCGATGCCTGGCGCGAGCTGCTGCGCGACAACTTCCGCCCGCGGCTGGAACGCATGTGGGCCGAGCAGGACTACCTGCGGCCGCGCGCGCTGCTCGGCTACTACCCGTGCTACTCCGAGGGCAATGACATCGTCGTGCTCGACCCCGCCGATCGCGAGACCGAGCTGACGCGGTTCACGTGCCCGCGCCAGCCAAAGCACGACCGCATCTGCCTGGCCGACTTCTACCGGCCCAAGGACGCCGCTGAGCTCGACGTCGTCGCCATCACGGCGGTCACGTCCGGCAGCGAGGTCACCGAGCTGATGGCGAAGCTCGAGGCCGACGGCGAGTTCGCCGAGCAGCTCTTCGTCCACGGCCTGGGCGTGCAGACGGCGGAGGGCCTGGCCGAGTGGCTGCATGCGAAGGTCCGCGACGACCTGGGCATCGAGCGCGCCCAGGGCCGGCGCTACTCCTGGGGCTACCCGGCGGTGCCTGACCAGTCCGAGCACCTGAAGGTCGAGTCGCTGCTCGACACCGCGCAGATCGGCCTCAGCATCTCCCCCGGCTTCGCGCCCGAGCCCGAGCAGTCGACGCTGGCGATCATCGCCCACCACCCCGACGCGACGTACTTCGGGATGAAGGCCGGCACGCTCCCGTCGAGCGACCGCCAGCGCGCCGACGACGTCATCGCCGGCAGCGACCGCGACCCGGGGCTGTTCGCCGACCTCCCTGACGAGGACCCCGACGACGGGCAGGCGGACGAGCAGATCGCGGGCGCGGCGTCGGTCTGAGTCGGTCGGTGGGGTAGGGATGCTGGAGCAGGCGGGAGACCTGTCGCCCGCACGATCGGCCGAACTCTGGCGAGCTTCGCGCAACCTTGCACCCCTGAGGTGCACAACGGCGCGAACCCCTTGACCGGGCCGCTCTGGCGACATTCCCGGACGCTCGCCCAGGCGGGGGCCGCGTCACCTGCTTCCGAATCGCCTGCAGTTCGGTGCGTATAGCGACGGTTTCTGCATGCGATTCGCACTGGCTGCTCGCCTTCGGCGCTCGACACCCGCTCTCCTCGCAATCGCCAGGTCCGCAACTGCGCGGGGAACCCACCCGCGTGCAAGACTCCGAAGACGAGCACGCGAGCGACGGGAGCAGCACCGATGGCGACACGATCTGGCAGCGCCGAGTGGCGGGGGGACCTTCCGAGCGGCGCCGGTGACCTGACGGTGGGCGACGGCGTCTTCGCGGGCGCCTACAGCGCCGCGTCGCGGTTCGAGGAGGGCAGGGGAACCAACCCCGAGGAACTGATCGCTGCGGCCCACGCCGCCTGTTACGCGATGGCCTTCAGCAACATGCTCGCCACCGCGGGCCACGTGCCGGAGTCGGTGCGGGCGGGCGCGCGCGTCTTCCTGCGCAACGTCGACGGCGCACCGACGATCCAGCGGATCGAGCTGACGGTCGAGGGCCGCGTGCCCGGGATCGACGACGCCGAGTTCCAGGACATCGCCGGTCAGGCGAAGGCCGGCTGCCCGGTCTCGCGCGCGCTCGCCGCGGTGCCGGAGATCGAACTGACCGCGAGCCTGGTCGGCTGATGCGACGCGCATCGACCACGGCGGCAGTCGCGACGCTGCTCACAGCGGCCGCGACCGCAGCCGGGCCAGGGCGCCCGCCAAGCCGTCGATCAAGGGCGCCGCGCTGTCCGTGAACCGCGCCACGGCCTCCCGGGCGAGACGATCAAGGCCCGCGACTCGCAGAACCGCTGCTCCATCCTCGGCGGTCAGACCGGGCAGCCTCAGAGCCTGACGCTGTACGGGCAGGACGCTGCACGCCAAGGCGACGATCAAGCTGGCCTGCTGAGCGGCGGCGCGGTCGCCACCAGTTCGAGCTTGCGCGCTCGCGGCAGGCGCTTGATCCGCGCCTCCTCGCGCATCGCGGCGGAGCGGTCGGGCATCGGCCACGTGGCCGCGAGCGCCACGGGCAGCCGGCTGCGCGTGTAGCGGCTTCCGGTCCCCGCGGCGTGCGCCGCCAGGCGGCGTTCGAGGTCCACCGTCCAGCCGGTGTAGAGGCTGTCGTCGGCGCAGCGCAGGACGTACACGACTGGGTCGGCCATGCCCACGGGGTTCGGCGCGGCGCGCCGGGCTCCTACGCCTCGGCGAGCGTGGTCTCGGCCTGCGCGGGGCGGGCCGGAAGCGGCTTGAGCCGCACGGGCTGGGCGTGCATCGCGCGCATTCGCACGTCGCGCCAGCTGACGCCCTCACGCAGCAGTGCCGGTGCGCCGAGGAGCACGGCGGTGGCCACCTCGACCGCCTGCAGGACGATGCCGTAGCCGAGCGCGTCGGCGTTCGACACGCCCCACCCGGCATGCAGCACCGCCACGCACGCAGCCTGGAAGACGCCGACGTTGGACGGCGTCAGCGGCAGGACGGCCGTGACGTTGACCGCGAGCAGCACCGCTGCGGCGGCGCCGAGCCCGGCGGTCCCGTCGAGCCCCAGTGCGACGAGCAGCAGGTAGCACGCGAGCCACTGCACCGCCCAGGCGGCGAGCTGCGCCGCCGCGGCCGACAGCCCCAGGCGCGGGTGGCGAAAGACGGTGAGCCCGGCGCGGAGCTGGACGAGCGCGCGACGGACGGGCGCGGCGATCGCATTGAGCCGCGTGCCCCTCGTGCCGCGCAGGACGACCGGCGCGACGAGGATGCCGACGAGCAGCGCGGCGGGAGCGATCGACGCCGCCAGCAGCGCGCCGTGATGGTCGTCGAAGACGTGGACGGTCGAGAACGCGATCACGCCGAGGATGACAAGCGCGACGAGGTTCAGGATCGTCTGCGAGACGAGCGTGCCGAGGACGATCGGCAGCGTCTCGCGCGGGCGCCCGGCGCGGCGCGCCATCACGATCGCGCGGGCCGGCTCGCCGAGGCGGGCCGGCAGGGTCGCCGACATCAGCACGCCGATCGCCGTGCCGTTGAAGGCCTCGAACCGCGTCAGGTGGCTGGCTGGGAGCGCGGCCCGCAGGATCGCGTGCCAGGAGATCGATCGCAGGATCATCGACAGGCTCATCAGGCCGACGGCGGCGATGACCCACGCGGGGCGCGAGTCGACGAGGCTGCGCAGGACGCGGTCCACGCCGATGCGCTCCAGCGCGACGACGCTGAGGACCACGCCGACGAGCGCCGCGAGCGCCATGCCGGCGCGGCGTGCGGCCGCGCGGGCACGGGCGCGCCGGACGGACCCGGAGGCCACGGGCTCGAGACTCTGCAGACGCTGCGGGCCCACCTTCGGGCGGCCGTCCGCCGACTGCAGCCCCAGACGCGCGCGGATCCGCTCGCCGGCGGTCGCGGGGACGACGGCCCGGCGAGCGGCGATCGCCTGCTGGTAGACACCGAGGACCTCGCCGCTGACGCGCCGCCAGTCGTAGCGGCGGGCGTGCTCGGCGGCCGCCCGCGCCATGGCGGCGCGGCGCGCGGGCGCCAGCGCCAGGTCGCGCAGCAGTTCGGCGAGCGCGACCGCGTCGCCTGCCGGAACGAGAACGCCGTCGACGCCGTCGCGGACCACATCGCGGTACCCCGCGATGTCACTCGCGACGACGGGCGTGCCCTGCGCGAAGGCCTCGGTCAGGACCATGCCGAACGACTCGCCGCCCAGTGACGGCGCGCACAGCACGTCGGCCTCGCGGATCACGCGGTGCTTCTCCTCGTCACAGACGCGGCCGAGCACCGTGACCCCGCGGTCGTCGAGCAGCAGGTGCTCGACCTCCTCGGGCACCGCGCCGACGATCGTCAGCTCGGCGTCGATGTGCTCGCGCAGCCCCTCGAACGCACCGAGCAGGACCGGCAGGCCCTTGCGCTCGACGGCCTGGCCGACGAAGGCGATCCTCAGCCTCCCGGCGGGGCTGCCGGCGTGCTCGTCGATCGCGTCCGGCACGTGCACGCCGTTGGGAACGATCGAGTAGCGCCCGCCGTAGAAGCGCCGAGCGGTCCAGGCCGCGGCCTCGGACACGGCGATCCGGGCGTGGAGGCGCTGGAAGCGCCGGCCCGCGCCGATCGCGTTCGCGATCCCGTTGGAGACGACGTTCGACGAGTAGCAGTGGAAGGTGCCGACGAGCGCCGCGTCGCCGAGGTCCATGGCGTCCCACGACAGCAGTGGCGCGGGCGGCTCGTGCACGTGGACGACGTCGTACTCCCCGGCGGCGACCTCGCGGCGCAGCGCTGCGACGGAACTCGGGAAGACCGAGAGGTTGGAGACCGCGCCGTTGGCCGGGAACCCGATCGTGCGCCCCAGCGGGATCACGTAGTCCGGCAGTTCGCGCTCCTGCGGCTGGGCACCACGATGCAACCGCGCGCTGGTGCGGTCCGCGGGGTCATACGGGGCGAGCACGCGCACGTGGTGCCCTTCGGCCAGGAACTGCTCCGCCAGAGCCTCGATGTGCCGCGTGACGCCGCCCGGGTACGTCCAGGAGTAGGGCGACACCAGCGCAATGCGCATCTGACAATGCTACCGCTCCGGCCGACGGCTTCAGGGCGCGGCGTTGCGCGCGACGTCGCTCGTTGCGGGATCCCCATCCAGCGGTGCCCCCCGCAGGTAGCCGACGGCGCAGCCGCCGAGGAAGATCGCGAACAGCAGCAGGACCGGTCCCGAGTCGTTGAACAGCGTCCCGGCGATGCCGATCGCCGCCACGCCGGCGAGCCCGGCCGTCCACGCCGGATCCCCGTCGACGCCCGCCAGGATGCGCGCGCGGTACTTGACCGCCACCGCGATCGCGAGCAGCGCGATGACGACCGCGGCCGGCGTGAACCCCCGGTGCAGCTGGCGCCAGGCCAGCTCGTAGCGGCGGATCACCGTGTCCCAGAGCGCGCCCGATCCGTCGGCGTGCAGCACCGTGCGCGTGAAGTGCGAGTCGCCGCCCGTGGCCAGGTCGACGGCGGCGAGCAGCGCGAGGCCGAGCACCGGCGTGAGCGTCGCGACCAGCAGCGCGCGCTTGGTGACCCCGCCGGGCAGCAGCAGCACGGTCATCACGGCGACCCCGGCGCCGATCGTGATGACGCCGCCGACGTCGGCACCCAGGCGGCCGGCCCCCGCGACGAGTCCCAGGAGCAGTCCGCTGACCACGACGGTCCAGACCGCCCGACGCGTGCGCCCGGCGCCGCACAGGTATGCCGCCAGACCGATCAGGAGCAGCGCCGGCAGCGTCGCCTCCAGCTCGTTGCCCAGGCCGTAGAAGCGCGAGCCGAACAGCGGGTTGGGGCCGAGCAGGGACCGGATGATCAGCGGCGAGCCGAACGCGAGGTCGATCGCGAACGCGAGAACCCCGGCGCCCGCCGGGATCATCGGCCCGCGCGGCCACGCGACCAGCCGGTCGGTGAGGATCGCCAGCAGGTAGGCGAAGACCGAGACCAGCACCAGCTCGAGGCCGCGGCCGGGCCGCAGGACCGCCGTCAGCAGCAGCACGAACGGGACCCAGAGGATCGCGAGCGCGCCGACGCGCAGCGCCCAGCGGACACCGCGCCGGTCCGCGAACAGCGACCCGGCGAGCAGCAGCGCGAGCCAGGTCGCCAGCGCACCCCACAGCGCGGGCAGCCGCCGCGGCAGGACGACCCGCAGGCGATCGGCGAGCGAGCGCAGCGCGGCGGCGTCACGGGCGCCGGGATCGACCTGGATCGGCTGCCCCTTGACGTCACCCGGCACGGCGACGCCCAGATGCCCCAGGACGGTGGGCAGGATGTCGATGCCCGCGACGATCCCGTCGAGGTGCGTCGTGCTCGACGCCAGGCGGCCGCCCGATCCGAGGCCGGCGATGCCGGTCGGCAGCAGCTGGGGGCTGCGCCGGTCGGGCGGGCTCTGCATCACGATCAGCAGCTCGTCGGACCTGCGGGTCGCGATCAGCCGGTCCACCGCGGAGTCGCCCTCGAAGCCCGTGGGCAGTCCGACGACGACCAGCCGCCGGCGCTGCGCGAGGGCCTGGACGCGCTCGGCGACGTCGTCGGGCGAGCCGACGGTGACGAATCCGACGCGGCCGGCGCGGTCGGCCGCAGCGACCGCTTCGAGCTGGTCGCGGCCACGGACGCCGACGTACCCCGTGCCGCCCGGGACGCGCGCGCCGAGCAGCCCCGGATGCAGCTCGGCCGGGGCGTCAGCCGCGCGCAGGCCGACGTCGAGCCAGCCGACGAACAGCGAGCCGTCGCCCGCCCGGGTGAAGACGAGCTGGCCCGGGCGCTTGGGCCGGTATCCGGACAGCGACACGCGCGTGCCCTGCGTGATGTCGAGCAGGGCCTGGGTGCGGTCGTACTGCCCCTGGGTGGCGCTCGACAGCCCGAGGGCCAGAGCCGGCCGCGCCTCGAGGCGGTCGAGGATCGGGACGAACGCCAGCGGCGGCTCCTCCGCGAGCTCCAGGTCGGACTCGGCCGGGAGCTTGCGCAGTCGCTCCGCCAGCGGCAGGAATGCGAGCACGACGCGCGGGCCCGTGAGGACCGGACCGGCCTGCGGGAACGCCACCGGCGCGGCGGCGGCGGGCGCCTGGGGCAGGGCCGCGCACAGCGCCGCCGCCAGACACGCGAGCACGGCGGCGCGGGCCGCCGGCCAGGGAAGGGGCCGATGCATCGCGGGTATTGTGCCCGGTCGATGCCACGACCGGGAGCCGGGACCCAGCCGGCCGGATTCGATCCCTCGCAGGCGCTCGCCCATCTGCGGTCCGCGGACCCCGTGCTGGCGGCCCTGATCGACGGCGCCGGGGCCCCGGACTTCGAGCCCGACCCCGAGCGTGCATCACGCGACCACTACGCCGCGCTGCTGCGCGCGATCGTCGGCCAGCAGCTGTCCACGAAGGTCGCCGCGATCATCTGGGGACGGCTGCTGGAGCGCTTCGACGGCCGCGCGCCGACGCCGCAGCAGGTGCTCGACGACGACCCCGACGCGCTGCGCACGGCCGCCGGGCTGTCGCGCGCCAAGACGACGTACCTGCGGTCGCTCGCAGAGCACGTGCTCAGCGGCGAACTCGACCTCGAGCACGTCGCGACGCTGTCCGACGAGGAGCTCATCGCCGAACTCACCGCCGTGAAGGGCCTCGGCGAGTGGACATCGCACATGTTCCTGATGTTCCAGCTCGAGCGGCCGGACGTGCTGGCCGTCGGCGACCTCGGCGTCCGCCGCGCCGTGCAGATCGCGTACGACCTGGATGACCTCCCGGCGCGCGCGCAGCTGACCGAGATCGGCGAGCCGTGGCGGCCCTACCGCTCCGTCGCCTGCCGCGTCCTGTGGCACTCGCTCGACAACGCCCCGGACTGAGCCGGGCGCAGCGCGCTACAGCGCGGAGACCGCGTCGGCCTCGGCATCGTCCTTCACGCGGAAGGACGAGCCGCAGCCGCAGGCGGCGACGACGTTCGGGTTGACGACCTGGAAGCCGGCACCCTGCAGCGACTCGACGTAGTCGATCTGCGAGCCGTCCACGTACGACAGGCTCTGCGCATCGACGAGCAGCTTCAGGCCATGGTCCTCGAAGACGACGTCACCGTCGCGCTGCTCGTCGAAGGCGAGCTGGTACTGGAAGCCCGAGCAGCCGCCGCCCTTGACGCCGACGCGCAGGCCGGCGACGGAGACGTCGGCGTCCTGGCCCGAGAGGAACTCGGTGACCTTCTCGGCGCCCTTCTCGGTGAAGGAGATGCCCTTGGCATGGATCGTGACTGTCTGCGTCATTGCTTTTTAAAATATAGCGACCCGGATACCCGGCATGGAACGGAGCTTCGCCGCGCGCGGCTCCAGCCCTGCCGAAGTCCCTGCGCGCGGGCCTGCCGGAGGCCCGCGCGTACTACGCTGTTTGTCCATGCCGACCGCCGAACAGGTCCAGCTGCGCATCGAGTCCGGGATCCCCGGAGCGCGCGCCGAGGTGCAGACGAGCGACGAGGTGCACTTCTCCGCCCGCGTCGTCGCCGAGGCCTTCGCGGACATCAGCCGTGTGCAGCAGCACCGCCTCGTCTACGACCTGTTCGAGCCCGGCGAGCTCGGCGGAGCGATCCACGCCCTGTCCCTCAAGACGGAGACCCCATGAGCGAGACCACCGAGAACCCCCTCCGCGACGCGATCGCGTCCGCGATCTCCGAGCACGAGGTGCTGCTCTTCATGAAGGGCAACCCCGAGCAGCCGGCGTGCGGCTTCAGTGCCCGCACCGTCGCCGCGCTGCAGAGCCTCGGGTGCGAGTTCGCCGCGATCGACATCCTTCCCGACCCGCGGATCCGCCAGGAGCTGACGGCACTGTCGCAGTGGCCGACGATCCCCCAGCTGTTCGTCGGGGGTGAGCTGATCGGCGGCTGCGACATCGTGCTCGAGATGCACGAGAGCGGCGAGCTCGCCGACACGCTCGGCCTCGATGCGCCGGCAGACGCGCCCGCAGCGCTCGACGCGGTCGCCGAGCAGCCCGGCGCTGCACCGCTGCAGATCGAGAACCGGCTCGGCTCGTTGTAGTTCCTGGGTGGCCGCACTTCCGGCCGCGTGTACGAGCTAGCGCACGCGGAGGTGCACGCGCACCCGGCCCGCGATCCGCAACTCGTCGCTGCGGAAGACGACGCGGCGCCGCTGCGCGATGCCCTCGGCGCCGCCGGGAAGCTGCGGCGGGGCCTTCGCTCCGACGCGGGCGAAGCGGGCGCCCAGCCCGTCGTCGCGGTGCAGGGCGGCGAGCGCGGAGGCCAGGCCGCTCAGCGACGTCGGCGCCGGCGGGGCGCCGCCCGAGCCGAACAGGTCGCTGAGGCTGACGTCGCCTGAAGCCTGCCCCGGCCCGTCCGGAGCCGTGCCGGTGAGCAGCAGGTCGCGCCGGCCGGGCGGCATCCCCGCCGGGACGCGGACCTGGATCGTGCGGGTGAACCGCCCGCCGCCGGTCCGGCGCAGCGTCAGGAGCACCGGGACCGTCGCGCCGCGCCGCACGACCGCCGCGGCCTGCGCCCGGACCAGCGTGCCCAGCCGCAGCGCACGCGTCAGCCGCAGCGCCGCCGTGACGCCGGTGATCTCCAGCGGGCCCGCGTCGTAGGCGTCGAGCAGCCGGGCGGCGCGTCCGGCGTCGTCGACGACGGGGCCCTCGGCGAACGCGCCGGGACCGCCGCCGACGCCGACGTACGTGCTGCAGAACCCGAGCGGCGCGGGCCGGCCGTGGATGCCGACCCGCAGGCACAGCCGCGCGCTCATCTCCGCGGGCAGGCCCTGCAGCGTGGTGTATGCCGCCTGGGCGACCGCGCCGGCCAGCACCACGCCGAGGCCCGACCCGCCGGCCGGTGAGCCGACGGGGCGCTCGTCGGCGACCTGCGCGTCGAGTTCGGCGCGCCGACCGCGGTCGAGGTCGAGGCTGACGATCCGCAACGGGAAACGCCGCGGCAGCAGGCCCGTGCGGCCGACGACGCCGTCGGCGCCGTCCTGCACGAGCGTCCCCAGATCCGTCAGCGGCGCGGCGAGCTTGTAGGTGTCGGTCTCGCCGCTGGCGACGGGGTTGGCGACGACGGTGAAGACGTAGGCGCTGGACAGCGTCAGCGAGCGGCGGCCGGCTCCGTCGAGTTCGTGCCCGAAGGCCCAGACGCGGTCGCCGTCGACGTACGCGACGGTCCCGATCGCCCCACTGCTGATGTCACCCGTGACCGTCGACGCGGCCATCGCCGAGCCGGGAACGAGCGGGTCGGCGAGCGGCGCCTGCGCGGCGAGCGCCGTCGCGGGCGCCGCGACGAGCGTGCGGTGCGCGCGCCTCGCGGCAGCGGTGAACACCCGCGCCAGCGGCGGCGCCAGCCCGCCGATGGTCAGCGGCTCGGCCAGCGGGCGGGCCCGGCGCAGCAGCGCCGTGGCGACGCGGGCGGTCGCCGGCGGGTCGGCCGGCTCGCCGAGGATCGCCTCGATCGGCGTCGCCAGGCCGCGCCGGCCGCCGTACTCGCCGATGCCCTCCGAGATCGCGCCGGCGATCCGCGGGACGCCGTCAGCGCCCGGGCAGGTGATCGGGGACCCGGAGAAGCCGGGGCCGATGCCGGTCCCGTCGATCGCCGGGCCGGACACCGTCACCAGGATTCGCGAGCCCCGCGGGTTGCGCGCCCGCACGATGTCGTCGATCCGCGCGTCGAAGGTCGTGACGGCCGTCCCCTGGATGACCGAGGCGACGGTGCAGCGCATCCCGGGCTGCACGTCGGCGAGCGGCATGATCGGCGGCCCGGCCGCCAGGGCGGGCGCGCCCGGGAAGAACCCCGCCGCGGCGATCACGACAGCGACGGCGATCGCGCGCGAGTGCATGGCCCGGAAGGTAGTGCCCGCCCAGGCGTCGCCGCCGCAGCAGGCGCGGGCCGGCGCCGGGGTACGATCGGCGGCGATGACCGTCACGACCTCGGGGCACCCCGCGCTGCGCTGGGACGGCAGCCGGCTCCGCGTGCTCGACCAGACGCGGCTGCCCGCGCAGGAGGTCTGGATCGAGCTGACCGGGTCGAGCGACACCGCGGCGGCGATCCGCGCGCTCGTCGTCCGCGGCGCGCCGCTGATCGGCGTCGCCGCCGCCTACGGCCTGGCGATGGAACTGGCGGCACTCCCCGGGCTCGGCACGCTGGAACGCGCCGCCGCCGAACTGCGCGGCGCGCGGCCGACCGCGGTGAACCTGGCCTGGGCCGTCGACCGCGTGGACGCGGCTGCCCGGCGCGCGGGACCCGCGCGGATGGCCGCCGCGGCGCGGGCCGAGGCGCAGTCGCTCCACGCGCAGGAGGACGCGGCCAGCGCGGCGATCGGAGCGCGGGGCGCCGATCTGCTGGCCGGCGTCACGCGCCTGATGACCCACTGCAACGCGGGCGCACTCGCCACCGGCGGCGAAGGCTCCGCGCTGGCGATCGCGGCCGAGTTGCACCGCCGGGGCGAGCTGACGGTGATCGCCGGCGAGACGCGGCCCCTGCTGCAGGGCGCGCGCCTGACGGTCTGGGAGCTCGCCCGTCTGGGCATCCCCCATGAGCTCGTCGTCGATGCCGCCGGGCCGGGGCTGATCCGGCGCGGGCTGATCGACGCCGTCGTCGTCGGTTGCGATCGCGTCGCCGCGAACGGCGACGTCGCGAACAAGGTCGGGACCTACCCGCTGGCGCTCGCGGCGCGCGAGGCCGGCATCCCCTTCGTCGTCGCCGGCCCGACCTCGTCGATCGACGCGGCGCTCGCCCACGGCGACGGCATCGAGATCGAGGAGCGCGACGCCGACGAGGTCCGGCTGATCGGCGGCACGCCGGTGACCCTGCCGGGCACCGTCGTGCGCAACCCGGCATTCGACGTGACCCCGGCGGCGCTGGTGACCGCGCTCGTGACCGAGCGCGGCACCGCGCGGCCCGTGGACGCCGATGCGATCGCCGGGCTCTTGGCATGAGGGTCGCGCGGTCGATCAGCTCGCGCGACGTCGTCATCGAGGAGGTCCCCGACCCCGTCGCGGGTCCGGGCGAGGTGCTCGTCCGCGTACTGGCGTGCGGCGTCTGCGGCTCGGACGTCAGCGACGACTGGGTCGCGCGCAAGGTGCCGGCTGTGCTGGGCCACGAGATCTGCGGCGAGGTCGTCGCCCTCGGCGCCGGGACGGTCGCGCCGGCGCCCGGCTCGCGCGTGGTCGTCCACCACCACGCCCCGTGCGGGGAGTGCCGGCGCTGCCGGCGCGGGCGCGCGACGCTGTGCGAGCGCTTCCGCGCGACGCACCTGGACCCGGGCGGCTTCGCCGAGCTGGTCCGCGTCCCGGCCGAGCTGGCCGGCGAGCTGCTCGACGCCGGCGATCTGGACGCCGAGCGGGCGATCTTCGTCGAGCCTCTGGCCTGCGTCCTGCGGGCGCTGGACCGGGCCGGTGTGCGTCCCGGCGACAGCCTGCTCGTCGTCGGCGCGGGCACGAGCGGGCTGCTCGCGGTCGCGGCGGCGCACGCGCGGGCGGTGGACGCGGTCTGGGTCCGTGAGCCGCGCCCGGACCGGCTCGCTCGGGCGCTGGCGCTGGGCGCCGACCGGCACGGCAATGAGCTCGTCGACGTGGCCCTCGTCTGCACGCCGGCCCCGGAGGCGATCGCGGCGGCCCGGGCGGCGCTGGCCCCCGGTGGGACGCTGTGCCTCTATGCGCCACCGAAGCCGGGCACGGCGCTCGGCCTGGACGGTTTCGCGCTCTACGCCGACGAGATCGACGTCTGCGCGTCGTACTCCGCCGGCCCGCGGGACATGGTCTCGGCACTCGCCCTGATCGCGGCGGGCACGATCGATCCCGCACCGCTCGTGACCCACCGGCTCGGCCTGGCCGAGACCGCGACCGCGCTCGAGCTCGCGCGGACGGGCGCTGCGCTGAAGGCCGTCGTCGTGCCTGCGGGACGAGCCCCTACGACGTGAACGCGGACACGAGGCCGCCGGCGCGGCGCACGCCGAAGCCGGCCAGCCGCAGCGCCATCGGCTGCCGCGCGCCGGGCGCGCGCAGGGTCTCCGCTTCGCGCTCGCGGTACCAGGCGATCGTGTCGACGAGCGTGTCCTCGTGGTGCGAGGGCTTCCAGCCCAGCTCGCGCTTGGCCTTCGTCGAGCGGAATGCCCACCACAGGGACGCGGACGTGAGTTCCGTCGTCGTCGCGACGGGCCGGCCCGGGAGCCGCTCGGCGGCGGCCGCCAGCTGCAGGGCGACCGCCAGCGGCAGCTTCAGCGCCGGAGGCTCGACGCCCGAGAGCCGCCCGAGGTCCATGAAGAACCGGTCCATGGTGAAGTTGCGGTTGCCGAGGATGTAGCGCTCGCCGACGACGCCGAGCTCGTCGGCGAGCAGGTGCCCGCGAGCGACGTCCTCGGCGTCGACGATGTTGATCGCGCCGTCGACGTAGACGGGGATCTCGCGTCGCAGGAAGCGGCGCACGATCTCGGTCGAGGAGTGGTAGACGTCGCCGCGGCCGAGCACCAGCGCGGGGTTGACGATGACCAGCGGCAGGCCCTGGGCGGCGATGCGCAGCGCCTCGGTCTCCGCTTCGCGCTTGGAGTTGAGGTAGGGCAGGCCGTAGCCGCCGGCGCGGAAGACCTGGGACTCGTCGGTCGTGGTGCCGCGCGGCGCCGGGCCGACGGCGGCGATCGACGAGGTGAACACGGCGCGCTCCACCCCCGCCCGGCGGGCCTCATCCAGGACGATGCGCGTCCCGTCGACGTTGACGCGGAACAGCGCGTCCGGATCGGCGCGCAACGAGGTCAGGCCCGCGACGTGGAAGACGCGGGTCACGTCGCGCATCGCCCGGCGCACCGCCTGGCGGTCGAAGATGTCGCAGGTGACCTGCTCGAGGTCGAGTCCCTCGAGGCGCTCGAGGTTGGAGCCGACGCGGACCGTCGCGCGCACGCGATCGCCCCGCTCGACGAGCAGGCGCGCGACGTGCGAGCCGACGAGGCCGGTCGCTCCGGTGACGAGGGTCACGGACACGTCAGCAGTCTCGCAGCCCGCACGCCCGAACGGGCAGCCGCCACCGGATGGTCACTAGGGTTGCCGTCATGCCCCCCGTTGCCGTCGTCGCCGACACGACGCACTACATGCCGCCCGAGCTCGTCGCGGAGGCCGGCATCCACAACGTCAGCCTCTACGTGACCCAGGGCGGTGTCGCGACCCGCGAGGCGGACATGCCCGGCTTCGACGAGTTCTACGCGGGTCTGCGCATGGCGGCCGAACTGCCGAAGACCTCGCAGCCGTCGGTCGGCGACTTCCTCGAGGTCTACGAGCCGCTGCTCGAGGCGGGCAACGACGTCGTCTCCGTCCACCTCGCCGGCGGCGTGTCCGGCACCGTCGAGGCCTCGCACAAGGCGGCGGAGGAGATCGCCGCGCGCGGCGGTCAGCGTCGCGTCGCCGTCGTCGACTCGCACAGCCTGGCCGCCGGCGTCGGCGCCGTCGCCCTGGCTGCCGCTGCGGCCGCGCGCGGCGGCGGCGACCTCGATCAGGTCGTCGCGCGAGCCGAGCAGGCGGTCGCGACCGTGAAGATCTGGTTCGCCGTCGACACGCTGGAGTACTTCCTGCGCGGCGGGCGGATCGGGCGCGCGGAGGCCTGGGTCGGCGGCGCGCTGAAGATCAAGCCGATCCTCTCGATCGTGGACGACCAGCTCGCGCCCGTCGAGCGCGTACGGACCGAGCGCCGCGCGATCGAGCGGATGATCGACTACCTGCGCGCCCGCCACGACGACGGCGCCGACGGCTGGTTTGTCCAGCACATCCAGGCACCCGAGCAGGCCGATGTCGTCGTCGCGGCCGGACGCGAGATCTTCATGTCCGAGCCGCTGTTCGTGTCCGAGGTCGGCGCCGTCCTGGGCGTCTACGCCGGCCCCGGGATGATCGGCGTCGGGGGCCTGCCCGCCTCGCTGCTCGTGCCACGGGTCTAGGCCGCCCGCCGGACGCGCGGGAACCTGCGGCTCCGGGTCCTGGGCCGCTACCCGTCCCCGCGGCGCGCGAGCAGCGCCCGCACACCGGCGAGGGCCGCCCGCGAGCGCCGGCCCTCGTCGGTGTGCGGGCGCTGCTCGCGCGCCGCGGGGACGAGTAGCGGCCCGGGACCCGGATCCAGTCGTTCCGCGGGCTCGGCGGGCGGCCTAGACCCGCGGCACGAGCAGCGACGCGGGC
>JBKJRO010000106.1:0-11022 GCA_046594555.1 Solirubrobacteraceae bacterium
GACGGGCACGGCCCCGTCCGCCGGCGAGGACGTCCGGGTGGACCTTCCCTGCGAGCACCTGTGGCGCCTGCCGGACTCAGGCCCGGTCAGCGCTCGGGGCTGAGCACGCGGCGAGCCAGCGCGACGCGCTGACCGGCCGTGATCAGCACCATCGCCGCGAACGTCCACGCGATCGCCGCGGCCTGCGCCGGGAACAGACAGAACGCGACGTAGGCGAGGATCGTCTCGGCGCCCTCGGTCAGGCCGGCAGTGAACCGCAGCGAACGCTCGTCGCCAAAATCCAGACGGCGCTTCTCGACCAGCGACGCGAACGAGAGCAGCGCGACGTTGTTGAGCAGGTACGCGGCCACCAGTGCCGTGCACGCCACGCGCGCGCCCGGCACCGCGATCGCGACGCCGACGACGAACCCGCCGTAGACGACGAAGTCGGCGAGGAAGTCGAGCATCCCGCCCAGGTCCGTCGTGCCGCGTCGCCGGGCGACGGCGCCGTCGAGGCCGTCGAGCGTCCGGTTGAGCAGCCACAACACGAGCGCCACGACCCATGCTGCGAGCGCGGCGGCGACGCAGGCGCCGATGCCAACGACGAGGCCGACGGCGGTCACCGTTCCCGGGCTGACGCCGCGGCGATCCAGCGCCGCTGCGACCGGCTCGATCCCGGGTCGCAGGCGAGCCCTGATCGCGGCGTCGAACACCGCTAGCCGTCGTCCCGGGCGCGCGCGGCGATCCGCGCGACGCGGTCGGCGATCGCCGGCGCCTGGTCCTCCTGCAGGAAGTGCTTGGCCGGAACGGTGTCGAGCTGGTCCAGGCCGGCCGCGCGGCGCGCGATCTCTCCGTACACGCGCGCCTTGAGCGCCGGATCATCGGCGCCCCACAGAACCTGCACCGGGTAGCGCTGGTCGCCTACAACGGACTCGTACAGCCGACGCTTCTCGACCGTACGCTCGAACCCGCGCATGATCCGCAGGAACGCGCGCCCGCCGTCCTCGCGCTTGAGCAGGTCGACATAGGCGTCGAGCTCGGCGCGCGACACCGCCGACATGTCCTTGACGCCCTGCAGCCGCATGAGCATCCGGAACGCCGGCTTCGAGAGCGTGCGCAGGTACGCCTCGCCGACCCCCCGGCGAGCAAACGGCTCCATCGACCACGGGCGGCGGAACGTGTCCACCTCCACGAACGTGTTCAGGACGGTCAGCGACGCGACCCGCTCAGGGACAGCCGCCGCAAGCTCGAAGCCGACCGGCCCGCCGACATCGTGCACGACCAGATGGAAGCGCTCGAGCTCAAGCACATCGACCGCCGCGGCACAGAACCGCCCGAGTCCGGTCCAGCTGTAGTCGAATCCGGCGGGGCGGCCCGCGAGCCCGAGGCCCGGTAGGTCGATCGCGATCCCGCGCAGACCGCGTTCGGCCAGCTCGCCGAGAACCTTGCGGTACAGGAAGGCCGACGCCGGGACGCCGTGCAGGCACAGCACCGGCTCGCCGTCGCCGCGCTCGGCGACGAAGCTCGTCACGCCGCCGGCCTCGAAGGGCCGCCCACTCGCGGCCCAGCGCTCGATCACCGCCGCGCTCGTCGTCAGGTCGGAGAAATCAGGGCTCCCGTTCATGGTCATGCTCGATGCTCTCAGGTTCAGCGCGCGATGCGCGCCTTGGGCAGAAAGGCCGCAACGGCGAACCAGAACTGCTCATCGTGACGGAGCGGGCGCAGGCTGTGGCCGCGCAGTGTGCCTTCCACGGCGTGGCCGGTGATGTCCCACGTACTCCCGGTCTGACGATCACGGAAGCGACCGCCCCCGATGCTCACGAAGGTCAACGCGCGGCCGGCGTCGCTCGGCTCGAAGACGCCGACCGTCCCGATGTCCTTCGACGCCGTGATCGACGCCCGATCCAGCACCGACGCCACACCATGGCTGAAGAACACGACGAACCGCCGACCGGCGAGGTCCCCCACGACGACGGGCCGGCGCTCCAGCCGCGAGAACGGCACGACCAGCGAGTTCGCGCCCGACTCCACGAGCACCACGCGCTCCTTGGGCGGCAGGCGGGAGTCGAGGCGTCCGTCGTAGAGAAACGGCCGCTCGCGCGGCGTCTCATACCCCGGGTACGGGCTGCGGCCGTAGTCACGATCGAATCCGGTCTCGCGCGAGAGGACGCTGCCCGACGGATAGCGCGTACGGAAATCCCGCCAGCTGAGGACCTGGCTGTCGAGACCGCGCAGGCGCGTGCCCTTCAGCCGCCCGACGAGCGCCGTGCCGTTGAACTGCTGCCACCACGACTCGGTCTGGCGGTCCCACATCACCAGGTCCGAGTTGCGCAGCTTGCCGGTGGTGCCGAATCGCAGCTCCCGCCCGCCGACGGTGCGATCGAACACGAGCGCCGAGTTGCAGAGCGGGCAATAGGTCACAGCGATCGGCGTCCCGCCGAGACGGTCGTTGACGATCTCGTGCCAGACGAGGATCCGCACCGGGTAGGCACGCGCGGCTCCCCGCACCTCGACGGCGATCACCGGGTCGCGGGCGTCGAGGAAGCGGTCTGCCGCTGCGACCTCGACGAACTTCGGATGATCGATCGGCGGGATCCCGTCGCGTGGCGGACCGCCGCTCTGGAACTCGCTCAGCGGCACCGCGGCACGCGAGAAGTCGGTCTTCCAGCCGGGGAATCGGTGCTGGCCCGCCGCGAGCCGCGCGGCGTCTGCTCCCTCGGAGCGGGTCGACGGATGGTCGGACCCTGCAGCGCCGCAGCCCGTCAACACGAGCGCGGCCACGATCGCGGGTGCCCAGCGCGGAGCCTTCACCATGCAGAGTTCGACCGCACGGGGCCGGCGATGGTTCTCAGCCCGGCTCGGTGAGGCGCACGATGCGATCGACGCGGTCGAGCGTGACGCGTTCGACGTGGCCGCTCGGCCAGCGAACCTCGAGTCGCGCCCGCCGGCCGGCGCCGAGCCCGATGTGGACCACGTGGTCGGCCGACGCGGCACCATCGGATCCGCACGACAACGTGCGGATCACACGTCCGGGCAGCCCGCGGGCAACCACGACCGCACCACAGGGATCGCGGGGGCTCCGTGTCCCGCGCAGCGCGAGCTCGATCCAATGCCGCGCGCGACCGCTGCGCGGGCCGTGGTTGACGAGCAGCAGCGGTGGCTCTCCGAGTCGAGCGATCAGGGCGGCCAGCAGCCCGTCGCGGTTGACGTCCGCCAGCGCCACGCCGCGACCCCTCCCGGAGTCCCCGATGCCGCTCGCGGGCCCGGCGAGCGCGAACCGGCCGGCGCCGTCGCCGAGGTACAGCAGGTCGGGCTGTCGCCCCTGGTGGATGCCGAGTGCGCCGGCGGCGGCCAGCAGGTCGGTCGTCCCGTTGTTGTCGAAGTCGGCGACCGCCACGCCCCAGCTGATCGGATGCGCGCGGCTCGCGAACGCGGGCATCCGGCGCACCGTGAACCGGCCGCCCCGCCGAAGGAGGACGAGCGGTGCGCGTCCCATGTCCGAGACGACCAGGTCGGTCGTGCCGTCGCCGTTGAGGTCGCCGGGTGCAGCTCCCATGCTCGAGCGGCGGACGTCCGTGCCCGTGACGCGGCCGATCGGGGTGAAGCGCCATCCCCCGGACCCCGGGCCGTCGTTGCGCCAGAGCTCGTTGCCCCGGAAGCCGAGGTCGTCGTTGGCGAGGTACAGGTCCGGGTCGCCGTCGCCGTCAGCGTCGAACCAGGTGGCCTGCAGACCGATGCCGTCGGTGCTCGCACCGTCGTGCTCGAGCCAGCGCGTGACGTCGGCGAACCGCCCGTTCCCGAGATTGCGATACAGGTGATCAGGGGTCGCGTGCGGCGCACCGCAGTTGTCGCCGTCGCTCACGTACAGGTCGAGGCGTCCGTCACGATCGAAGTCGGCCCACGCGGCGCTGGTTCCCGGCCCCGGATCGGTCGTCCCCGCCCTGGCGGTAACGTCGCTGAATCGCCCCCGTCCGTCGTTGTGCAGGAGACGGTCGACGCCGCGGGCGGCGATGTAGAGATCGGGCCGGCCGTCGTTGTCGTAGTCCGCGAACGACGCCGCGTTCGCTGCGGTAGCGGGAATCCCGGCGTCCGCAAGAGCGCGGCGCTCGAACCGCAGGCCCGGGCGGCCCATCCACAGCTGCCCGGGCCCCGCCGGCTCGGGCAGATAGAGGTCGAGGCGACCGTCGCTGTCGATGTCGGCCCAGGCCGCCCCGGCGGCGTTGCCCGAGCAGCCGCGCGCCTGTTGCGGATCGTGCGGTGCGCCGGCAGCCGGAACGAATCGCGGCACGGCCCCGGCGGGCACGGCGGCAGCGATCGGCAGGGGCGGCGCCAGGAGGTTCGGCGTGCCCGGAACGGCCGGGGCGGTGCGCATCCCCACCACGGCCCCAGCGCCGAAGGCAGACAGGGCGCCGAGCACGAGGAACCGGGCAGCACGCCGGGAGACGACAGCGCGAAGCGCCCCGATGCCCTGGGTCAGCAGGCGGGACCTCGTGCTTTCCCGCGGGTCGTCGATGCCCCTCTGATCCCTCAGGCCGACGGGACGATTCAGCAAGCGTGAATCGCCGGCGTCGTGTCGGGGTCCAAGAGGCGTGCGGCAGCGCAACGGCCACCTCGAGCATCGCATCGTGCGCCGGTGGCTGTCGGACTACGTCGATGGCGATCTGTCGAGCCGCAGGCGGCGTCGCGTCGAGCGTCATGCCGCCGAGTGCCCGGACTGCGGCCCGGTGCTGCGCGGCATCACGCACGTCCGTCGTGTCCTGCTCGCCATCGGGGGCGGCCCGCGCGAGCAGCCGACCGTCGTCCCGCTCGTGCTCGAGCGGATGCAGCGCGAGGGAATCCTCGCCGGCAGCGCGGACTCATGGGACGGCGCCACGTGACGACCGGTCCCGCTGCGACCGTCGGCTCATCGGAGGTGCTGGAGTGCGAAGCTGTCCGCGATGGACCGCATGTCGCAGGCCGGGCGCCCCGGATCCCGATGACCGAACGTGATTCTGCCCTCGTTCGTCGCGCCCAGCAGGGCGATCGGGCCGCGTTCGAAGTGCTCGTGGAGCGTCACGCGGACCAGCTGCACGCGGTCGTGGTGCGACTGATCGACGACCGCCACGAAGCCGAGGAGGTCACGCAGGAGGCGTTCCTTCGCGCTTGGCGCGGGATCCAGGGCTTCAAGGGCGACGCTCAGTTCTTCACATGGCTGTACCGGATCGGCGTGAACGAGGCGCGGCGGCGGGCGCAGCGGCGGCCGGCTGCCCGCGGCGTCGGCTCGCTCGAGGATCAGGTCGTCGAACCACGTGACCCGGGTCCCGGGCCCCATCAGGCGTTGGAGAACGCCGACCTGCGCGACGCGCTCGAGCGCGCGGTCCGCGAGCTCGACCCCGACTACCGCGCGCCGCTGATCCTGCGCGACGTCGAGGGCCTGTCGACCGCGCAGGCGGCGGAGATCATGGGGCTGAGCGAGGCGGCGTTCAAGAGCCGCCTGCATCGCGCCCGCCTCGCCGTCCGGGCCGCGGTCGACAGCTATCTTCCCGACGGAGGCACCACATGATCCGCCAGCTTCGCCATCCGCTGCGGTTTCACCGCGACCATCGCTTCACGATGGAGCATGCCTCGGAGTACCTGGACGGCGAGCTCCCCGAGCCCGACTGCCGACGCGTTGTCGAGCACACGGGCATGTGCCCGCGCTGCCGGCACCTGGTCGAGTCGTTGCGCCGCACGATCGCCGGGCTCGCGGGCCTGCGCGATCACGGCGACGCGGGCGGGGACGTCGCAGCGGGCGTGATCGCGCGCCTGCGCGGCGAACAGACTCCCTGAACCGTTGCGCGCGCCACCGGGTCGTAGTGGCACGCGCGCCATTGGCGCGCTCGTCGTCACATGAGCAAGGGAGCCCGCCGGCATGTCGAGCAGCAAGCACAAGCAACAGCGACGCGAGGAGCGGGAGGAGGCGCTGAGCCGCATGGATGCCGCGGAGCGGCGCAAGCAGCGGAACGTCGTCCTTGCCGGCGTCGCCACGTTTCTGCTCGTCGGCGGCGTCGCCGCGGCGATCGTCGCGTCCAGCGGCTCGGACGGCGGGAGCACGTCGGCGGTGGCCGCGGCGAAGGTCGACACGGCAGGACTGGGACCGAAGTTCGTCGCCAACGCCAAGGACGCCAACCGGGTCGTCGACGGGCAGATCACGAACAAGCTCGCCGAGCTCAAGGGCGTGCCTGTCGTCGTCAACCAGTGGGCGTCGTGGTGCCCGAACTGCAAAGCGGAGTTCGGCTACTTCGCCCACCTCGCCAAGATCTACCGGGGCAAGGTCGCCTTCGTCGGCCTCGACTCGCAGGACCAGCGCGGCAAGGCCGAGGCGTTCCTGAAGGACCACGCGGTCCCGTACCCGAACATCTTCGACGACAGCGCGGCACAGGCACAGTCGATCGGCGGTGGCCAGGGCTGGCCGACGACGTTCTTCTACGACGCCAAGGGCAAGCAGACGTACATCCGCCCCGGCGGGTACACGACGGAGCAGTCCCTGGACAACGACATCCGCCAGTACGCGCTGGGAAGCAGCTCGTGACGGACCCGGCGTCCGGCATCGGAATCTTCGCCGCGCTCGCTGCAGGGATGATCTCGTTCCTGTCGCCGTGCGTCCTGCCGCTGGTCCCCGGCTACCTGTCTGCGGTGATCGGCGTCTCGCCCGCGGACCTGCAGAATGCCGGCGCGCGCCGGGTGCTGGTCCCGAGCCTGCTGTTCATCGCGAGCTTCTCGACGATCTTCATCCTGCTCGGACTCAGCGCCACCGCGGTCGGCTCGACGCTGCGCGATCATCAGGCGCTGCTGGAGAAGATCGCCGGCGCGTTCATGATCGCGATGGGCCTGTTCTTCCTGGCGACGCCGTTCGTCTTGCAGCTCAATCGCGAGTTCCGCGTCGACGGCCTGATCAAGCGCGCCGGCCGCGGCGGGCCGCTGATGATCGGCGCGGCGTTCGCCGTCGCCTGGACCCCGTGCGTCGGGCCGACGCTCGGCGCGGTCCTCGCCGCGGCCGCACTCTCGGGCTCTGCGGGCCACGGAGCCTTGCTGCTCGGGGTCTACTCGATGGGCCTGGCGATCCCGTTCCTGGCGACCGCACTGGCCTTCGGGAAGATGACCACGGCCTTCGGGCCGATCAAGCGCCACTTCCCGGTCGTGATCGGCGTCGGCGGTGCGGTACTCGTCACCATGGGCGTCCTGGTCTTTACTGGGGAGCTGTTCCAGCTCAACATCAAGGCGCAGGAGCTCCTGGACAGCATTGGCATCAACTTCTTCAACTCCGTCTGAGCCCCGGTCCGCCCGCGAGCGCGCGTCAGCGGCGTTCGCGTTCTGCTGCCGGCGCTCCAACCTGCGGCGCACGATCCGGATCGCACTGGTCGTCGGCGTGATCCTCACGCTCATCAATCAGGGGGCCGTGATCGCCTCCGGCGACGCGAGCGTCGGCACCTGGGTGCGCTGTGGGCTGAACTTCGTCGTCCCGTTCCTGGTCTCCAACGCCGGGCTGCTCAGCGGACGCCCCTGACCGGCGACGGTGGGCGCGGTCGATCAGCGGCGCCGCAACGGCGAGCGCGACGACCATGGCGACGGCTCCGACGAAGCGCGGTGATCCCGGATCGCCGAGCGCGTCACCCAGTACGACGAAGGCGAATGTGCCGGGAAGGATCCCGATCGCCGTGCCGGCGACGTAGTCGCGCAACGAGATCCCCGTCAGGCCCGCCGCATAGTTGAACGCGTTGAACGGCACGGCCGGGACGAGCCGCGCGTACAAGACGGCGAGGAAGCCTCTACCGCTCAGCCAGACATCAACACGCTCGATCCGTGCGCCGCCGCGCCCGCGCACACGCGCGCGCCCGCCCTTGCGCGCGATCATGAACGCCGCCGTGGCACCGAGCGTGGCACCGATCGCAGTGAGCCCGGTCCCCAGGATCGGGCCGAAAACCGCGCCGGCGGCGAGCGTCGACACAGACCCTGGAACGAACAGCACCGTGAGCAGCGCGTAGACGGCGATGAACAGCAGCGGGCCGAGCGGACCGCTTCCCGAGACGAGCTGTTCGATCTGATGGGTCATCGACGCCAAGGACGGTCGCCCCCGTGCACGTCTGTGACCCGCCAGGCGCCGCGTCGATTCACCTCCGGCGAACCGTCCGGCGGCCCACGCGGTCAAAGGCCCGATGACCCGCGTCCCGCTCACGCGCACGGTTGCCATGCGCGTTTCCGCCCTGGCAGCCGCGACGCGGCCCAACCATCCCGACACGCACGCGGCCCTCGAGGAGCGCTGGCGCGAGCTCCCGGCAGGCGTACAGACGCCGGAGCAGCTCCTCGGCCGCCGCACCGTCGGCTGTGAGGGGACCCACGGCGTGTTCCCGCGCTGCAATCTGGCCTGTACCCCGTGCTACCACGCACGCGAGGCCAACAGCGTCCGCGTCGACGGCCGGCACACGCTGCTAGAGGTCGACCGACAGATGGCGTTCCTGCGCTCAGCCCGCGGTGACGGGCAGCACGCGCAGCTGATCGGCGGCGAGGTCACGCTCCTGGGCCCCGACACCCATGCCGCAGTCCTGCAGGTCATGGAGTCCCACGGCCGCAAGCCGCTGAGCATGACCCACGGAGACTTCGACGAGTGCTACCTGCGCGAGCTGGCGCTGACCGCCGACGGCCGACCGCGTTTCCGGGTCCTGCGCTTCGCCGGTCACTTCGACTCGCTGATGCTCGGGCGCGCCGGGATCCCGCGCCCCAAGGCCGAGGCCGACCTGGACCCCTACCGCCGGCGCTTCGTCGCGATGTTCGAGCGGCTCGAGCGCGAGCACGGCGCGCGGTTCGACCTCGCCCACAACATGACGGTCACGCCACGCAACGTCGGGGAGATCGCCGGCGTCGTGCGATCGTGCATGGGCATGCGGTTCGGGATGCTCTCCTTCCAGCCCGCCGCGTTCGTCGGCAATCCGCAGCGCTGGCGCGAGGACTTCCGGGCGATCACGATCGACGACGTCTGGGAGCAGATCGAGGTGGGCGCCGGGACGCGGCTCCCCTGGCGGCACCTGCAGGTGGGCGACCCGCGCTGCAACCGCTCCGCCTACGGGATCGTCGCCGACGGCCGCTGGACGGCGCTGCTCGACGACCGCGATCCGCGCGACCTGCGCACCCGCGATGCGTTCCTGCGGGCGTTTGGGGGCATGGACTTCGACCGCCCGCGCTGGGCGCTCGCCGGAGCGCTGACCCGCGTCATCGCGCGTCATCCGAGCGTCGTCCCGCAGGCCGCGCGCTGGGCCGCGCGCTTCGGCCGGCGAGCCGGGCTGCGGCGGCTTGTTCGCGGCCGGCCACGGCCCCTGACGTTCGTCGTCCACGCGTTCATGGACGCGCGCGTCGTCGCGCCCGCCTGGGAGCTGCTGGAGCGCGGCGAACGGGCGGACGATCCGGAGGTGCGTGCCGCACAGGAGCGTCTGCAGGCATGCTCCTACGCGATGGCACACCCCGACGACGGACGGACGGTCCCGGCGTGCGTGCAGCACTCTGTCTTGGACCCACAGGAGAACCGTGCACTCCGTGACCTGCTGCCGCTCCAGGCGACCCGATGAGCGAGCGCTACGACCTCGTCGTGATCGGCGGAGGCACGGGCGGGCTCGTCTCATCGCTCATCGCCGCCGGCATCGGCGCACGCGTGGCGCTGATCGAGCGCGAGCGGACGGGCGGCGACTGCCTGTGGACCGGGTGCGTGCCGAGCAAGAGCCTGCTCGCAGCCGCGCACCTGGCCCACCGGATGCGCCACGCTGAGGCGGTCGGCATCGCGCCCGTCGAGCCCGAGATCGACTTCGCGTCCGTCATGGCACACGTCCACGGCGCGATCGCGGCGATCGAGCCGCACGACTCGCCGGCGCGCCTGCGCGAGGCGGGCGTCGAGGTCCTGCACGGCCAAGGACGGTTCGCCGACAGCCGGACGATCGAGGTCGACGGCCGCCGACTGCGGTTTCGCAGCGCGATCATCGCGACCGGGTCCAGTCCGGCGCTGCCGCCCGTCCCCGGTCTTGCCGACGCGGACGACGTCCTCACGACCGACACCCTGTGGGACCTGAGCGAGCTGCCGCGGCGGCTCGTCGTCCTCGGCGGCGGGCCGATCGGGTGCGAGCTCAGCCAGGCGTTCGCCCGGCTCGGCGCGCAGACGACGACCGTCGAGATGGCCGACCGGCTGCTGCTCAAAGAGGAACCGGCGGCGAGCGAGCTGATCGCCCGCCGGATGACCGACGACGGCGTCGCGGTCCAGCTCTCCTCGCGCGCTGCGGCGGTCCGCGACGTGGCCGGCGGCGGGCGGGAGCTCGAGATCGAGACGCCCGACGGCGCGCGCTCGATCGGGTTCGACAAGCTCCTGGTCGCCACCGGGCGACAGCCGCGCACGGACGGGCTGGGGCTCGACGAGGCGGGCATCGCGACCGACGCGCGCGGCGCGGTCCTCGTCGACGAGCGGCTGCGCACCACCGTCCCGGGCATCTACGCCGTCGGCGACGTCACAGGCCTGCTCCCGTTCACCCACGTCGCGGCGCACCACGCCCGCGTCGCGACGGTGAACGCGTTGTTCCGGACCCGCCGCAAGGCCGAGACCGCCGCGACGATCCCGTGGGTCACGTTCACCGATCCCGAGGTCGCGCGGGTCGGCCTGACCGAGGACGAGGCGCGCGAGCGCTGGGGCGACGACGTCCGGATCGCGGCGACCCGGTATGACGCGGTCGATCGCGCGATTACCGAGGGTGACACGCTCGGGTTCGCGAAGCTCGTCGGCGATGCCCGCGGCCGGCTCGTCGGCGCGACCGTCGCGGCCCCGGCCGCGGGCGAGGTCATCGGCGAGCTCGCTGCGCGCCTGGCCCGGCGCGACAAGATCGACGCGGTCTCCAGCGCGGTCCACGCCTACCCGACCCTCGCCGAGGGTCCCGCCAGGGCCGCGGACGCGCTCGTCCGCGAGCGCTACGCGAACCCCCGGTACCGCGCCGCGGCCAAACCGGTCCTCGCCCTGCTGCGCGCGCTTCCCCGATCGTGACCGTGCCTTCGACG
>JBKJRO010000041.1:0-3869 GCA_046594555.1 Solirubrobacteraceae bacterium
GTACGCGCGGCCGGAAGTTCCATGCGTGTCGTCGGCGCCTCGCCGCGTCCGCTCGCCGATTCCGCACAGAACGTGCGGCCACCCGTACTAGCCTGACCGCCATGCGGATCCTGCTCACCGGGGCCAGCGGCGCGATCGGTGCGGCGCTCGCGCCGCACCTCGCCGCCGCCGGGCACGAGGTCACCGGATTCGCCCGCGACCCCTCCCGCGTGCACGCCGCGGGGATCGCCGAAGTCGTCCGCGGCGACGTCGTCACCGGCGCCGGGCTCGATGCCGCGCTGGCGGGGGTCGACGTCGCCTACTACCTGATCCACTCGATGGAGCCCGCCCGTGACGACGCCGGCGCGCTGCTCGACCGCGAGCGCCGCGCGGCCGCGCGCTTCCGCGACGCCGCGCGGGCCGCGGGCGTGCGGCGCGTGGTCTACCTCGGCGGTCTCGTCCCGCGCGACCGCGCCGCCTCGCCGCACCTCGCCAGCCGGCTGGCGGCCGAGGAACTGCTGCTCGACGCGGCACCCGAGGCCGTGGCGCTCCGCGCGTCGATCGTGCTGAGCGCGGACTCGCGGTCGTTCCGCTTCCTCGTCCACCTGGCCGAGCGCGTGCCCGTGATGCTGCTGCCGGCCTGGCGCGACCACGTCACCCAGCCGATCGACGGCCGCGACGTCACCGCCTACCTGCTCGCGGCCGGAACCACGGGCCAGGTCGGCGGCCCGCTCTCGCTCGACATCGCCGGCCCGCAGGTCGTCAGCTACGGCGAGCTGATGGAGCGGATCGCGGACGCGCTGCTGATCGACCGCCCCCGGGTCTTCCTGCCGGTCAGCCTGACGCCCATCGCCAGCGTCTTCGCGGCCGCCATCGCCGGTGAGCGGCTGGAGCTCATCGGCCCGCTGATGGAGGGCCTCGACGGGGATCTGCTGCCCCGGGACGACGCCGCGCAGCAGCGCTTCGGCGTGCGCCTGCATCGCGTGGACGCGGCGATCGAGCGCGCGCTGCGCGACTGGGAGCGCCGCGAGCCGCTGCGCGCCAGATAGCGTCCCGGTCCATGAGCGAGGTCCACACCGTCATCCAGATCGGCGCCCCCGTCGAGCACGTCTGGGCGATCGCCATCGATCCCCAGCACCTGCCCGACTGGGTGACGATCCACCGCTCCTTCAGCCACGTCGACGCCGGTGAGGCGCGAACCGGCTTCCGCATGGATCAGACGCTGTCGCTGCGCGGAGCGCCGTTCAAGGTCCACTGGACGCTCGCGGCATGCGAGGCGCCGCACCGCGCACACTGGCACGGCAAGGGCCCGGCGGGCTCTCATGCGGAGACCGAGTACCTGCTCGAGGCCCACGACGGCGGCACGCGGTTCGCCTACCGCAACGAGTTCCACGCCCCGCTCGGCCTGCTCGGCCGCGTGGCCGAACGTGCGGTCGCCGGGAACATCCCGAAAGTCGAGGCCGAGCGGTCGCTGCGCCAACTCAAAGCACTGTGTGAAGAATCCTGAACTCGAGTGCTACGCTGGCTCGACAGCGCATCCGGAATACAGAGGGATTCTTGACACATGGCAGACTTCGTTGATGAAAAGCTCCGCGAGATGGAGGCACGGCTGAAGGAGCTGCGCCCGCTCGTCGACGAGTACCACCGCCTCGAGGCCGCCGTCGGCGCGCTCGCCGGCGTCGGCGCCGCCGGCGTCGCCAAGGCGACGAAGCCCGTCCGCCGCGCCGCGGCGAAGCGCCGCAAGCCGGCCGCCAGGAGCACCGGCACCGGCAAGCGCGGGCGGCCGAAGGGCAGCGGCACCCGCGGCAAGGAGGCGCTCGCGCTCGTCACGAGCCGCCCCGGCATCACGATCCCTGAGATCGCCGAGGCGATGAAGATCAACCAGAACTACCTCTACCGCGTCCTCCCCGCCCTCGCCAAGGACGGCCTCGTCCGCAAGGACGGCCGAGGCTGGCACCCGGTCGACGCGGCGTAGCACGGCACACCGAGGCACCGGTCACGGAGCGGCGCACCAGGCGCCCTCCCCCCGAACCACAAGCGACGGCGCCCGCCGAAGCCGGCCCACGACCAGCCACCTCAGAGCCGGGCACCACACGTCAAGCGAGAGATCGTGGATGCATGAGGCCGAACGTGGCCCGGGGATAGTGCGAGAGCACAGACCCGGGCCACGGGTGGCCTCAGGCGCCACGAGATCCGCGAAGCACGGCTAGATCAGGCCGAGCTCGCGGACCGCGTCGCGCTCCTCGACCAGCTCCCCGGTCGTCTTGTCGATCCGCTCCTGCGAGAACGACGGCACGTCGAGCCCCTGGACGATCGCGTACTCGCCCCCGGAGCAGGTGACCGGGAACGAGCTGATGATGCCCTCCGGTACGCCGTAGCTGCCGTCGGACGGGATGCCCATCGAGACCCAGTCGCCGGCCGGCGTCCCGCGGACCCAGTCGTGCACGTGGTCGATCGCGGCGTTGGCGGCCGAGGCGGCGGACGACAGGCCGCGCGCGTCGATGATCGCCGCGCCGCGCTTGGCGACCGTCGGGATGAACTCGTCGGCGATCCAGGCCTCGTCGTTGACGGCGTCCCACGCCGACGCGCCGCGGACCTTGGCGTTGACGAGGTCGGGGTACTGCGTGGCCGAGTGGTTGCCCCAGATCGTCATGTTCGTGATCTCGGACACCGACGCACCGGTGCGCTTGGCGAGCTGCGCGATCGCGCGGTTGTGGTCCAGGCGGGTCAGTGCAGAGAAACGCTCGCGGGGGATGTCCGGTGCGTTGCTCATGGCGATAAGGGCGTTGGTGTTGGCCGGGTTGCCGGTGACCGTGATGCGAACGTCATCGGCGGCGTGGTCGTTCAGGGCCTTGCCCTGGCCGGTGAAGATCGCGCCGTTGGCCTCGAGAAGGTCGCTGCGCTCCATGCCGGGACCGCGCGGACGCGCACCGACGAGCAGGGCGAGGTTGATGCCGTCGAACATCTTGTTCGGGTCGTCGCCGATCTGGACACCAGCGAGCGTCGGGAAGGCGCAGTCCTCAAGCTCCATGACGACGCCCTCGAGCGTCTTCAGAGCCGGGGTGATCTCAAGCAGTCGCAGCTCCACGGGAGTGTCCCGGCCGAACAGCGCGCCACTGGCAATATGGAAGAGCAGGCTGTAGCCGATCTGGCCTGCGGCGCCGGTGACGGCGACTTTGACGGGAGTATTACTCACTAGGTGGTGCCCCTTTGGCTTGCGGCCCTCTCGGGCGACGAGTGTGAATATTGGCTTGACGGTAGCAGCGACCGAATGAGGCGTTGACAGGTGCCGGAACAGTGCGGGTTCCCACCTGGTGGCCTCCCGCATCAGATGGGGCGAATAGAAAGTATCTTGATGTCAAGGTAATCTTCGGTCAGCTGAGCGAAGCAACCAGAGGTCGAACCGAGGAGCCAACGCATGAGCAAGATCAAGGTGCATAACCCGATTGTCGAGCTGGACGGCGACGAGATGACCAGAATCATCTGGCAGTTCATCAAGGAACGCCTGATCCACCCTTACCTGGACGTCGACCTCAAGTACTACGACCTGGGGATCCAGAAGCGTGACGAGACCGACGACCAGATCACCGTCGATGCCGCGAACGCCATCAAGCAGTACGGCGTGGGGGTCAAGTGCGCGACCATCACCCCTGATGAGGCCCGCGTCGAGGAGTTCGGCCTGAAGAAGATGTGGGCCTCTCCCAACGGGACCATCCGCAACATCCTCGGCGGCACCATCTTCCGTGAGCCGATCGTCATCAGCAACATCCCGCGCCTGGTCCCGGGCTGGACCAAGCCGATCATCATCGGCCGTCACGCGTTCGGCGACCAGTACCGCGCCACCAACTTCAAGGTTCCGGCCGGCGGCAAGGTCACCATCTCCTGGCACC
>JBKJRO010000004.1:0-13408 GCA_046594555.1 Solirubrobacteraceae bacterium
GCTCGAGCGCCTGTCGGATCGCGGCGAGGTGGAGAACCGAGGCCCGCTCCGCTCGTGCCAGCAGATTGGCCAGCCGCAGTGGCGTCAGCTGCGCGGAGGCGTCGACGATCGAGCGCGAAACGGTCGTGCACGGTATCCCGCCTACGACGCAGAGGTCGGTGGCGGAGAGCGTCGTCGACGTATGCACAGCGATCTGGGGCAGGTTGCGTCGCCCCCCGTTGCCAGCCACGGTGACGTGCCACAGTCCCGTTGAGCCGCCCAGCCCGTGAAGTTCCGTCGCGCTCAGGTGGGTGAGGAAGCTGCCGCGTATCGCGAGCACCACGGCGGTCCGGTGTCCGTGGCGCCCGAGATGCAAGTGACCGGGTGCGTAGACGCCGCGAAACCGCGCGACCAGCTGGCGCCGCCGCATCCTGTTCGCGAGATGGTTGCGGGTTAGGCCGCCGGCGAGCAGCTGGCGTCCCGCCACGACCCCAGCCTGATGTCCGCAGAACGCGGCGATCAGCGGATCAGCACGAGGCTCGTGCACTTTGCCTTCGCATCGAACAAGAAGTGCACGAACCTCATCGGGCAGCGGTACGAGCGGGTGTAGCTGAGCGGGGTGGGCGGTAGGCGCGCGCGGCACGGGATGAACACTCGAGTCCGCGGTTGCTGCAGCGCAAGCGCATGTTGGGTGCCCTCGTGTCACGGAGCTGCGACGGCCCACGCGCGACGGTCGCGACGCCGCGCGGTGAGCGTGCTCCCGCAAGCTCACGAGCGCGCAGCGGCCGCGCGCGATGGCCGCGTGGACGACGCGACGATCGAGCGCTGAAGGAGCGGGGAACCGCTACAGCGGGATGTTGCCGTGCTTGCGCTTGGGCTGTGCGACGCGCTTGGTGATCAGCGTCTCGAGCGCGGTGATGACCTTGGGCCGCGTCTCGTGGGGGACGATCACGTCGTCGATGTAGCCGCGCTCGGCCGCCGAGTAGGGGTTAGCGAAGCGCGCCTTGTAGTCGTCCATCAGCTTGGAGCGGCGTTCGTCCGGCGTCGGCGACTTCGCGATGTCGCGCCGGTAGATGATGTTGACGGCGCCCTCCGGCCCCATGACCGCGACCTCGGCCTGGGGCCAGGCGAAGTTGAAGTCCGCGAGCAGGTGCTTGGAGGACATGACGTCGTAGGCGCCGCCGTAGGCCTTGCGCGTGACGACGGTGATCTTCGGCACGGTCGCCTCGGTGAACGCGTAGAGCAGCTTGGCGCCGTGGCGGATGATGCCGTTCCACTCCTGGCTCGTGCCGGGCAGGAAGCCCGGCACGTCGCAGAAGGTCAGGATCGGGATGTTGTAGGCGTCGCACGTGCGCACGAAGCGCGCGGCCTTCGAGCTGGCGTCGATGTCGAGCACCCCGGCGAGCTGGGCCGGCTGGTTGCCGACGACGCCGATCGCGTGGCCGTTGAGGCGCGAGAAGCCGCAGATGATGTTCTTCGCGAAGTGCTCGTGGATCTCGAAGAACTCGCCGTCGTCCACGACCGACCGCACGACGTTGCGCATGTCGTACGGCTTGTTGGCCGCCTCGGGGACCATCGTGTCGAGCTCCGGATCCATGCGGTCCGGGTCGTCGCTGGGGGCGACGTGCGGCGGCGTCTCGAGGTTGTTCTGCGGCAGGAACGACATCAGGTAGCGCGTGTCCTCGAGCAGCGCGTCCTCGTCGTCGGCGGCCAGGTGCGCCACGCCCGACTTGGTGTTGTGCGTCATCGCGCCGCCGAGCTCCTCGAAGCCGACCTCCTCGCCGGTGACCGTCTTGATCACGTCGGGGCCCGTGATGAACATGTGCGAGGTCTCCTTCACCATGAAGATGAAGTCGGTGATCGCGGGGGAGTACACGGCGCCGCCCGCGCACGGCCCCATGATCAGGCTGATCTGCGGGATCACGCCCGAGCACATGACGTTGCGCACGAAGACGTCGCCGTAGGCGCCGAGTGAGACGACGCCCTCCTGGATCCGCGCGCCGCCCGAGTCGTTGATGCCGATCACGGGGCAGCCGATCTTGGCGGCCAGGTCCATGATCTTGCACATCTTCTCGGCCATGACCTCGCCGAGCGAGCCGCCGAAGACCGTGAAGTCCTGGCTGAAGACACAGACGCGGCGGCCGTCGATCGTGCCGTGCCCGGTGACGACGGCGTCGCCCCAGGGCCGCTGCTTCTGCATGTCGAAGTCGTGCGTACGGTGGCGCACGAACGTGTCGAGCTCCTGGAAGGACCCCGGGTCGAGCAGCTTCTCGATCCGCTCGCGGGCCGTGTACTTGCCCTTGGCGTGCTGCTTCTCCTCGGCCTCCGGCGAGGAGTGGGCCGCCTGCTGGCGCAGGTCCTCGAGAAGGGCGAGCTTCGCCTCGTAGGTCTCCGGGCTCGTCTGACGGTGGCTCATTCGGCGGCGGAGTCTAGAAGAGCGGCCCCTGCGGCCGGGCCGCCGTCAGCGCCGGCGCTTGAGCGTGACCGTGCGGGTGATCGTGGTCTGCTTGCCCGCGCCGCGGGGTGAGAAGACGAACTTCAGCCGCGTGCGCAGGGTTCCGGTGCCGCGGAGCAGGCGCTTCCCCGCCTTCGTGGGCTTCAGGCGCACGGTGGCCTTGCCGGCCTTCGTGTCCGCGCTGCCACGCGCCAGAAGCGTCCTCGTTCCCAGCAGGACCAGGACGTTGCCGGCGGGCAGGCCGCTGAACGACAGCGTGACGCCCGTGCCGGGGATGCCGGCGGTGAGGCGCCTGACCGCGGCCGTCGCGCCGGCGGTCAGCCGCGTCCTGGCGGCGGAGGTGGTCGTCGGCAGCGCGTCCGGGAGCGGGTCCGGCGTGCCCTGCGTCGGCGGGTCGTACCCCGGATCGGGCTTCGGCGGGAAGGGCAGGTCGAGCGTGTAGAAGCCGGTGTTCGGGACGATCTCGACGTCCTCGAACGGCAGCGTCCCGCGGCAGGTCTGCGAGGCCATCCAGCGCAGCTGCTGGGGCTTGCCGATGTACTTGGCGTCGAACTGGACCGTGACACTGCCGGCGACGTTGACGACGGTGAACGCGCCGCCGGTGCTCGATCCGATGATCGGGTCGTGCGTTCCGAACTTGTCGCGGAGGAAGTACTCGTCGATGTCCGTCCGGTAGACGATGCGGAAGTCCGGGTCGTTCTCGTGGGTCGAGTCGGTGTAGAGCGCGAAATTCGGCAGCGGCGCGGTGTCGGAGTCGGCGTCACCGACGCGGGTGCGGCAGACGCCGATCGTTGCGGGCGCGAGGAAGTACGCCATCTCGATCCGCCCGTCGGGCAGGAACTGATGGCTGGCCGACTGGATATCGGGCGCGGTGACGTTCTGGCCGAGCGAGTTCAGGCCCGTGTTGTCGCCGACGCCGAACGGGTCGTTGAACGACGCCGCACCGGCGGGCGCGGCGAGGGCCAGGGCGGCGGTCACCGCGGCGGCGAGGAGAAGCAGGCGGAGAGCGATGCCTCGAAGGTAACCCGCGCGCCGGGCGTCGGCAACCGGAACCGGACGGGCGTTCCGTTCAGCCGCGCGAGAACGGCCTGTGGTGCGCGGAGCCCAGGCCGTCGAGGACCGCGGTGAGGAGGGCGTCGATCGAGGGTCCGGGCGCCGCGGGTTCGGGGGCTGCCTCGGATTCGAGAGCATCGAGGGGAAGCGGGTCCGGAGGCTGCTGCTCCTCCGGCGTCGCTGCCGTTCGGCGCCGGCGGCGGAACATGCGGGCGAAGAAGCCGGTCTTCCGCGGCGCCGTCGTGCCGTGCTCGCCGGTCGCTTCGCTGGTCTCGGCCGCGGGCTCCTGCGCCGCGGGCGCGGCCCGCAGCGTGACGATCGTTCCCCACCCGGCGGGCTCGAGCTCCACCGTCCCGCGTATGTCGTTGCCCTCCCAGGCGACGGATGTCTCGGGCTCCAGCCGGGTGATGCGGATCTCACCGAACGCCTCAAGGCGATGTGCGAGCGTCCGTTGCTCGCTCACCTCCGCCCACAGTTCCGGCGGTGACTTCACGAGGGTGCGCTGGGCGACGTGGTCGGCCATGGCTCAACGCGGTTTCGCCGTCCCGGGCTCCGGGACCTGCCTGGCCGCCCCGCTGCAAGCGCGCACCCGCGGCACGTAGCCGTGGCGATCAGGCCGCAGCACCGGCACACATCGCCCGCCACGCTGGGCCCCATGCACGAATCGCATCGGATAACGCCCGCTATCCGGGCACAACCCGGCGCGGTCCGCGATCAGCGGCTGGCGGACCTGGCGACGCGCCAGGGCGGCGCGGTGTCGGCCGCCCAGCTCCGGGCGCTCGGGATGTCGAGCAGCGCGGTCGCCAGGGCGGTCGCGCGCCGCCGGCTGCATCCACTGCATCGCGGGGTGTACGCCGTGGGGCACCTGGACGTCGGTGTCCGGGGCCGCCGCTTCGCCGCGGTGCTCGCGTGCGGCGACTGGGCGCTGCTCTAGCGGCGCTCGGCGGGCGCGGCCTGGGACGTGCGGCCGACGTCCGGCCGGATGCTGCACGTCACCGTGCCGCGTTCGGGAGCCGCCGGCATCCTTGGGGTCGCCGTCCACGTGACGCGCCGGCTGCCGGTCGAGGATCGCGCCGTCCTCGACGGCCTCCCGATCACGTCGGTAGCCCGCACGCTTGCCGATCTCGCGGGCGAGCTGGGCTGGGCTGATCTGCGGCGCACGCTGGAGCGGGCCGAGGCTCTGCGGTTGCTTGATGTCGACGCGGTGCTCCGTGCGGCGCACGGTCGCGACGGTGCGCCGAGAATCCGCGCGATCCTCGCCGACTGGTCTCCGGCGCCGACACACCGCGGCCTCGAGGAGCGGCTGTTCGCCCTCGCCGAGCGCGCCGGCCTGCCGCGGCCCGAGGTCAACGTGATGCTGCACGGCTTCGAGGTCGACCTGCTGTGGCGCTCGTCGCGGCTGGTCGTTGAGGCGGACAGCCGCAGGTATCACGACACCTGGGCGGCGGCTGAGCGCGACCGGCACCGCGACGCGGTGCTCGCCGCCGCCGGCCACAGGGTGCTGCGCTTCACCTGGAAGCAGGTCACGACGCGGCCGGCCGAGGTGGTCGCCGCCATCCGCAGCGCCCTCTGACGCTGAACCGCATCGGATACTGCCCGCTATCCGGGCACAACCGCATGCAGTTCGGGGCGGAGGGGCTCAGAACGTCGGGGCGTACGTGCCGAAGACGTCCTGCATCGCGCCGCAGACCTCGCCCATCGAGCACCGGTCCTTCAGCGCCTGGCGGATCACCGGCACGAGGTTCTCGGTCCCGCGCGCGGCGGCGCGGAGCTCCTCGAGCCGCTGCTCGACCAGTCCGTGGTCGCGCGAGGCCTTGAACGCCGCGAGCCGTTCGAGCTGCTCGCGCTCGGACTCCGGGTCCACGCGCAGCAGGTCCGGCACCTCGACCTCGTCCTCGACGTACTCGTTGACGCCGACCACGACGTCCTGCCCGAGCCGGTAGCGCTCCTGGTACCCCCAGGCCGATTCGTCGATCTCGGCGGTGATGAACTCGATCGCGTTGACCGACCCGCCCAGCTCGTCGACCTTCGCGATCAGCTCCAGCGCGCGCGACTCGATCTCCTCCGTCAGCGACTCGACGAAGTACGAGCCGGCGAACGGGTCGACGGTGTCGGTCGCGCCCGACTCGGCGCCGATGATCTGCTGCGTGCGCAGCGCGATCTTCGCGGCGCGCTCCGTCGGCAGCGCCAGCGCCTCGTCGAAGCCGTTGGTGTGCAGCGACTGGGTGCCGCCGGCCACTGCGGCGAAGCCCTGCAGAGCGACCCGGATGATGTTGACCTCGGGCTGCTGGGCCTGGAGCGTCACGCCGCCCGTCTGCGTGTGGAAGCGCAGCATCAGCGCCTTCGGGTTCGTCGCGCCGAAGCGGTCGCGCATGATCGTCGCCCACATCCGCCGCGCCGCGCGGAACTTCGCGACCTCCTGGAAGACGTTGTTGTGACCGTTGAAGAAGAACGCCAGCCGCGGGGCGAACTCGTCGATGGCGAGCCCGCGATCGACGGCGGCCTGCACGTAGGCGATGCCCGACGACAGCGTGAACGCCACCTCCTGCACGGCCGAGCAGCCCTTCTCGCGGAAGTGGTAGCCGGAGATCGAGATCGTGTTCCAGCGCGGGATGTGCTCGTTGCAGTATTCGAACACGTCGGTCGTCAGCCGCATCGTCGGCCCGGGCGGGTAGATGTAGTTGCCGCGGGCGATGTACTCCTTCAGCACGTCGTTCTGCGTCGTGCCGCGCAGCTGCGCGCTGGGCACGCCCTGCTCCTCGCCGACCAGGTCGTAGAGCATCAGCAGCACGGCGGCCGGGGCGTTGATCGTCATCGACGTCGAGACCTGATCGAGCGGGATCCCGTCGAACGCCGTCCGCATGTCGTCGATCGTGTCGATCGCGACGCCGGTCCGGCCCACTTCCCCCAGGCAGCGCGGGTTGTCGGAGTCCAGGCCCAGCTGGGTCGGCAGGTCGAACGCCATCGACAGGCCGGTGCCGCCGCGCGAGAGCAGGTAGCGATAGCGCTCGTTGGACTCCTTGGCGCTCGCGTAGCCCGCGTACTGGCGCATCGTCCACAGCTGCTTGCGGTACATCTCGCGGTGCGGGCCGCGCGTGTACGGGAACTCGCCGGGCTCGCCGAGCCGCAGGTCGCCGGGCAGATCGGCCTCGGTGTACAGCTCGTTGATCTCGATGCCCGAGTCGGTGAAGACGCGCGGGTCGTCGGGGCCGACGATCGGGGCGATGGTCAGGCGCTCGTCCGGGGTGGTAGCCATGCCGGAACGGTAGCGCCGGCGCGGGCTCTGCGCGGGCCGGCGAACGGGCGTTCAGGCGCAGACCTTGATCGTCGACCGGATCGACTTCTTCGGCGGCTTCCCGTGCTTGACCTTGATGAACGCCCGGGCGCGGAGCGTGATCGTGGATCCGCGCTTGGCCGACGCGGTCACCTTCAGCGTCTGCACGAACGGCGCGCGGCGGTCGCGCTTCACGACCTTCGCCCCGATGTAGAAGTCCGCCCGCGTGACCTTGACGAACAGGTTGCCCTTGCGCTTCTTGCGCTTCCACTTGAGCGTGACCTTGAAGCTCGCCCCCGGCTGGACGCAGGTGCCCGGGACGCCGAAGCTGATCGACGCGCCCGGGACCTGAGCGGTCGCGTCGCGCGTCGCGGTCCCCGGCGCCGGCGTGGATCCAGGATCCCCGCCGAGGTCGATCCGAACCGCGCGGACCTTGCCGCTGGACGTGTTGCGCCAAACCACCCAGCCATTCCCGTCCCCGCCGGCACCGATCTCCGGCTCGACGAAGGTCTCCCCGGTGGCCAGCGTCACCGGCGCGCCGAACCCGGTGCCCGCGGTGCCCGAGCGCACGTAGCGCAGGCGCCCGTCGTCGGCCAGGCTGCGCCACACCGCGTGCAGCCGGCCGCTCGGATCCTGCGTGGAGTCCGGGTAGCCGACGTCGTTGTCGATGGCGTCGGCGCCTTCGACGAACGTGCTGGGGCCGAACGCCCCGCTCGCCGGGTCGAGCTTGCGCAGCGCGAGGTGGTTGTCGCCCGTGACGTCATCGAGGTAGGAGAGGAAGACGCCGCTCGGCCCCGCGCTCAGCGCCGGACCCTTGGAGTCGGGCTCGGGCGTGACGAGCGTCTGGTCGGTCGTCCACGACGCGGGAGCCAGAATGTCGCTCTGCGTGAGCGCCGCGCCGCTGAAGGTCGCGTAGTGCACGGCGCCGAGGTCGCTCGCGGCCCAGACGAGCCGGTTCGCCCCCGGGACCCGCACGACGCTCGGGGCGTCATTGGCGCCGGACGCGCCGACCTGGATCAGCGCCGGGGCCTCGACGCCGGAGCCGGCGAACGGCGCCACCTGGTTGCCGTCGACGGGCGAGACGAACACGCCGGTCTCCTCGAGCCATGCGCCGTCCGGCCCGAACGCGCTCGACGTCGGCGTCCGCCCCACCAGCACGCCGTTCTCCGGCGTGAAGGTGGTGCCGCCGTCGGCCGAGGTCCAGGCGAACGCATGGCCCGCGTTCGTGTCCAGCGGGCCACCGCAGCCGGCGCACGTCGCGATGACGACGATCTTGGTGGCCGACACCGCGTAGACGTTCACCGGGCCCGGGGATGGCAGGTCGCCACCGGTGCGCTGGAAGGTGAACCCCCGGGTGGCCTCGCAGGTGCTGCCGCCGGCGGGGATGCGGCAGTACCCGGCCGTGCCGGCGGTCGTGGCCGAGCCGGCGACGATCCAGACGACGTGCCCGCGGCCGTCGGGCGCAACCGCGAGCCGCGCGTCCGTGCCGTTGCCGATGTCGAACGGGGTCGCCGCGCCGGCCGCCCCGGCCCACGCGGCGCACGCCACGGCGACCGCCAGCAGCGCGAACGTCGCGCTCAGCCTCGTGCGTCCCAGCCTGCGTGTGGCGTGCCTCACGGTGTGCTCCCGGGTCCGGTCTCGAAGGAACGGTCGATTCTACGTCCGGTGCAGGCGCCAACCGGACGGCCCGCGCGACGCTACGGTTTGCCTCGTGATCGTCCGCCTGCGCCTCTTCGCCATGCTCCGCGAGCGCGCCGGGTCCGGCGAGCTGGAGCTCGAGCTGCCCGAGGGCGCGAGCGTCGCCGACGCGCTCGCCGCGCCGCAGGTCGTGGAGCTCACCGCGGAGCTCGCCTGCGTCCTGGCCGTCAACCGCGAGTACGCGCCGCCGGAGCAGATCCTGCTCGCCGGCGACGAGCTGGCGCTGATCCCGCCGGTCTCCGGGGGAGACGCGAGACGGATCCACGCCGCGATCGTCGACACGCCGCTGTCGGCCGATGCCCTGATCGCCTTCGCGAGCGACCCCCGCGCCGGCGCCCTGGTCACCTTCCACGGCGTCACCCGCGCGGTCGACGAGCTGCACTACGAGGCCTACACGGAGATGGCGCTCGCGGCGCTGTGCGAGATCGCCGAGCGTGCGGCCGCGACCCACGGGCTCTGCGCCGCCGCCGTCGAGCACCGCGTCGGCGTCGTCCCGCTGAGCGAGCCCAGCGTCATCGTCGCCGTCAGCGCACCGCACCGCGGCGAGGCGTTCGCCGGCGCGCGCGACATCATCGACGCGGTCAAGGCCGCCGTCCCGATCTGGAAGCTCGAGGTCGAGGCGGGCGACCGGCGCTGGGTGGACGGCACCGTGCCGCAGTCCCCCGGCGACGCGCTCAGCCCGTAGCCCGCGCGCCCGCCCGGGCGGACGCGCTCAGCCCGTAGCCCGCGCGCCCGCCCGGGCGATCCGCGCGGCGAGCGCCGGCTTCAGCGCCGGCCAGTCGAGGTCGGTGACGCTGTAGAACGCGCTGTCGCGGACGCCGCCGTCGATGTTCGGCGTCACCTGGTAGCGGCGGAAGATGCCCTCGAACTGCGCGCCGAGCCGCTCCATCGCGCCGCGTGAGCGCTCGTTCCTCGCGTGGGTCTTCAGCTCCACGCGCAGGCAGTCCAGCCGCTCGAACGCATGCTCCAGCTGCAGCGCCTTGGCCTGCACGTTGACGCCGGTCCGCCAGGCCGCGGGGGTCAGCCAGGTCCAGCCGATCTCCAGCCCGCGGTGCTCGGGCCGCAGGGTCATGAACCGCGTGGAGCCGAGCACCTGCCCGCTCGCGCGGTCGAGCGTGACGAACGGCGCCTCGGCGCCCGACGCGCCCGCGGCGAGCGCGTCGGCGAACCAGGCGTCGAAGACGGCGGGGTCGTCGGCCGGCGAGGGCTGCTGCAGCCAGGTCCAGATCTCCGGCGCCGCGGCCGCGGCACGCAGGCCGGCCTCGTGCCCGGCCCCGAGCGGCTCGAGCCGGACGGCCCCGCCTTCGAGCACCGGGTTCAGCGGCGCCGGCCAGCCCACGTCAGACCGACAGCGCGTCGCCGCTCGACGGGCGTCTCGGGGCACGGAGATGGCCGGTCCTCACAGCGGCCCGCCCGCGGGGGACGGCGCCGTGGGGTCGGCCGACTCGCCGCCGGCGTTCTCGCGCACCAGGTAGTCCTCGGCGAGCATCGGGTTGTCCTTGGCGCGCTCGACGATCGTGAGCAGCGCGTTCATGCTCGCGACCTCCTCGACCTGCTCCTTGATGAACCACTGCATGAACTGCTCGCTGGCGTAGTCGCCGGCCGCGCGCGCGGTCCCGGCGAGCGCGTTGATCTGCTCGGTGACGCGCTGCTCCTGGGCGAGCGCGAGGGCGACGGGCTCGACGATGTCGCCGAAGCTCGACTGCGGCGCCGCGACGCCGGGGATCGTCGCGTCGACGCCGGCGTCGAGCAGGTACTGGACCATCATCATCGCGTGGCCGCGCTCCTCCAGCGCCTGCGCGTAGAAGAACGAGGCCAGGCGCGGGAGCGTCTCGGCGTCGTAGTGCACGGCGATCGCCACGTACTGCTGATGCGCGGCGAACTCGTGCGCGATCTGCTCGTTGAGTTGGACGACGAAGGGCTGGGCGGGCATGCCGTGGATCCTAGGACCCCGCGGCCGCAGGGCCGTGCGTCACTCCAGCGGCTGGTCGCCGTACGCGGTCAGGATCGCCGGTCCCGGCACCGGGACGTTCACGAGGTTCTGGCGCCAGACCAGGTCGAAGCTCGTCGCGGGACCGGCGAAGACGGCGGGCACCCGCAGCGTCTCGTCGCCCCGGCCCAGGGCGGCCGACACGGCCGTCGGCGCCGCGAACACGCCCTTCGGCGTGGCCGGGGCCGCCGTCCAGCCGGACGGGGCGCGCCAGGCGACGATCGCCCCGCCGCCGGGGCGGGCGGAGATCGCGGGGTCGCCGAGCGCGGCGCCGGTGGCGATCGTCGAGATCTGGAACGGGCCCTTCAGCCCCGCCTGCGCGACGACGATCCCGCCGGCGGCATCGGTCCCGTCGCGCCAGGCGACGAACACCCGCCCCCGATCGTCGATGGCGGCCGTCAGCCCGCCGACGGCGCTCGCACCGCCCTGCTGCACGCGGCGCCCGGCGGCGAAGCCCGACGTGGACCTGCGGGCGACGCGGACGGTGCGGTTGGCGTCGGCCCAGGCGACCACGGCGCGCCCCTTGGCGCCCGCGGCGATGGCGATCCGGCTGCCCGCGCGGGCCGTGCCGACGCGCCGCACGCGGCCGGAGTGGCCGTCCTCGGCAAGGACCGTCGCTTCGACGCGTGCGCCCCGCAGCCAGGCGACGAGCGGCCGATCGTCCGACCCGACGGCGACCACGGGCGGCGAGGTCGTCGCGGCGGCGAGCACATGGATCCGGCCCCAGAAGTCGCCGGCGACGCGCACGATCACGCTCGGGTGGCCGCGCGTCACGGTCGCCGGCCGCGGGCCGCGCCTGACCGGGTCCGAGCTGCGCGCCTTCTGCGCCGCGAACGCGACGGCGATCGTGCCGTTGGGGGAGATCGCCGGCACCGGATCGCTGAGCCAGCCGTACGCGGTCGAGAGGATCCGCTTCGCGGGCCCGAAGGTCTCGCCCGGGTCGCGGATCAGCGCCGCGACCTGGTCGCCGTCGGCGCCGCCGACCCGGAAGCTGATCACGCCCGAGCCGGCGCCCGCCGCCGCGCCGCGCATGGCCGCGCGCCCCAGCCCGGAGGAGGTGAAGGCGAGCACCGAGCCGTCGAGCGGCTGCCCGGGACCCCACTCGAGCACCGTGTCGGAGCCGCCGGTCCTGACGGGACCGCGCTCGGTCACGACGAGCGGCACGTCCGGCGCCACGCCCCCGGCGACGAGGAACGCCCGCCCGCTGGGGTCGCCGGCCGCCGCGAACAGCCCGGAACCCGCGTCCTGGAAGAGGATGGCCGGGGTGGACCAGCTCGCCGGTGCGGCCGGCGCTGTCGCGAGCGCGCCCACGATGGCGAGCAGTACGCTGCGGTGCGCCGTCCGAGTATCCAGCCGCATGAGCCCCTAGGCTAGACCCTGATGCCGACCTGTCTCGTCACCGGCGGCGCCGGGTTCCTCGGTTCGCACCTGTGCGACGAGCTGCTGCGCCGGGGCAACCGCGTCATCTGCGTGGACAACCTGGAGACCGGCTCGCTCCGCAACATCGAGCACATCCGCGTGCCCGAGTTCCAGTTCGTGCAGGCCGACATCGTCGAGCCGTACTTCGTCGACGAGCCGGTGGACATCGTCTACCACCTGGCGTCCCCGGCATCGCCGATCGACTACCTGCGGCTGCCGCTGCACACCCTGAAGGTCGGCTCGCACGGCACGCACCACACGCTCGGCCTTGCCAAGCAGCACCGCGCGCGCTTCCTCATCGCCTCGACGAGCGAGGTCTACGGCGACCCCGACGTGCACCCGCAGGACGAGAGCTACTGGGGGAACGTCAACCCGATCGGCCCGCGCGGCGTCTATGACGAGGCCAAGCGCTACGCCGAGGCGCTGACGATGGCCTACCACCGTCAGCAGGGCGTGGACACCGCGATCATCCGGATCTTCAACTCTGTGCTTGCCGACGAGCAGGTCCTCTACGACGACGGCACCGAGTTGCACAGAGGAACCGTGGCCGAGCTTGCCTCCCGACTGTCCGTGAGCAAGGCTCGCGCCGAGTACGTCTCGCCGTCCATCGGCGGTGGCACCGCCCTCGCGGAGCGCTCCCCCGCGGTTGAGTATCCGCTGGACGGGTACCGCGTACCGGCCTTCGACGGGTCGAGCCGGATGGTCGCCGCCCCGGCGACATCACTCATCGCGCATCCAACCGACGAGCGCTGCTTCGAGGTCCGTACTCGTTACGGCCGCTCGATCCGCGTCACGGGCGATCACTCCATCTTCGTCGAGGGAGTCGACGGCGAGCCTGAGGCGATCCCGGTTGACGACCTTGACGTCGGCGACCGCGTCGCAATCGCCCGCCGGATTGAGGTCCCCGAACGCGATGTAGCCGAGTTCGACATGCTCGACGTCTGGCGTCGCACCGAGGCTGACCCGTGGGATCTTCTCGTTGAGGCGCCAGGGTTCGGCGCACTGGCCTGGGAGCGCCGCGAGGAGCTGTTCGGACTGCTGGTGTCGGAGCGGCGCAGCGCCGGGCCGAACTGGCGAAACGGCGCCTGGACGAAGCTCATCCGCATGCGCGACACCAACCGCGTGCCGCTTCCGGTCGCGCGCCGGATTGTCGATCGGCTGCCGGATGGTGCCCGTGTGCGGGCGAAGCGCGGGCATGCGTCATTGCCGGCTCGGGTCGAGGTGACTGACGAGCTGCTGTGGCTCCTGGGACTGTGGGTCGCGGAGGGCTCGCGGCACGAGAGCCCCGGCAACGCGTTCCTCACGATCAGCTGTGACGACGCCACGCTCGACCGGGCGGCGGCGGTCATCGAGGCGCAGTTCGGCCTGCATGTCGTGCGTGCGGCCGCAAGCCCGGCGCGGTCGGCCGGGATCTTCATCCACTCCAAGCTCCTGCTGGCGCTCATGGACCGGCTTGGATTCGCCACCAACACCAAGCGGATCCCGGGCTGGATCCTCGGCCTGCCACTGAGCCGCCTCAAGTGGTTCATCGAGGGGTATC
>JBKJRO010000103.1:0-5909 GCA_046594555.1 Solirubrobacteraceae bacterium
CTGGGGCTCGACGGACTTCCTGTCGGGCCTGGCGAGCCGGCGCGCTCCGGTTCCCGCCGTCGTGCTGGGCGTCGAGGGCACGGGGCTGATCGTCATCCTGCTCGTCGCCGTCCTGTCGGGCGAGCCCGTCCCCGATGTCGCGACGCTGGCCCAGGGGGCCGCCGCGGGCATCGCGGGCGTAAGCGGCCTGGCTCTGTTCTTCACGGCTCTGTCGCTCGGCAGCATGAGCCTCGTCGCTCCGATCACCGCGTGCGGCGCCGCGCTGCCGGCGATCGTCGGGGTGGCGGGTGGCGATCCGTTCTCCCGCCTCCTCGCTGTCGGACTGGTCGCTGCGCTCACGGGCATCGTGCTCGTCTCGATCGAGGGCCGGCACGAGGACGATGCGCAGTCCGGACGCTCGCGCCGGCCGCTGGTGCTCGCGGGCCTTGCCGCCGTGGGGTTCGGGGGGTATTACGTCCTCTTCGATTCGGTCGCCGACCAGAGCATCGCCTGGGGTCTCGTCGCCGCCCGCGGCATCCCGGTCATCGCATTGGCGGGGATCGTCAGCGTGCGGCGGATCGCGCTGCCACCCGCCCCGGTCCGGCGGCTGATCGGGGCGGCCGGCCTGCTCGACATCACCGCGACCTCGCTCTACGGCGTCGCGCTGACGAAGGGCGCGCTCAGCGCGGTCTCCGTCGTCGGATCGTTGTTCCCCCTGACGACCGTGCTGCTCGCACGGGTCGTGCTCGGCGAGCGCGTCCGCACGGTCCAGCTCGTCGGCATCGCCCTCGCGCTCGGCGGGGTTGCGCTGATCGCCGCCGGCTGATGGGCTGCCGGGGTATGACCTCGCTCCCGCATCGCCGTCTGCTCACCTTCGTCGCTACCGGCTCCGTGGCGACAGCGCTAGCCGCCGCGCCGACGGAGGCATGGCAGGGCCGCAGCGGCGGCTTCAAGATCACGAGCGCGACGACCAACTCGACGGCCTGGAAGCCGATCGTCGTGCTTGTCACCGGGCGCGTGACCAAGGCCAAGGTCACCGGGTCGTTCAAGGCGCGTTACCAGCGCGCGTCGACCGGCACGAACTGCAGCTACGGCCCGGATCCGTTCGTCGCCAAGCGCCTGGCGCGCGTGCCTGCCCACTGATCGCGGCGTACGCTCTGGGCGTGCCCGTCATCGCCCAGCTGCGCTTCGCAGCGCTCTCCGAGGCCCTGCCCGTGCTGCTCGTGGCGCTCGCCTACGGCTGGGTCTACGTTCGCGGCGTGCGGCGGCTGGAGGGCACGCCGAGGGGCGTGCCGGCCTGGCGGCGCTGGTGCTTCGCCGCGGGGATGACGCTGATCGTCGTCGCGCTGCTCTCGCCGCTGGCGCGCCTGGCCGACCAGCTGTTCGTCGCCCACATGGCCGAGCACCTGCTGCTCGGCGACCTCGGCACGCTGCTGCTCGTCCTTGGGCTGACCGGTCCGCTGATCGCGCCGGTGCTGCGACTGCCGGGCTTCGGCGCGCTGCGCGTGCTCGCCCATCCGGTCGTCGCGTTCGTGCTCTGGGCACTGAACCTCTACGCCTGGCACGTCCCGGTGCTGCACGAGGCGGCGGTGCGCAACGACACGCTCCACGCCTTCCAGCACATGTGCTTCATCGCGTTCGGCGCGAACATGTGGATGGCGCTGCTCGGCCCGCTGCCCAAGCCGGCCTGGTTCGGCAACGCGGCGAAGCTCATCTACATCTTCGGGGTGCGGCTGACGGCGGGCGTGCTCGGCAACGTCTTCGTCTTCGGGTCGGGCGTCTTCTACGACGTCTACCGCTCCGGCGAGCGGGCCCATGACATGTCCGCTCGCGGGGATCAGGTCGCGGCCGGCGGGGTGATGATGGTCGAGGGGTCGATCCTGACGATCTGCCTGCTGTGCTGGCTGTTCCTGCGCGCCGGGCGGCAGACGGACGAGCGCCAGGAGCTGCTCGATGCGGCCCACGCACACGGCGTGGAGCTCAGCGAGGAGCGCGCGGGGCGGGCCGTCAGCGCCGGGCGCGGGGCGGAGCTGCGCGAGCGGCTGGGACTGGACGGCTGACCTGACCCGAGATTGACGCAGGACGGCCAGACGCTCAGCGCGCTCGAGGCGCGCGTGGCGATGACGCGCTTCGGCGTGATCAAGCACCTCAAGGTGCTCGAGGCCGCCGGTCTGAGCGACCTCAAGACGACACTCGAAGGGGAGAGAACGATCGAGAAGGTGTTCGAGATCTACGTCAAGACGACACCCGAGCGGCTGTGGGAGGCGCTCACCGATCCCGAGCAGCGGGCGATCTACAACTTCGGCGTCGGGGTCCGGTCCGACTGGACGCCCGGGTCCCGATACGAGGCGAGCAGCCCGCAGGCGCCGGGGCTGCTGTGGGAGGGCGAGAACCTGGAGGTCGACCCGCCGCGGCGGCTGGTGCAGACGTTCTCCGCGCTCTGGAGTGAGGAGATCAAGGCCGAGGGCCCGTCGCGGATCACCTACGAGATCGAGCCGGTCGGCGACTCGTGCCGGCTGACGGTGGTCCACGACGAACTGCGCGAGGGCGCCCACGGCGAGCTGTTCGGCGGCTGGCCGATGATCCTCTCCGGCCTGAAGACGCTGCTCGAGACCGGCGAGTCGCTGACGACGCCGGGGTCGCTGCGCTACGCCGGGTGACTGCGGCGCTCAGATGCCGTGCAACCGCAATCCGAGCAGCGACTCCAGCTGCCGCACGGTCGTGCCCGAGTCCTCGTGGTGCACGGTCGTCATGCCCAGGTCGCGGGCGGGCTTCAGGTTGCCGGGCAGGTCATCGACGAAGACGATGGCCTGTGCCGGCAGCTCCATGCGCGAGATCGCGAGCTCGTAGATCGCGCGATCGGGCTTGCGGACGCCCTCCTCGCCGGAGATCACCACGGCGTCGAACAGCTGCGGGAAGTGGCTGCGGTCGTAGCGGTCCACGCCCCACGAGTTGGACAGCAACCCCGTCCGCTTGCCCGCGGCCTTCGCGGCCTTGACGGCGTCGAACATCGCGATGTCGGCGCGCATGCCGCCGAACAGCCGGTCGACCAGGCCGGGGACGCGGTCCTCGCGCAGTCCGAGGAGCTCGCCGAAACGCTGCTCGAACTCGGGCTCCGTCAGCGTCCCGGTCTCCAGGTCGAACAGCGCGCGGCGCCCCTCGGGGTCGTGGCGGAACAGGTCGCGCACAAGCGTCGCCTCGATGCCCTCGTTGCGGCAGAACGCCCGGAACGAGGTGAAGACGTCGGTCGTCAGGACGCCGCCCCAGTCGACCAGCAGGCCTTCGAGGTCCGGCTCCTGCGCGTCACGCTCCACGGGTCAGCTCCTCGGCGCGCCGCGCCAGCTCGATGACGCCCTCGCCGAAGGCGTGCAGGAACGGGTCGTCGGTCGCGCCGCTGACAGCCCGCTTGTAGTTGCCCTCCATGAAGACGATCGACTTCCACAGCGCGAGCGTCTGGTACCAGCGGATGTCGGTCATCGACCGCCCCGACCGCTCCTCGTAGCGGGCGATCAGGTCGGCCCGATGCGGGAACCCGGGCTCGCGCGTGACCTTCGACAGCTCGAACATCCCCGCGGGCGGGTCGTCGCGGTCGATGTACAGCGTCGAGAAGTAGCCCAGGTCGGCAAGCGGGTCGCCGATCGTCGCCATCTCCCAGTCGAAGATCGCGACGAGCCTCGCCGGCGCTTCGAGCGCGAACATCGTGTTGCCCAGGCGGTAGTCGCCGTGGACGACGGTCGCCGTCGGCGACTGCGGCATGTGCTGCGCCAGCCACGTCCCGACGCTCTCGACGGCCGGGATCTCGCGCGTCTTGTTGATCTCCCACAGCCCGAGGAAGCGGCGCACCTGGCGCTCCAGGTACCCGGTCGGCTTGCCGAAGCCCTGCAGGCCCGCGGCCTGCCAGTCGACGGCGTGCACCTCGACCAGCGCGTCGATCAGCTCCTCGCCGATCCGCGCGCGGTCGGCCTCGGTGTCGAGCTCGGCCGGGACGGCTGTCGTGATGACGTGCCCCTCGACGAGTTCCATCACGTAGAAGGGCGCGCCGACGACCGACGCGTCGGCACACGTCGCAAGCACCTTCGGGACCCGGGCGCGACCATCGAGCGCGGACAGGACGCGCGCCTCCCGCAGCACGTCGTGGGCACTCGGCGGCACCGGCGGGCGCGGCGGGCGGCGGACGATGAACCGGGCACCGCCCGACCGCGTGGCGGCGTAGGTGACGTTCGAGTGGCCGTCGCCGACCGGCTCGACCTGCAGCTCGCCGGAGCCGATGCCGTGCTCGTCGAGAAACGCCGTCAGCGGGTCCAGGACCAGCAGCGGCGGGCGCTCGTTCGCCTCGGCCTCGGCATGGGTGCGGACGAGGTCGTCCGGGGCGATGCTGTGGGTGTCGCTGGCCATCGCGCTGAAACCTACCGGCGGGCGGTAGCGTTCCCGCCGATGGCTCACGAGCTCTGGCTCCTGCGGCACGGCGACGCCGAGCCCCACGGCACGCGACCCGACGCCGAGCGGCGCTTGACCGCGCTCGGCGAGCGCGAGGCCCGGTCAGCCGGGGCTGCGCTGCGCGAGCTCCGCGTGGAGCCGACGGCGGTGTTCACCAGCCCCCGCGTCCGCGCCCGCCAGACGGCGCAGCTGGCCTGCGCGGCGCTCGGCATCGAGCCGGTCGAGCACGAGCCGCTCAGCTCCGGCTTCACCGCGCAGGAGGCGCAGGCGCTGTGTGCCGGGCTGGAGGTCGTGCTGATCGTGGGGCACCAGCCAGACTTCAGTCAGATCGTGCACGACCTGACCGGCGCGCGGCCCGAACTGGCGACCGGTGGCGTCGCCGGGATCCGCCTCGATGGGGGCGGCACGCTGCTCACGCTCCTGCGCCCGCGGGCGCTGCGGCTGATCGGCGGCGTGTGACGCCGGAGGTCGAAGCGGCCGGCGGCATCGTCGAGCGCGACGGCCTGCTGGCCGTCGTGCATCGCCCGCGCTACGACGACTGGTCGCTGCCGAAGGGCAAGCTCGACGCCGGCGAGAGCTTCCAGCAGGCGGCGCTGCGCGAGATCGAGGAGGAGACCGGGCTGCGCTGCGTCCTGGGCGCCGAGCTCGAGCCGGCGCGCTACCGCGACCACCGCGGGCGGGACAAGATCGTGCGCTACTGGCGGATGACGATCGAGTCCGGCGCCTTCGCGCCGAACGACGAGGTCGACGAGCTGCGCTGGCTCACGCCGGCCGACGCCCTCGGCCTCCTGAGCTACGAGCACGATCGGCTCCTCGTCCAGTCGCTGGGCTGACGCGTCGGTACTCTCCGCGGTCCATGGAGCAGCATCGGCAAGAACGCGTGTACCTGGAGACGCCGCGCCACCGGATCTCCGGCTGGCTGACGCTCGCCCGGGACGGCTACCGCAGCCGGGTCACCGACGTGCTGAACGCGACCGAGCGCGACTTCGTGCCGATCACCGACTGCGTCGTCGAGCTCATCGGCGCCGAGGGCCGGGGGACGCACCACGACGTCGTCGCCGTGCATCGCACCCACATCGTGCTGGTCATCCCGGAGTCCGACGGCGCGCCGCAGCTCGTCGCCGAGGGCGACGCCGCGGCCTAGAGGATCGACTGCCGGCGTCCGCCGCCGATCAGCACGGCGGAGGCGATGTCGGGAAGGCCGGCGGGGAGTTCCTGGCGGTCGAACCGCAGGTCCAGGCGTGATCGCCCCTTCGGCGCGAGCACGCGGATCGTCGTGATCCGTCCCGCCGGGATGCCGAACACCTGCGCGCCGATGCGCGCGGTGTGGCCGGTGCGCCCCCCGCGGACGCCGACCGCGAGCGTGGCCGGTGCGTCCAGCCAGAGCAGGGCGCTGAACGCGACCCGGCAGCGGGGCGGCGCGAAGCCCAGGAGGGGGCCGCTGGGCAGGACCAGCGTCGGGTCGTCGCAGGGCAGCACCGCGATCGATCGCA
>JBKJRO010000071.1:0-23793 GCA_046594555.1 Solirubrobacteraceae bacterium
CTCGGGCTCGATCAGCACGATGTCGACGCCCGGGTAGCGCTGCTCCCACTGACGCGCCATCTCGTGCAGCCGCTGGTAGGCGACCATCTTGAAGACCTGGTAGCCGATCTGCGGGAATCCCATGTCGCTGACGTGCCGCGTGCGCGTACCCGCCAGCGTACGGATCTTCGTCTTGAAGTCGTTGACGAACGGCACCAGCGGGTTGACGACGACGATGAACTTCGCGCCCGCGTTGACCGCGATGTCGAGGTTCGTCGTGGAGACGACGCCGCCGTCGACGAGCTCGCGATCGCGCACCTTGACCGGCGTGTAGACCATCGGCAGCGCGCTCGAGGCACGGACGGCGAGCGAGATTGGCACGTCGTCCCAGCCCTCGACGCCGAACACGACGCGCTCGCACGTGTCGAGGTCGGTCGCGGTGAGGTAGAGCTCGGCGGCGAGCGTGCGGAAGTCGTCGCTGCGATCGGGATGGTTCAGCACGCCGCGCAGGTAGCGCTCCAGGCCGGCGCCGGTGTAGGCGCCGGACGGCAGCGCGTCGGCGAGCCCGAGCATGAGGTCCATCGCCGACACCTGCCCGAGCTGAGCGGCGATCCCGCCGGCCAGCTGCGCGGCGCGAAACGGCAGCGTGACCGCGCTCTTGGCGAAGCCGGCGATGTTCGGTCGCAGCAGACTGCCGAGCTCGAAATCCGCGAACGGCTTGGGCTCCTGGCGATCGACGACGCGCATCATCTCCTCGGGGCTGACCCCGTTGGCGGTCATCGCCGCCACGAAGGCGCCCGCGCTCGTGCCGACGAAGACGTCGAAGTCGTTGACCGTGCGGTTGACCGTCAGCAGATCCAGCGCGCGCAGCGCGCCAATCTCGTAGACGCCGCCGGTGAAGCCGCCGCCGCCCAGCACGAGCGCGGTCTTGGAGCGCTGCTTGCGCCGCCCGGTCTTCGGGCGGGGCCGCTCCTTGGCCTGAGGCTCAAGCACGAGGACCTTTCCCATCTGGGCAGTCTAAAGCGCCGGGAGACCGACCGGTAACCCCCGGCGCGGCCGCGTCGCCAGCCGGCAGGCCGCACCTTCGTCGCCGCCGCGCTGTTGTGTGCGGTGATGCACCGCGTTCTCGCAGCGCTGCTCCTCGTCGCCTGCGCCGCCCTGGGCGCGGCCCCCGCGCAGGCGTACGACGCCGCCGCCCTGAAGAGCACGCTCGCGCGCGAGATGCGCCTCGCGAGCCCAGCCTCCGGCGCCTACGTGCGCGACCTGTCCAGCGGCCGCGTGCTGTTCTCGCTGCGGGCGACGAGCGCCAGAGTGCCAGCCTCGGTCGAGAAGCTCTACACGACGGCATCGACGCTGCTGCGTCTCGGCCCGCAGGCGACGCTCGACACGCGCGCGCTGAGCGACGGCGCGCTCGATGCGAACGGCGTGCTGCACGGCGACCTCGTGCTCGTCGGCGCCGGCGACCCGTTCTTCGGTACCGAGTCGGCCGCGCGCCTCGCCGCGGCGGTCAAGGCGGCCGGTGTGACACGGATCGACGGCGCCGTCATCGGCGACGAGAGCGGCTTCGACCGGCTGCGCTCGGGCTGCTGCAGCGGGTATGACCCCGACCTCGGAGGCGTCCTGAGCGCGCTGGCCTACAACCGCGGCTTTCTCGGCACAATGCTGCAACTCGACGCCGCGCGGTTCGCCGCGACCCGCTTCGGCGAGCGGTTGCGCGCGGCGGGGATCGGCATCTCGGGTCCCCCACGCGCCGGGACGGCGCCGGTCGCGGCGAGCAAGATCGCGAGCGAGCCGTCGATGCCGGTCGGCGAGCTGATCCGCTTCGTCAACGTCCCATCGAACAACTTCGCCGCCGAGATGCTGCTCAAGGCGCTCGGCGAGCGCTACGGGACGGCCGGCTCGACGCGCGCCGGAGCCTCCGTCGTGCGCACGACCCTCGGCGAGATCGGCCTTCGCCCGCGCATCGCCGACGGATCCGGGCTCTCGCGCACCAACCGCACCACGCCGCGGGATGTCGTGGACCTGCTCGCCCGCATGGACAAGCCCGACATCGGCGGGACCTTCCGCGCGTCGCTCGCGATCGCGGGCGAGACCGGCACCGTCAAGGCGCGCATGCGCGGCACGACCGCCTTCAGACGCTGCCGCGTGAAGACCGGAACATTGCGCGCGGTCAGCGCGCTCGCGGGAATCTGCCGTACGCGCGCCGGCGGCGACGTCGCGTTCGCGCTGCTGATGAACCGCGTCATGAACTTCACCGGGGCGCAGGCGATCCAGGACCGCATCGCCGCGGCGATCGCCAGTCTCGACACCGTCGCGCCCGTCGCGCCGGCGCCCACCGGCGGCGCCGGCGTGCCCTGACCCCGCGGCTCCGGGCAGCCCCGGCGGTACGGTGGGCGGCGTGTCCGCCCGTCGGGGGGCCGCCGCGAGGGGCTACGGCAGCAGCTCGAGCAACCCGGCCTCGTCGAGCACCGGCACGCCGAGGCGCTCGGCCTTGTCGAGCTTGGAGCCCGGCGTCGCACCCGCGACGACGTAGTCGGTCTTCTTCGAGACGCTCGACGTGACCCTTCCTCCTGCGCCCTCGATGCACTCGGTCGCCTGCTCGCGCGTGAGGTCGGGGAGCGTGCCGGTCAGGACGAAGGTCTTCCCGGCCAGCGGTCCCTCGCCCGGCGGCGGACCTTCGAGCTCCATCCCCACGCCCGCGTCGTCCCGCAGCGCGCGGATGAGCTCCCGCATGTCCGCATCGGCGAGCTGCTCGGCGATCCGCACGGCCATCTTCGGCCCGACGCCGGGCGTCTGCTCGATCTCCTCGGCGCTTGCTTTGAGTAACTTGTCGATCGTCCGGAAGCGCGCCGCGAGGTTGCGCCCGGTGATAAAGCCGACCTCCTCCAGGCCGATCGCGAACAGCACGCGGCCGAACGGCCGCGCACGCGATTCGGCGATGTTCTGGATGATGCGGTTGGCGGAGATCTCGGCGTAGCCGTCAAGCTCGAGCAGCTGCCCGGCCGTCAGCCGGTAGAAGTCGGCGGCGGTCGTCACGAGCCCGGCGCGCTGTAGCTGGGAGACCTGCTTCTCGCCGAGGTTGTCGATGTCCATCGCCCCCCGCGAGACGTAGTGCTTGAGCAGCTGCCACTGGCGCTCCGGGCACAGGCGGTTGGGGCACTTCGTGAAGACCGAGTCCGGCGGCTTGACGGTCTTCGTGCCGCACGTCAGGCAGTGCTCGGGCGGGCGTGGCGGGTCGGCGCGGTCGGGTCGCTGCGCGGCGTGCGGCGCGGGCGACAGCACCTGCGGGATGACGTCGCCGGCGCGCAGCACGATCACCTCGTCGCCGGGGCGGATGTCCTTGCGCGCCAGGTCCTCCTCGTTGTGCAGCGTGGCGAGCTTCACCGTCACGCCGCCGACGTGCACCGGCTCCAGCACGGCGAACGGATGCAGGTCGCCGAACTTCCCGGGGTTCCACTCGATCGAGTGCAGCCGGGTGACCTTCGTCGTCGGCGGGAACTTCCAGGCGATCGCCCAGCGCGGGTCGCGGCCGACGACCCCGAGGCGGCGCTGCAGCTCCGCGTCGTCGACCTTGATCACGACGCCGTCGATCTCGAAGCTCAGCGCGCCGCGGCGCGCCTCCCAGCCCTGGCAGCGGGCGACGACCTCGGCCTCGGTGTCGAGCACGACGATGTCGGCGTTCACCGGGAAGCCGCGCTCGCGCAGCCACTCCAGCGTCTGCGACTGCGACCGCAGGTCCAGTCCATCGGCCGCGCCGACGGCATAGGCCCAGAGCGACAGCGGGCGCTCGGCCGTCAGCCGCGGGTCGAGCTGCCGGATCGTGCCGGCGGCCGAGTTGCGCGGGTTCATGAACGTCGACTGGCCCGCCGCGGCGCGACGCTCGTTCAGCGCGGCGAAGTCGTGCGTGGACATGTAGATCTCGCCGCGGACCTCGACCAGGGGCGGGGCGTTGTCGATCGTCAGCGGCACGGTGGGGATCGTGCGCAGGTTGTGGGTGACGTCCTCGCCGACCTCGCCGTTGCCGCGCGTCGCGCCGCGCTCGAGCACGCCGTCGCGGTAGATCATCGAGATCGCCAGGCCGTCGACCTTCGGCTCGCAGACGAAGCGGAACGCCGGGTCCTCGATGCCTTCGCGCGCGAGGTGGTTGCGCATACGCTGCACCCACCCCTCGAGCTCCTCGGCACTGCGGGCGTTGGCCAGTGACAGCATCGGCTCCGGGTGGCGGACCTTCTGCAGCGCGCTGACGGGCTCGGCTCCGACGCGCCGCGTCGGCGAGTCGGCCGTGACGAGCTCGGGGTGCTCCGCCTCGATCGCGCGCAGCTCGTCGAGCAGCGCGTCGTACTCGTCGTCGCCGATGACCGGGTCGTCGTGGGCGTAGTAGCGCTCGTTGTGGAACCGGAGCTGCTCGCGCAGCTCGGCGACCCGGGCGACGGCGTCCTTCCCGGCGCTCACGGAGCCTGGCCGGCGTCGGGCTCGAGCAGCCGTGCCAGGTCGTGATCGGCCAGCGCCCCGAGGCTCGCGGCGTGCGTCAGGTCGAAGTGGATCGGCGTCACGGCGATGCGCCCCTCGGCGACGGCGGCGAGGTCGGTCCCGGGCTCCTCGTGCCACCCGGGATCGTCGCCGTAGATCCAGTAGCGCCGCCGGCCCGCGCCGGCGTCGGTCTCCAGCTGGAGTTCGTCGCGGTAGATGCGCTTGCCCAGCCGCGTGACCTCGACGCCGGTCGGGCGCGTGCCGGGGACGTTGACGTTCAGCAGCGTGCCCGGCGGCAGCGGCACGGCGTCGAGCTCGTCCACCAGGCGCGCCGCGAACCGCGCGGCGTCGTCGAACGCGAACGCGCGGCCGGCGCGGAAGTCCATCTTCAGGTCCGTCGACTGCTGGGACACGGCGATCGCGGGCAGCCCGAGGACCAGACCCTCGAGCGCCGCGGCGACCGTGCCCGAGTACGTGACGTCATCGCCCAGGTTGGACCCGTGGTTGATCCCGGCGACCACGAGCTCGGGCTCGAAGCCGTCCACCAGGCCGAGCTGGGCAAAGCGCACGCAGTCGACCGGGGATCCGTCGGTCGCGTAGCCGACGGTGCCGTCGCCGAAGTCCACCTCCTGGATCCACAGCGCCCGCTGCGTCGTGATCATCCGCGCCATCGCCGAGCGATTGCCGTCCGGCGCGATGACCACGAGCTCCACACCCGGGACGGCCAGCAGCGCGCGGCGCAGGGTCTGCAGCCCCTCGGCGTCGATGCCGTCGTCGTTCGTGAGCAGGACCTTCATGGGGCGCAACGAGGATAGACCGGGCCGCCGACCGGTCAGGTGGCCGCGCCGCGGCGCGGCACGGCGAGCAGCAGCAGGCCGGCGAGCACGAGCAGCGCTCCGATCGCCGCGCTGAATCCCGGCCGCTCTCCGAGCACGAGGATCCCGAGCGCGGTGGCGGTCACCGGTTCGGCCAGGACGAGCGTGACGACGGTCGTCGGCGCCAGCTCGCGCAGGCCGCGCGCGAACAGCGTGTAGGCGACGGCGGTCGTGACGACCCCGAGGTAGAGCGCCGTCGCGAGCCCGCCGGGGTGGCCGAGCCAGCCGATGCCGGTGAGCGGCAGCACGGGGAGCAGCAGCAGGCCACCGAGCCCGAAGGCCCGCGCCATCGACCCGGCAGGGGTGTCGCCGGCGTCGAGCAGCGCCTTGCTGGACAGCGTGTAGGCCGTGTACGAGGCACCGGCGCCGAGGGCCAGCAGTACGCCCCCGGCGTCGACCTCGACGTCGCCACCGGGGAGCAGCAGCAGCGCGCAGCCGGCGATCGCCAGCGCCGTGGCGATCGCCCAGCGGCGCTCGGGACGCCGCCCGCGCAGCAGCCCGACGGCGCCCGTGAGCGGCGGGCCGCTCCCGATGGCGACGAGGGTGCCGATGGCCACGCCGGTGAGCTTCACGGCGGCGAAGAAGCACAGCTGGTACCCGGCGACGCCGAGCGCGCCGAGGACGATCGCGCGGCGCGGCAGCCCCGCAGGTGCCCGCAGCTCGCCGAGCCGATGCGCGACCAGCACCAGCAGGGCACCTCCGATCACGACGCGCGCGGCCCCGACGGACAGCGGCGAGGCGTCGTCCGCGCCGAGGGCCCGGGCCGTGCCCGTGGTGCCGAACAGCACGGCCGCGGCGAGGACCAGTCCGCGCGCCCGGGCGTGCTCCCCGTGGCTCGCCGGCGTCACGCGTCGCCGCCGTAGCGGACGCCCGCCAGGTACAGCCCGTGCGGCGGCGCGGTGGGACCCGCCTCGGCCCGCTCGGCACCGCGGAGCAGCCGGGCGACGTCCTCCAGCGACCGCCGATGCTGGGCCACCTCGATCATCGTCCCGACGAGCACGCGATTCATGCGGTGCATGAACGTCTTCGCCTCGATGCGGAACGTCAGCAGGTCGCCCTCGACGTCCCACGACGCCGCCACGACCGTCCTGCGGAAGCGCTGGTGCAGCGTCTGCGACGGCGTGAACGCCGTGAAGTCGTGCTCACCGGGCAGGAGCGCTGCGCACGCGCGCAGCATGTCGCGGTCGAGTCCGTGCGACCACCACAGCGAACGGCCGCGCTCCAGTGCCGACCGCTCCCGGCGGTCCAGCACCCGGTAAGCGTAGGACCGCGAGCGAGCGTCGAACCGGGCGCTCCACCCGTCGGGCGCCGCGGCGCAGGCATGGACCGCGATGTCGGGCGGCAGCAGCGCGTTCAGCGCATGCACCGCAACCATCGGCCCCTCGTACGACGCGACCTGGCCCAGCGCATGAACGCCGCGATCGGTCCGCCCAGCCACCGTCAGCGACACCGGCTGCCGAGCGAGCACGCCCAGCGCACGTTCCAGTTCCCCGGAGACGGTCCGCACCCCGTCCTGCCGCGACCAGCCATAGAACCGCGACCCGTCGTACTCCAGATCAAGCCGAACGGTCACAGGAGACGCCCTTCAACTGCGGCAATCGGAGGACGTCCTCCTCGCCAACGCGACGGTAGCGAGAGATCGTGGATGCATGAGGTGGCGAGTGTGCCGGGGATAGTGCTCTGCACAGACCCGGCCTCACACGGCGCCTCAGGCGCCACGAGATCCGCGAACCAGCGCAGGACTACACGAGCTCGAGGTACACCATCTCCGTCGAATCCGACCGCCTCGGGCCGAGCTTCAGGATCCGGGTATAGCCACCCGGACGATCAGCAAACCTGGGCGCAAGCTCCTCGAAGAGCTTGTGGACGGCGAACTTGTCCTGCCCGAGCGCCGCGAGCGCCTGCCGGCGCGCGTGCAGATCGCCGCGCTTGGCGAGCGTGATCAGCTGCTCGACCTCGGGCTTGACGGCCTTGGCCTTCGCCTCGCTGGTCTTGATGCGCTCGTGCTCGATGACCTCCTTGCAGAGGTTGCGGAGCAGCGCCTTGCGATGGGCGCTGTCGCGGCTGAGCTTGTGACGGGTCTTCTGGTGGCGCATGGTGCTTCGTACTCCTAGCGGGTGAGTCAGTCCTGGCGCAGCGAGAGGCCGCGGGAGACGAGGGTCTCGATGACCTCGTCGATCGACTTCTTGCCGAAGTTCGGGATCGCCCCGAGCTCGTTCTCGGACTTGGCGAGCAGGTCGCCGATTGTCTGGATGCCGGCGCGCTTCAGGCAGTTGTACGAGCGCACGCCGAGCTCGAGCTCCTCGATGAGGATGTCGTCCATCGGGCCGCCGGCGGCGACGATGCCGCCGCCGTTGATGGCGCCCGCGGCCGCGTGATCGAGCTGCGCCGCCGGACCGGCGCGCAGCTCCTCGATGCGGTCCGCGTCGGTGAAGATCGCGAGCTGCGAGATCAGGATCTCCGCGGCCTCGCGCAGCGCCGACTGCGGGTCGATCGAGCTGTCGGTCTCGATGTCGATCGTGAGCTGGTCGTAGTCCGTGCGCTGCCCGACGCGCGCCTGGCTGACGGCGTAGGCGACGCGGCGGACCGGCGAGAAGATCGAGTCGATCGGGATGACGCCGATCGGCTGATCGGCGGTCTTGTTGTCCTCGGCCGGGCGGTAGCCGCGGCCGCGGCCGATCGTGAGGTACATCTCGAGCTTCGTCTTCTTCTCGAGCGTCGCGATGTGCACCTCGGGGTTGAGGATCTCGACGCCCGCGGGCAGGTCGATGTCCTTCGCGCGGATCTCGCCGGGGCCCGTGACGACGAGCGGAGCCTCGATCTCGCCGGCGTCGGAGTGCATCCGGCAGACGACGCCCTTGAGGTTGAGGACGATGTCGGTGACGTCCTCCTTGACGCCCGGGATCGTCGAGAACTCGTGCGCGACGCCTTCGATGCGGACGCTCGTCACGGCGGCGCCGGCAAGCGAGCTGAGCAGCACACGGCGCAGCGAGTTGCCGAACGTGTAGCCGAAGCCGCGATCGAGCGGCTCGATGACGAACGAGCCGCGGTTCTCGTCGACCGTCTCACTGGTGATGCGGGGGATCTGGAAGTCAAGCATCGGAGCGGTGGTGATCCTTCAGTCGTGGTCGTCCCGGCGGTCGGAGGAACCGCCGGCGTATGCGCGCTGCGCGCCCGCCTCGCGGGCGCGGCGCTGCACGTCGTGCTACTTCGAGTACAGCTCGACGATGAGCTGCTCCTGCACCGGGGTCGTGATCTCACGACGCTCCGGCTTGCGCAGGATCTTGGCGGTCAGCGCGTCGTGATCGGCCTGGAGCCATGCCGGCACCTGTGCCGTCAGCTCGGTCGCCTCACGGATCAGCGGCTCGGTGGTGCTCCCGGTCTTCAGCGCGATGATGTCGCCCTCGCGGACCTGATAGCTGGGGATGTCGACCCGACGGCCGTTGATCGTCCAGTGGCCGTGGCGCACCATCTGGCGGGCCTGGCGACGGGACGCGGCGAAGCCGAGCCGCACGAGCACGTTGTCGAAGCGGCGCTCGAGCAGGGTCAGCAGGTTCTCGCCCGTGATCCCCTCCTGGCGGCTCGCCTTGTCGTAGTAGCGGCGAAACTGGCTCTCCAGCACGCCGTAGTAGCGACGCGCCTTCTGCTTCTCGCGAAGCTGCACGCGGTACTCGCTCTGCTTCTGGCGGCCACGACCGTGGTCGCCCGGCGGGTACGCGCGGCGCTCGAAGCCGCACTTGTCGGTCAGGCAGCGCTCACCCTTGAGGAACAGCTTCTGTCCCTCGCGGCGGCACTGCTTGCACTGGGGGCTGGTGTCACGGGCCATGACGGCGGCTCCTAGACGCGGCGCCGCTTGCGCGGGCGGCAACCGTTGTGGGCTTGCGGGGACACGTCGCGGACGCTCGTGACCTCGAGGCCGGCGGCCTGGAGGGAGCGGATCGCGGTCTCCCGGCCGGAGCCGGGACCCTTCACGAACACGTCGACCTTCTGGAGGCCCTGCTCGATGCCCTTGCGGGCGGCGGCGTCGGCGGTGACCTGCGCGGCGAAGGGCGTCGACTTGCGCGAGCCCTTGAACCCGGCTCCGCCGGCGGACTCCCACGCGATGACGTTGCCGTCGCGGTCGGTCAGCGACACGATCGTGTTGTTGAAGCTGGTCTTGATGTGGGCCTGGCCGATGGGGATGTTCTTCTTCGGCTTGCGGCGGCCACGCTGTGGGCGCTTGGGTGCGGGCATCGGTCGTCCTTACTTCTTGCCGGGCTTCTTCTTGCCGGCGACCTGCATGCGCTTCGGCCCCTTGCGCGTGCGAGCGTTGTTCTTGGTGTTCTGCCCGCGGACGGGCAGGCCACGGCGATGGCGAATGCCGCGGTAGCAGCCGATCTCCATCAGGCGCTTGACGTTCTGCGAGCGCTCGCGGCGAAGGTCACCCTCGACGGTGAGGTCCTCGTCGACGATGTCGCGGATCTTCACGACCTCGTCCTCGGTCAGGTCGCGCACATAGGTGTCGCGATCGATGCCGGCGCGGTTGAGGATCTCGTTCGACGTCGTGCGGCCGATGCCGTAGACGTACGTGAGACCGACCTCGACGCGCTTGTTGAGCGGGATGTTGATCCCGGAGATACGAGCCATCAGCCGATCACCCCTGCCGCTGCTTGTGCCGTGGATTCGAGCAGATCACAAGAACCGCACCGTGGCGGCGGATGATCTTGCACTTCTCGCACATCGGCTTGACCGACGGTCGTACCTTCATTGTTCCTTCTTCGTCGATGGGCCGGCCGCCGGCTCTGGCTGCCGCGTGAGGCAGCCGCTACCAACAGCAAACGGGCATGCGTGGACGTTCCACGGCACGCGGACCAAACACGGTAGCAAACCCGTTGCGGCGGACGTCGCGAGATCGGGCCTCACGACGCCAGTTCCTCGTGCCAGGGGGTCAGGATCCGCGGACCGTCCGCGGTGATCGCGACCGTGAACTCGAAATGGGCGGCCAGCGAGCCGTCCTGGGTGAAGATCGCCCAGCCGTCGTCGGCGACGCGGACCATGTGGCGGCCGGCGTTGACCATCGGCTCGACCGCCAGGACCATCCCCTCCTCCAGCAGCGGCCCCCGGCCGGGCGTGCCGAAGTTCGGGACCTGCGGGTCCTCGTGCATCTCGCGGCCGACACCATGGCCGACGAGCGACCGCACGACGGACATCCCGGACTCCTCGACGCGCTTCTGGACCGCGTGCGAGATGTCGCCGAGGCGGTTGCCCGGGCGAGCCTGCTCGACGGCGTCGAACAGCGACGCGCGGGTGACGTCCATCAGCTTCTCCGCGACCGGGCTCACGGGGCCGACGGGGAAGGTGCAGGCCCCGTCAGCGACCCAGCCGTCGAGGGTGACGCCGATGTCAACCGAGATGATGTCCCCGGACTGCAGGCGGTAGGGCCCCGGGATGCCGTGGACGACCATCGCGTTCGGGGACGCGCAGATCGACCCGGTGAAGCCACGGTAGCCCTTGAACGACGGGGTCGCCCCCTGCGAGCGGATGTACGTCTCGGCGACCTCGTCGAGCTCGCGCGTCGTCACGCCCTCGCGGATCTTCGCGGCGACGAGCTTCATCGTCCGGGCGTGGACGGCGCCCGCGGCGGCCATCTGCTCGATCTCCTGCGGGGTCTTCTTGATGATCACGACGGCAGCCTGCTGAGCGGGGACTAGAAGTCCTCTTCGAGCTTCAGCGTGGCGATGCTCGCGCGGACGTGATCGTGGACCTCGGCGGGCGTCGCCGTCCCGTCGAGGCGATGGAGCAGGCCCTGCTCCTCGTAGTAGGCGATCAGCGGCGCGGTCTGGGCGTGATAGACGTCCAGGCGCTTGCGGATCGTCTCCGGCCGGTCGTCGTCGCGCTGGATCAGCTCCGAGCCGTCAACGTCGCACACGCCCTCGGTCTGCGGCGGGTCGAACTCCACGTGGTAGACGCGCCCCGACGTCGGGCTGACCCGCCGGCCCGAGATCCGCCGCACGATCTCCTCGTCGGGGGCGTCCACGAGCAGCACACCCGTCAGCCGCCGGCCGAGGCCGTCGAGTGCGGCGGCCAGCGCGTCGGCCTGGCCGATGGTCCGCGGGAAGCCGTCCAGGAGGAAGCCGTCGCGCGCGTCCTCACCCTGCACGTGCTCGATGATCACGCCGATGATGACCTCGTCGGGAACGAGGTCGCCGGTGTCCATGAACGCCTTCGCCCGCCGGCCGAGATCGGTGCCCTCGGCGACCGCCTGGCGCAGCATGTCGCCGGTGGCGACGTACGCGAGGTCGAAGTCTTCCCGGATGCGCTCCGCCTGCGTCCCCTTCCCGGCGCCGGGCGGGCCGAGGAGGATGAGGTTGAGCTCGCTCATCGGGCTACTTCAGGAAGCCTTCGTAGTTGCGCATCATGAGCTGCGCCTCCAGCTGCTTCATCGTGTCCAGCGCGACGCCGACGACGATCAGCAGCGAGGTGCCGCCGAAGAAGAAGTTCGCCGACGTCTGGTTGATGAGGATCGTCGGCAGCGCCGCGACGGCGGCGAGGTACAGCGCGCCCGGGAAGGTCAGGCGCGCCAGCACGCGGTCGAGGAACTCGGCCGTCGGGCGCCCCGGCCGGACGCCGGGGATGAAGCCGCCGTACTTCTTCAGGTTGTCGGCCTGGTCCACGGGGTTGAACGTCACCGCCGTGTAGAAGTACGTGAAGAGGACGATGAAGACCGTCTCGCCGATGAGGTACGGCGCCTTCGACGGGTTGAAGAAGTTCGACAGGTCGGTCGCCCAGGGCTGCTGGATCAGCTGGCCGATCGTGGGCGGGAAGGCCATGATCGACGCCGCGAAGATGACCGGGATGACGCCCGCCATGTTGACGCGCAGCGGCAGGTAGGTCTGACCGCCGCCGCTCATGCGCTGCCCGATCACGCGCTTGGCGTACTGGACCGGGATCCGGCGCTGGCCCTCCTGGATGAAGACGACCGCAGCGATCACCGCGAGCGCCAGGAACGGCATCATGACCTTGAAGACCTGGTCGGGGTTCGTCCACCACGCCTGCACGCCGTTGGGGAACCGCGACACGATCGACGCGAAGATCATCAGCGAGATGCCGTTGCCTATCCCGCGCTGGGTGATCAGCTCGCCCATCCACATGACCATCATGCAGCCCGCGGTGAGCGCCATGACGATCAGGAACAGGGTCGGCACGTTGAAGTGGCTGATGACCGGCTGCCCGGCGCTGGCCTGGAAGGAGCGGAAGAGGAACACGTAGCCGATCGACTGCGCGAACGCGAGGCCGACGGTCAGGTAGCGCGTGTACTGCGTGATGCGCGTCTGCCCGACCTCGCCCTCCTTGGAGAGCTTCTCCAGCGACGGCACGACCACCGTCAGCAGCTGCAGGATGATCGAGGCCGTGATGTACGGCATGATCCCGAGCGCGAAGATGGCGATGCGTGACAGCCCGCCGCCGCTGAACGTGTTCAGCAGGTTCAGGATCCCGCCGCCGCCGAACTGCTCCTGGATGTCCTTGACCGCCTGGATGTTCACCCCGGGAACCGGGATGTGCGAGCCGAGGCGGTACAGCGCGAGGAGCAGCGCGGTGACGCCGATCTTCTTGCGGATGTCCGCGACGGCGAAGGCGTTGAGAATGGTCGAGATCATGGGCTCAGGCCGTTCGGCGGACGGGGTGGCGAGTCTACGACTCGATGATCACGCAGGTGCCGCCCGCGGCCTCGATCGCCTCGCGCGCCTTGCCGCTGAACGCATGGGCGTTGACGGTCAGCGCCTTCGTCACCGCGCCCTTGGCGAGGATCTTGACCGGCACGTCCCGCTTCTTGGCAAGGCCGGCGGAGGCGAGCAGCGCGGGCGTGACCTCGCCGTCGAACCGGTCGAGGTCCTGGAGGTTGACGGCCTGCGTGTGGGTGCGGAACGGCTCGAAGGGCATGGACTTCTTCATGTGGGGTCCTCGCAGCTTGCGCATGCGCATGTGGATCGGCATCTGGCCACCCTCGAACCGCGCGCGGTCCTTGGCGCCGGAGCGCGAGCCGTAGCCGTTGTGGCCACGACCGGCCGTCTTGCCGTGGCCGGAGCCGTGGCCGCGACCGACGCGCTTGCGCGGGCGGCGGCTGCCGTCCGTCGGCGCCAGCGAGTGCAGGCCGATCTCCTGCTCGGGCTTCTCGGTCGCTTCGGGCTTCTTCTTCGGGGCGGGGCTCATGAGCCGTCCTCTTCGACGCGGATCAGATGGCGGACCGTGTGCAGCATGCCGCGCGCCTGCGGCGTGTCGCGCACCTCGACGGTCTGCCCGATGCGGCGCAGCCCGAGGGACTGCAGCGTCGCGATCTGGCTCTTCGTCGAACCGTTCTTGGACTTCGTCTGGGTGATCTTCACCGAGCTCATGCCGGGACCTCCTCCGCGGCGGCCTCCGGAGCGGCCTCGGCGGACATCGTCTCGGTGGCCGGCTTCTCGTGCGTGAGGCCGAGCACCTGGCTCACCGTGAGGCCGCGGACCTGTGCGACCTCCTGCGGCGTGCGCAGCGACTGCAGGCCCTGGACGGCGGCCTTGACGAGGTTGATCGGGTTCTGCGACCCGAGGCTCTTGGAGAGGACGTCGTGAATGCCGGCGAGCTCGAGCACCGCGCGCACGCCGCCGCCGGCGATGACGCCGGTACCGGGCGAGGCGGGCTTCAGGAAGACGCGGGCCGAGACGTACTCGCCGATGACCTCGTGCGTGATCGTCGCGTGGTGCTTCGGCACGCGGATCAGGTTCTTCTTGGCCTGCTCGACACCCTTCTGGATGGCGACCGGGACCTCGTTGGCCTTGCCGTAGCCGACGCCGACGACGTCCTTCTCGTCACCCACGACGACGAGCGCCGTGAACGAGAAGCGACGGCCGCCCTTGACGACCTTTGCGACGCGGTTGATCTCGACGACTCGCTCCTGGAGGTCGAGCCCGACAGGGCTGACTGAGCGATCGATGGCGGTGTTCATGAAGTCTCAGTGATCCTGTCTAGAGGGTGAGGCCCGCCTCGCGGATACCGTCCGCGAAGGCCTTGACCCGTCCGTGGTACTGGTACCCGCCGCGATCGAACACGACGGTCTCGATGCCCTGGGCCTTCGCCCGCTCGCCGAGCAGCTCGCCCGCCTTCGCGGCCGACTCCATCGGCTTGAGGGAGCGCAGCTCGGCCTCGGTCCACGTGACCGCGGTGAGCGTCCGGCCCGCGACGTCGTCGATGACCTGGGCGCTGATGCCGCGGTTGGAACGGAACACGGAGATCCTGGGCCGCTCGGCGGTCCCGGTGATCTTCGCGCGGACGCGGCGGCGCCGGCGCAGGCGCTGCTGGGGCTTGGTGACGGTGCTCATGCGCGCTTCCCGACCTTCCGGGCGACGTACTCGCCCTCGTAGCGGATGCCCTTGCCCTTGTAGGGCTCCGGCGGACGCTGCTTACGGATGTTGGCGGCGATCTCGCCGACGAGCTGCTTGGAGATCCCGCGCACGATGACCTTCGTCGGCTGCGGCACCTCGAACTCGATGCCGTCGGGCGCGGCGACCGACACCGGGTGCGAGTAGCCGAGCGCCATCTCGAGGTCGCGGCCCTTGAGCGCGGCGCGGTAGCCGACGCCCTGGATGTCCAGCGTCTTCTCGTAGCCGTCGGTGACGCCGATGACCATGTTGGCCACGAGCGAGCGGGTGAGCCCGTGCAGGGCGCGGTGCTCGCCGCGGTCGGTCGGGCGGCTGACGGTCAGCACGGCGTCGTCCTGCACGACCGTGATGTCGCGCGAGATGCGCTCGGAGAGTTCGCCCTTGGGGCCCTTCACGGAGACGAGCTCGGGCTCGATCGTGACGGTGACCCCGTCGGGGACGGTGATGGGAAGGCGGCCGATGCGTGACATGCGAGCTACCAGATGAACGCGACGACTTCGCCGCCGACGCCCGCCTTGCGGGCCTCGTGGCCGGTCATCACGCCGCTCGAGGTGGACACGATCGCGGTTCCCATGCCGCCCTGCACCTTCGGGATGTGGCTGTGGTCGACGTAGTACCGCTGGCCCGGGCGCGAGGCGCGCTTGAGCCCGGCGATCGCGCTGCGGCGATCGTCGCCGTACTTCAGCTGGACGCGGATGATCTCGCCCGGGTGGTCGGCGTTCGGCGACTCGACGTCGAAGCCGGAGATGTAGCCCTGCTCCTTGAGGATGCGGGCCATCTCGCGCTTGAGCTTGGACGCCGGGATCACGACGGTGTCGTGCTGCGCGGTGATGCCGTTGCGCACGCGGGTGAGGAAGTCGGCGATGGGATCGGTCATGGACATGCGATCAATCCCCCTACCAGCTGCTCTTCGTCATGCCGGGGATGTACCCGTTGTGCGCGAGTTCGCGCAGGCAGATCCGGCACACGCCGAACTTGCGGTACACCGCGCGCGAACGACCGCAGCGGCGGCACCGCGAATATCCGCGAGTCGGGTACTTCGGCGTTCGTGACTGCTTCACGCGAAGCGAGGTCTTGGCCATCGAAAATCAGCTCTCCTGGGTGTTCTGCTCGCCGGGCCGGCCCTCGCGAGAAAAGGGCAGACCGAACATCTCGAGCAGGGCGAAGCCCTCCTCGTCGGTCTTGGCCGAGGTGGTGATGGTGATGTCGAGTCCGCGGATCTGGTCGACCGCGTCGTAGTCGATCTCGGGGAAGATGATCTGCTCGCGGACGCCCATCGTGTAGTTCCCGCGGCCGTCCAGCTTGGCCTTCAGCCCGCGGAAGTCGCGGATCCGCGGAATCGCGATCGACGTGAGCCGATCGAGGAATTCGTAGGCGCGCTCGCCGCGGAGCGTGACGGCCAGGCCGACGGGCATCTCCTCGCGCAGCTTGAAGTTCGCGATCGACTTGCGGGCGCGGCGGGTGCTCGGACGCTGACCGGCGATCGCGGTCAGCTGCTCCTGGGCGTTCTCGAGCAGCTTGGAATCCTGCTTGGCGTCGCCGACGCCCATGTTCAGCGTGATCTTCTCGATCTTCGGCGCCTGCATGACGCTGGTGTAGCCGAAGCGCTCCACCAGCTGCGGGCGGATCTCGTCGAGGTACCGCTGCTTGAGGCGGGCTGGTGTCTGTGTTGCGCTCATGATGATCAGTCCAGCTTCGTCCCGGACCGCTTGGTCACGCGGTTGCGAACGCCGTTCTCACGGGTCACACCGACGCGGGTGGGCTTCTTGTCCTTGGGATCGATGAGCATGACGTTGCTGACGTGGATGGGGCCTTCCTTCTCGATCACGCCGCCGGCGGCGTTGACGCCGCCCACCTGCGACGGGCGCTGATGGCGCTTCACGATGTTGAGGCCCTCCACGAAGACCCGCTTCTTGACGGGGTCCACGCGCAGGACACGGCCACTCTTGCCGCGGTCCTTGCCACTGATGACGACGACCTCGTCGTCACGGCGGATACGCATCCCCATTACAGCACCTCCGGCGCGAGGCTGATGATCTTCATGAAGTTCCGGTCGCGCAGCTCGCGGGCGACCGGCCCGAAGATGCGGGTGTCGCGCGGGTTGTTCTGCGCGTCGATGATGACGGCGGCGTTCTCGTCGAACGAGATGTAGGTGCCGTCATCGCGCCCGAATTCCTTCTTCGTGCGGACGACGACGGCCTTGACGACCTCGCCCTTCTTGACCGTGCCGTTCGGGGTCGCCTGCTTGACGGTCGCCGTGATGACGTCGCCGACATGCGCGTACCGGCGGCGCGAACCGCCCTGCACGCGAATGCACAGGATCTCGCGGGCGCCCGAATTGTCGGCGACGCGCAGGCGTGATTCGTTCTGGATCACTTGGCACGCTCCAGGATCTCGATGAGGCGCCAGCGCTTGGTGCGCGACAGCGGGCGGCACTCGATGACGCGCACGACGTCGCCCTCGTGGGCGTCGTTGGACTCGTCATGGGCGTGCAGGCGCTTCGAGGTGCGGACGATCTTCTGGTAGCGACGATGGCGCTTGGCCATGTCGATGCGCACGACGATCGTCTTGTCGCCCTTGTCGGAGACGACGATGCCCTGGCGCGTCGCGGGCGTGCCCGGGACGTGCTCGGCGGGCGGCGTGCCCTCCGACGGCCCGGCGGCACGCGCCTTCTCGCGCTCCTGGCCGCGGCGGCGGCTGCGCGCCTTGGCCTTGGCGCTGCGCTCGGCGCGGCGCTCCTCGTGGCGCTCCTCGGGCGTGCGGCTCGGCCGCGCCTCGGTGTGCGTCGAGCGATCGCGCTTGCGGCGCTCCTTGGAGCTGAGGACCTCCTCGGGCTCGGCGGGCTCCTCGGCGGGTGCCTCGGCCGCGGGGGCCTCCTCGGCCTCAGCCTCGGTGACGGCGTCTGCCACCGGCTCGTCCGCGGGTGCCTCGGCCTCCGGGGCAGGGGCCTCCTCGGCGACCGGCTCCGCGGCGACCGGCTCCTCGGCGGCCGGCTCGGCCTCCGGGGCAGGGGTCTCCTCGGCGACCGGCGCGGGCGCCGTCTCCTCGGTGGTGACCTCGGGAGCGTGCTCCTCCGGGGTCTCGTTCTGTTCGGTCGTCTCGTCGGACATGCTCAGCGAATCTTGTCGGGGTCGATGCCGCGCTCACGCGCGACGGTCAGGACGCGGGCCAGGTCGCGCTTGGCGGCCTTCAGACCTGCGGTGTTCTCCAGCTCGCCGGTGGCGTGCTGGAAGCGGAGCCCGAAGATGTCCTTGCGGGCGTTGCGCAGCTGCTCGGCGAGTTCGTCGTCCTGCATGTCGCGCAGGCTCTTTGCGGCGGGCATCAGAACTCGTCCTCCCGGGTGATGAACTTCGTGCGGACGGGAAGCTTGCGGCCGGCCAGGCGCATCGCCTCGCGGGCGAGGGGCTCCGGCACGCCGGACAGCTCGAACATCACGCGGCCCGGCTTGACGACGGCCACCCAGCCCTCGGGCGAGCCCTTGCCGGAGCCCATGCGGGTCTCGGCCGGCTTCTTCGTGAACGGCTTGTCCGGGAACAGGTTGATCCAGACCTTGCCGCCGCGCTTGATCTTGCGGGTCATCGCGATACGGGCCGCCTCGATCTGGCGGTTCGTCAGATGGCCGTGGTCGAGGGCCTTGAGGCCGTACTCGCCGAACTGCACGGTCGTCTGCGCGCGGGAATACCCGCGGCTGCGACCGCGCATGACCTTGCGGTGCTTGACGCGCTTGGGAGCGAGCATCAGCGACCACCGCCCTGACCGCCGCGTCCGCGACCGCCACCGCCGCCCTGACCGCCACCGGCACCCGGACCGCCGCCGCGACCGCGACCGCCGCCCTGACCGCCGCCCGGACCGCCGCCGGCAGCACGGCCGCCGCGCTCGCCGCGCTCGCCGCGACCGCGCCTGCGGTCGTCGCCGCCGGCGTCACGGCCGGGGCTCGGAGCGTCGAGGTCGGTGAGGTCGACGCCGGTGAAGCCCTCGGGCATGATCTCACCCTTGTTGATCCAGCACTTCACACCGATGCGGCCGAACGTCGTCTTGGCCTCGCAGAAGCCGTAGTCGATGTCGGCGCGGAGCGTGTGCAGCGGCACGCGCCCGTCGGAGTACATCTCGGTGCGCGCCATCTCGGCACCGCCGAGGCGGCCGCCGACCTGGATCTTGCAGCCCTTTGCACCGGAGCGCATCGCGCTCGTCAGGGCGCGCTTCATCGCGCGGCGGAAGGCGACGCGGTTCTGGAGCTGCTCGGCCACCGACTGGGCCACGAGGGTGGCATCCAGCTCGGGACGCTTGATCTCGAGGATGTTGACCTTCACCGACTTGCTCGTCATGCGGTGCAGGTCACGACGCAGGGCGTCGACCTCGCTGCCGGACTTGCCGATGACGATTCCCGGACGCGCCGTCGAGATGTTGACCTCGACCTCGGCCGAGTCCTTGCGGATCGTGATCTCCGAGATGCCCGCATGCGCGAGCTTCGTCTCGATGTGGGCGCGGATCAGGGTGTCCTCGTGCAGGTAGTCGGCGAACTGCTTCTCGTTGAACCAGTGCGACTTCCAGTCGTGGATGTACCCGACTCGCATGCCCTCGGGATGAACCTTCTGTCCCATGCCTACTCCTTCGGGGTGAGGGCGATCGAGAGGTGGCTGGTGCGCTTGCGGATCGCCGAGGCGCGGCCCATCGCGCGCGGCCGGAATCGCTTGAGGGTCGGACCCTCGTCGGCGGAGACGCTGTGAATGCGCAGCTCGTCCCCGATCAGCTCGTGGTTGTGCTCGGCGTTCGCGACAGCGGACTCGAGCAGCTTCGACCAGTCATCCGCCACGTGCCGGGGCGTGTGCGCGAGAATCGCGCGCGCCTCGATCACGGACTTGCCGCGGATGTGTTCGCACACCAGGCGCGCCTTGCGCGCGGAGGTGCGGACGTACTTGGCGTGTGCGTGGACGACCGGGCGCTCGCCGGTGGCGGCGCCACCGCGCTTCGCGGCGCTCTTGGCCTTGGCCTTCGGCTCCTCGGCCTTGTTGGCCTTGGCCTTCGGCTCCTCGGCCTTCTTGCGCGTGCGGCGCGCGGGCTTCTTGTCGGCCTCGGCGGCAGGGGCCGGCTCGGCCTCCGCGACTGCGGGGGCCTCCTCGACGGCCTCGGCCGGTGCGACGACCTCCGTCTCCTCGACGGGCTCCGTCTCCTTGGGCTTCTTCGCGTCGTCCGCCATCAGGTCACCGGACCTTGCCCGTGCCGGCATGGCCGCGGTAGGTGCGGGTCGGCGCGAACTCGCCGAGCTTGTGACCCACCATCGACTCGTTGACGAAGACCGGGACGTGCTTGCGGCCGTCGTGGACCGCGATCGTGTGACCGACCATCTCCGGGAAGATCGTCGAGGTCCGCGACCAGGTCTTCAGCATCTGCTTCGTGTTGGCCTCGTTCTGCTTGATGATGCGCCCCATGAGGCGCTCCTCCACGAACGGGCCCTTCTTGCTTGAGCGAGACATGAGTTACTTGCGCTTGCCCTTCCCGCGGCGACGGCCGCGGACGATGTAGCGATCGGAAGCCTTGTTCTTCTTGCGCGTGCGGTAGCCGAGTGTCGGGACGCCCCAGGGCGTCACCGGGTGGCGACCCGCCGTCGTCGAGCCCTCGCCGCCACCGTGTGGGTGGTCGACCGGGTTCATGGCGACGCCGCGCGTCTGCGGCCGCACGCCCATGTGGCGCTTGCGGCCGGCCTTGCCGATCTTGACGTTCTGGTGGTCGGCGTTGCCGATGACGCCGACGGTGGCGCGGCACTCGGCGCGGACCATGCGCATCTCACCCGAGGGGAGGCGCAGGGTGGCCATGTCCCCGTCCTTGGCCATCAGCTGGACGCTCGTGCGGGCGGAGCGGCCGAGCTGGCCGCCGCGGCCGGGCTGGAGTTCGACGTTGTGGACCACGGTGCCGGTCGGCATGTTCGCCAGCGGCAGGCAGTTGCCGACCGCGATCTCCGCATCGGGACCCGACACCACCATCGTGCCGACGACGAGCTTGGCGGGCGCGAGGATGTAGGCCTTCTCGCCGTCCACGTAGTGCAGCAGCGCGATGTACGCGGTGCGGTTCGGGTCGTACTCGATCGCGGCGACCTTCGCCGGGACGCCGTCCTTGCGGTTGCGCTTGAAGTCGACCTTGCGATAGAGGCGCTTAGCGCCGCCGCCGCGATGACGCGAGGTCTTGCGACCGTTGCTGTTGCGGCCGCCGGACTTCTTCAGTCCCTCGACGAGGGTGCGCTCCGGCTCGGTCTTCGTGATCTCCGCGAAGTCCGGGTAGGAGACGAAGCGAAGTCCGGGGCTCGTGGGCTTGGGCTTGCGAACGGGCATGACGGATTACCCCTCGAGGCCCTGGAGGCCCTGGAAGATCGGGATCGTGTCGCCCGGGCGGACCTGGACGATGGCCTTCTTCCACTGGCGCGTGCGACCCGATGTGTAGCCGCGCCGCTTGGGCTTCGACTTCACGGACATCGTGCGGACCTCGACGACCTTGACGTCGAAGAGCGCCTCGACGGCCTGCCGGATCTGGGTCTTGTGCGCGCCGGCGTGGACGCGGAAGGTGTACTTGTCGTTGGAGGCGAGCACGTAGCTCTTCTCGCTGACGACGGGGCGGATGATGACGGTGGTCGGATCCATGATCAGGCGTCCTCTCCGGCCACGGGCGTCTCGCCGTTGGCGCGGGCGGTGAGCTCGGCGAGCGCGGCCTCGCTGATCAGCAGCCGCGAGGCGCCGATCAGGTCGGCGATCCCGACCGAGGCCGCGGTCAGGACCGCGACGCGCTCGAGGTTGCGGAAGGACAGCGCCACGGGCGCCTGCTCGGTGGTCACGACGACCAGGACCGAGCCGCCCTGCGACCAGGGGGCGAGCAGCGCAGCGGCGGCCTTCGTCGACGGCGTCTGGAAGCCGGCCGGGTCGAGGATCGCCAGCGACTCGCGCTCGGCGTGCACCGACAGGGCGCTGCGCAGTGCGGCGCGGCGCTCCTTGCGGTTGATCTTGAAGGTGAAGTGGCGCGGCTGCGGGCCGAACACGACACCGCCGCCGGTCCAGATCGGCGACCGGCTGGAGCCTGCGCGAGCACGGCCGGTGCCCTTCTGGCGCCACGGCTTGGCGCCGCCGCCGGAGACCTCGCCGCGCGTCTTGGACGACGAGGTTCCCTGGCGCTTGGCGTTGAGCTCGGCGCGAACCGAGTCGTGGACGAGCTGCTTGTTGAAGCGCGCGCCGAACGCCGTGGCGTCGAGCGTGACCTTCTTCGAGCCGCCGAGGATGGGCGCGTCAGCCATCGGTGCGGACCTCCACGAGGCCGCCGCGAGCGCCGGGGACGGCGCCGCGGATCAGGAGCAGATTCTGGTCGGCATCCACGCGGACGACCGTGAGGCCGCGCTGCGTGATGCGCTTGTTGCCCATCTGGCCGGGTCCGCGGATGCCCTTGAACACCCGGGCGGGCCAGGCCGAGGCGCCGATCGAACCCGGCGCGCGGACGTTGTGCGAGCCGTGCGACTTGGGGCCGCTGGCGAAATTGTGACGCTTGATCGTGCCCTGGAAGCCCTTGCCCTTGGACGTGCCGGCGACCTTGACCTTCACGCCCGCCTCGAAGTCGGCGACGGTGACGGTGTCGCCGAGCTTCAGCCCTGCGCCCTCGTCGCGGAACTCGACGAGGTGCTTGTGCGGGCCGGCGTCGGCCTTCTTGAGGTGGCCGAGCTCGGGCTTGGTGATGTGCTTCTCCTTCGTGGCGCCGAAGGCCAGCTGGACGGCGTCGTAGCCGTCACGGTCCGCGGTGCGGACGCCGGTGACCGGGCACGGCCCGGCCTCGAGCACGGTGACGCGCTCGACGCGGCCGTCATCGAGGAACAGCTGGGTCATTCCGAGCTTCTTGGCGAGGATCGCAGGCATGGCGTTACCCCGCGAGGCGGATCTCGATGTCGACGCCCGCGGGCAGGTGGTCGAGGCGCTGGAGCGAGTCGACCGTCTTCGGCGTCGGCTGGTGGATGTCGATGAGGCGCTTGTGCGTGCGGATCTCGAAGTGCTCGCGCGAGTCCTTGTCCTTGAACGGAGACCGGATGACGCAGTAGACGTTCTTCTCCGTCGGCAGCGGCACGGGGCCGGTCACCGAAGCGCCGGTGCGGGAGGCCGTCTCGACGATCTCCTTGGCAGCCGTCTCGATGGCCTGGTGGTCATAGGCCTTGAGCCGGATGCGGATCTTGTTCTGGGTGGCGGTTGCCATGGGAGCTGCTCTCGTCTGCTTTCCGTCTGCTGTCTGGGGGAGAGTCTGTGCTGGTCTTGTGCGCGCTGCGGGGCGGATCCCTGTGAACCGGGGTCCGCCCCTCTGGTCCTGCGTTCGTATCGGATGAAGCGGGGCGCGTCGGGGCGGGAAGGCCGAGCCTCCCCGCCCTCGCGCGGGCCTACTCGATGACTTCGGTCACGACGCCCGAGCCCACCGTGCGGCCGCCCTCGCGGATCGCGAAGCGGAGGCCCGGATCCATGGCGATCGGCTGGATCAGCTCGATCTCCATGGCGACGTTGTCGCCCGGCATGACCATCTCGACACCCTCGGGGAGGTTGGCGACGCCGGTCACGTCGGTGGTGCGGAAGTAGAACTGGGGACGGTAGCCGGTGAAGAACGGCGTGTGACGGCCGCCCTCCTCCTTCTTGAGGATGTACACCTCGGCCTTGTACTTCGTGTGCGGGGTGATCGACCCCGGCTTGCACAGGACCTGGCCGCGCTCGATCTCCTCGCGCTTGGTGCCGCGGAGCAGGCAACCGACGTTGTCGCCGGCCTGGCCCTGGTCGAGGATCTTGCGGAACATCTCGACGCCGGTGACGATGGTCTTCGTCGTGTCCTTGACGCCGACGATCTCGACCTCGTCGCCCGTGTTGACGATGCCCAGCTCGATACGGCCCGTGGCGACGGTGCCGCGGCCCGTGATCGAGAAAACGTCCTCGACGGGCATCAGGAAGGGCTTGTCCAGGTCGCGAACGGGCTCGGGGATGTACGTGTCGAGCTGCTCAGCCAGGTCGAAGATCGCCTGCTTGTACGTCTCGTCACCCTCGAGCGCCTTCAGCGCCGAACCGCGGATGAAC
>JBKJRO010000124.1:0-20083 GCA_046594555.1 Solirubrobacteraceae bacterium
CCGCTTCTCGAGCGCCTCGTCCAGCGAACGCCGCACGAACCCCGCGTAGCCGAGCGTCTTCAGGTAGCCCGGAAACAGCGCGCCGATGAACTCGCGCTCGCCGAAGATGCCCTGCAGCCGGCCCTTCGCATCGACGACGGGGAGCGCCGGGACGTCCACCTCGAGCAGCTGCACGATGGCGTCGCGCAGGCATTCGTCGTCGCGCAGCGAGGGGACCTCGCGCCGGATGGTGCTGGCGATTCTCTGCGGGCTCATCGCGTCCTCCTCGTCATCTACAGATATCGCAGGGCGACGTAGCCGGTGGCGAGAGCCATCGAGACGAGCGTCGCCGGGACGCCGACCTTGAGGAACGTCAGGAAGCCGATCGGGCGCCCAGCGCGATCGGCCATGCCGGCGGCGGCGACGTTGGCGGCAGCCGCGATCAGCGTGAGGTTGCCGCCGAAGCAGGCGCCCAGCGACAGCGCCCACCAGTACGCGTCGTCGCTGCTCGCTCCGCCCTGGAGTTGTTCGACGACGGGGATCATCGTCGCGGTGAACGGGATGTTGTCGATCAGGCCGGACCCGATCGCCGACACCCACAGGATTCCCATCAGCTCGGCGGGGCGATCGCCGTTGGTGACGTCGGCGATCGCGTCGGCGGCCTCCTTGATCGCGCCTGTCTCCTCCAGTGCTCCGACCATCACGAACAGGCCGACGAAGAAGAACAGCGTCGGCCACTCGATGCCGCGCAGCGCGGCCTCGACGGATTGGCGGGTCAGCAACAGCATCACCGTCGCTCCCGTCAGCGCGACCGTCGCCGGCTCCACCCCGATCGCGCCGTGCACGAAGAAGGCCAAGATCGTGATGACGAGCACCGGCAGCGTGCGCTTCAGCTCGGCCATGTCCTCGATCGAGCGCCGCGCGTCGAGGTCCATCACGCGCTCGCGCGCCTCGGGGGCGATCTGCAGGCGCTTACGGAAGAAGAGGTAGAGCATGCCGGTCACGACGACGAACGCCACGGCCGCGATCGGCGCGAGGTTGACGAGGAACTCGCTGAACGTCAGGCCGGTCGCGCCGGCGATGAGGATGTTCGGCGGGTCGCCGATCAGCGTCGCGGTGCCGCCGATGTTCGACGCGATGATCTCGATCAGCACGAGCGGGATCGGGTCGATGTCGAGCGCGTCGGCGAGCAGGAACGTGATCGGCACCATCAACAGCACCGTCGTGAGGTTGTCCAGAAACGCCGACAGCACGGCAGTCGACAGCGCGAGCGACATGACGACGGCCAGCGGACGGCCGCGCGCGAGTTGCCCGGCGCGGATCGCCAGGAACGTGTAGATCCCGGTCGGCTCGGTGACGCGAACGATCAGCATCATCCCGGCGAGCAGGCCGATCGTCTCCCAGTCGACCGCTTCGATCGCATGCTCCTGATCGATCGTCTGCGAGAGGACGACGAGCATCGCGCCGACGAGCGCAACCTTCGTCCGGTCGACGCGCTCGGTGGCGATGACCACGAGCGCCGCGGCGAAGATGAGTACGGCGAGCAGCATCGGGCGTGCGCCGATCTTGTCAGAGCCTGGCCGCGGGGCGCCGATAGCCTTGACCGCCATGCCGCTTCCCGCCGTCCTACGCCAGCTCCTCACCGCCGCCGGGCCATCCGGCTACGAGACGGCCCCCGCCGCCGCCTTCGCCGAAGCCGGCCGCGCGTTCACCGACGACGTCGAGATCGACATCATGGGCTCCGCCGTCGCCCGCGTGAAGGGCACAACGCCCGGCGCTCCCTTCCTCGCCGTCGTCGGCCACATCGACGAGATCGGCCTGATCGTCACGCACATCGACGACAACGGCTTCCTGCGCTTCCTCGGCGTCGGCGGATGGGATCCGCAGATCCTCGTCGGCCAGCGCGTCGAGCTGATCACGCGCGACGGTGTCGTGCCGGGCGTCGCCGGGCGCAAGGCGATCCATATGCTGAGCGAGGACGAGCGCGGCAAGGTCCCCAAGCTCAAGGACCTGCACATCGACATAGGGGCCAAGAACGGTGACGAGGCGCGCGCCTCGGTGCGGATCGGCGACGTCGCGGTGATCGCCGGTGAGCCGTTGGAGCTGCGCAACGACCGCGTCATCTCGCGCTCGATGGACAACCGCCTGGGCGCCTTCATCGCCCTGGAGAGCGCGCGGCTGGTAGCGGAGGCGGGCGGGGCGCCGGGCGATGTCGCGGCGGTCGGGGTCGTGCAGGAGGAGATCACGTTCGGCGGCGCCCGCACCTCCTCCTATCGCCTGGAGCCCGACCTCGCGATCGTCGTCGACGTGACGCACGAGACCGGCTCGCCGGGCGTCGAGGTCAACGAGCTCGGCAAGCACGAGTTCGGCTCCGGCCCGGTCATCGAGCGCGGCTCGATCCTCAACCCCGTCATCTTCGAGCTGCTCCACGACACCGCTGAGCGCGAGGGGATCCCGTTCACGGTGCAGGCCTCGGCGCGCTCGACCGGCACCGACGCCGACGCGATTCATCTGCAGCGCGCCGGCATTCCCACCGGCGGCGTGTCGGTCACGCTGCGCTACATGCACTCCCCCGTGGAGATGGTCCAGCTCGACGACGTGCACGCCTGCGCGAAGCTGATCGCCGCCTTCGCGCAGTCGCTCAGCGCCGAGACGTCGTTCGCGCGGGCCTGACGAAGCACAGCGGTTGCTCCTGCTGTTCGACATCGACGGGACGCTGCTGCTGCGCGCCGCCGAGGCGCACGCCGCGGCGATCCACATGGCGCTGCGCAGCGTGCACGGCGTGAGCGATGCGCCGCCGCCCCCCGGACTCGAGGTCGCCGGGCGGACCGACGGCGACATCGCCCGCACGCTGCTCGTGCAGGCGGGCATCGCCGCCGAGCGCATCGACGCGCGCGCCGACGACGTGCGGATCGCGGCCTGTGAGGCCTATGCGCGGATATGCCCCGAGGACCTGGCGAGCTGCATCAACCCTGGGATCTCAGCACTGCTCGAGCAGCTCGCGGCGCGCGACGACACCGTGCTCGCGCTCGTCACCGGCAACTACGAGCCGATCGCCCGCCTGAAGCTGCGCGCCGCCGGCATCGGGCACCACTTCGCCGGCGGGCAGGGCGGGTTCGGCTCCGATCACGAGGACCGCGCGATGCTGCCCGCGGTGGCGCGGCGGCGGGCGGGCAGGGCGGCCGGCGCCGACGGCGAGGCCGAGCCGTGGCCGCGCACGCGCACCGCGGTGATCGGCGACACGCCGCGCGACATCGCCTGCGCGCGCGCCGACGGCGTGCGCGTCGCCGCGATCGCGACCGGCCCGTTCGGCGTCGAGAAGCTGCGCAGCGCCGATGCCGTGGCGCGCGACGCGCACGAGCTCGGCGAGGTGCTGGAGCGCTGGCTGGCCGTCGGAACTACGCTGCCGTCATGAGCGATCGGGGACGCATCGGGCTGGTTGTGGCGACGCTCGCCATGCTCGTCGTGGCGTTCGTTGCGCTGTCGTCGGGCGGCGACGACAACCCCAAGCCGGTGGCCACGGTGACGGCGCCGACGATCACCGGGACGACCACGGGCACGGCCACCGCCGCGACGCGGCCGCCGCCCGCACCCTCCTTCGAAACGATCCGCGTCAAGGCCGGCGGGCCCATCGGCGGGATCAAGACGATCACGCTCAGGAACGGTGATCGCGCTCGCATCCGGGTGAGCTCGCCGGACACGAGCGACGAGATCCACCTGCACGGCTACGACCTCATGAAGGACCTGGCGGCCGGCGGCAGCGCGCGCTTCTCTTTCGAGGCGAAGATCGAGGGCATCTTCGAGATCGAGCTCGAGCGCGCCGGAACGCAGATCGGCAAGCTCGTCGTCGAACCCTGACCCCGAGATCAGCCGCCCGCGCAGCAGGCCTCAGGCGGGCGACCAGAGCCCGTCGGACCCGACGTGCACCTCGTCCGCGACGCGGCCGAGCTCCTCGCGCGCCTGCGCCTGGTCGATGTCCATGAGCACCGCGACCTCACGCGAGGCCAGCGGCATGCCTGCCCACTCGAGCACCTCGAGAACCGAGCGCGGCGGGTCGCGCCGGTCGGTGCCCGGTAGGAGGTTGGCGAGCACGACGTCGTAGGCGGCGAACGGTTGAAAGCCGGGCACCGCGATCTGCACGCCGTCGGAGTGGCGCACGATCTCGTAGGACGGGCACGTGTAGCGCCGCCCACCCGACCAGTTGGCGAGGCGCTCGTCGAGCACGCGGGCGGCGCAGCTCGGTTCGCGCGCTGCGGCCATGTCCTCGCGCATCGCCGCCTCGACCTCGTCCTCGGCGCTCCAGCGCTGCAGCGCGTCCGGATCGAGGCCGGAATCGGCGGCGGCGCCGCGCACGGTCGAGTCCTCGTCGAGCAACTCGCCGCGCATCGCGCGGTGGCGGAATGCGCGCAGCAGCGCCGCCTCGGCCTCCGGCGCGTGCACGCGCGCGGCGACGACCGCCCGGCAGGCGGGCGCCGTGGCGTGCATCCGCGAATGCTCGGAGGTGTCGATCGGCATCCCGTGCTCGCGGGCGATCTTGGCCATCCCGGCGGCGAGCCTGGCGGTCGTCATGCCCTTGTCGAGATACTCCTGGGGGTCCTCGGCGAGCACCACCATGCGGCGCTGCCACTCGATCGCGTCGCCGTAGAGCCACATCAGGCGCAGCCGAAACGGCTCGGCCGAGTACGCCCACGGGCAGCCCGGGTCGGTGTACTCGGTGATCACGACGTCGGCCATGGCGTGTGCCGAGGGACTACGTGCGCGTCAGGCGCTTGTACGTGATCCGGTGCGGGCGGTCGGCCTCGTCGCCGAGCAGCGCGCGTCGGTGCTCCTCGTAGGCCTCGAAGTTGCCCTCGAACCAGCGCACCTGCGAGTCGCCCTCGAACGCGAGCACGTGCGTCGCGACGCGATCGAGGAACCACCGATCATGCGAGATCACCACGGCGCAGCCGGCGAACGCGAGCAGCGCTTCTTCCAGGGCGCGCAGCGTGTCGACGTCGAGGTCGTTCGTCGGCTCGTCGAGCAGCAGGACGTTGCCGCCGGCGCGCAGCAGCTTGGCCAGGTGCAGGCGGTTGCGCTCGCCGCCGGAGAGCTTGCCGACCTTCTTCTGCTGGCTTGAGCCCTTGAAGTTCCACGACGAGCAGTAGGCGCGCGAGTTCATCGTCTGGTCGCCGACCTTGATCGTGTCCATCCCGCCGGAGATCTCCTGCCAGACGTTCTTGTCGTCGTCGAGCGCGTCGCGCGACTGGTCGACGTAGGCCAGCTCGACGGTCTCGCCGACCTTCAGCGTCCCCTCGTCGGGGGTCTCCTGGCCGGTGATCATCTTGAACAGCGTCGTCTTGCCCGCGCCGTTTGCGCCGGTGATCCCGACGATGCCGCCGCGCGGGAGCGAGAACGACAGGTCGTCGATCAGCAGCCGGTCCCCGAAGCCCTTGCGCAGGTTCTCCGCCTCGACGACCAGGTCGCCCAGCCGCGGGCCGGCGGGGATGTGGATCTGGACCTGGTCCAGGCGCACGTTGGCATCCTCGGCGAGCAGCGCCTCGTAGTTGGACAGGCGGGCCTTGGACTTCGTGCGCCGCCCCTTGGGGTTCTGCCGCACCCATTCGAGCTCGGCCGCGATCGTCTTCTGCCGCGCGACCTCCGACTTCTCCTCCTGCGCGAGGCGCGCGGCCTTCTGCTCGAGCCAGGCGGAGTAGTTGCCCTCGTAGGGGATGCCGCGGCCACGGTCGAGTTCGAGGATCCAGCCGGCGACGTTGTCGAGGAAGTACCGGTCATGGGTGACGGCGACGACGGCCCCGGCGTACTCGGCCAGGTGGCGCTCCAGCCAGGCGACGGACTCGGCGTCCAGGTGGTTGGTCGGCTCGTCGAGCAGCAGCAGGTCCGGCTTGCGCAGCAGCAGGCGGCACAGGGCGACGCGGCGCCGCTCGCCGCCCGACAGGTGGGTCACCTCGGAGTCCGGGGGTGGCAGGCGCAGCGCGTCCATCGCGTATTCGAGCTGGGTGTCGAGGTTCCAGGCGTCGGCGGCGTCGATCTTCGCCTGCAGCGCGCCGAACTCGTCGGCGGTCTCCTCGGAGTAGTTGGCGGCGAGTTCGTTGAAGCGGTCGAGCAGCGCCTTGGTCTCCGCCACCGCGTCCTCGACGTTGCCCTTGACGTTCTTGGCCTCGTCCAGGTGCGGCTCCTGCTCGAGCAGGCCGACGGTCGCGCCCGGAGCGAGCTGGGCGTCGCCGCGGAACTCCGTGTCGACCCCGGCCATGATCCGCAGCACGCTCGACTTGCCGGCGCCGTTGTACCCGAGCACGCCGATCTTCGCGCCCGGGTAGAACGCGAGGGTCACGTCCTTCAGGACGGTCTTGTCCGGCGGATACACCTTGGTCAGCTGGTGCATGGTGAAGATGTACTGGGGCGCCATAGGGCAAGGAGGGTAGTCGGCAGGCCGCGGCGGCAGGTCGCGGCGGCAGGCCGCGGCGGCAGGCCGCGGCGGCAGGCCGCGGCGTCGCAGACGCGACCGCGCGCACCTACGGCTGCCCTGGCGACCACAACTGCGCGGGGTGGGGCGCTACAGGGCCCGGGGCGACGCTGCGAGATCGAGCACCGCGGCGACCTGTGCCGCCAGGTGCTCGGGATCGCCGGTCAGTCGCCGCCAGGTCGCCCGGACCACGCGGTACCCGTCGGCCTGCAGCTCGGCGTCGCGGCGCCGATCGCGCTCGAAGGCGGCGCGGGTGCGGTGCGTCTCGAAGCCGTCGCACTCGACCACGACCCGCGCCTCGCGCCAGAGCATGTCGACCTCGTGATCGAGGAGCTTGACGTTGGTCTCAGGCCGCGGGATCCCGGCGGTGGCGAGGGCCCGGAGCAGGCGGCGCTCGGCCTTGGACCGCGTCATCGTCGGCTGTTCGATCACGAGGTCCCGCAGGCCGCGCGCGCCCCGGCGCCTCGGCGCGCGATCGAGCGCGCGGCGCACGTCGTCCGGGGTGAGCAGCCGCAGGATCTGCGCCTGCTCGTACGCGGACCCGAGTCCGTCGCGGCCCAGCTGTCCGGCGAGATCGACGAGGGTCCGCGCCGGCGAGGTGACCGGGAGTCCGCGGGCCACGCGCCGGTCGCGTGGATCAAGGCCGGCCGTGCGGTGGACGCGCATCCCCGCGCGGTGGTGCGGCCTGCCGGCGAGGACGGTCACCTCGACGACCAGCGGCAACTCGGTCATCCGCCAGATGCCCGCGCCGGTGAGGTTGCTGAGGACCGTCCCGGGCGGGCAGATCAGGAGCGCTGCGGTCTCGATCGCCAACTCGGCGGCGACCGGGTGCCCGACCATGTAGACCCCCCGGAACACGCGGTGCAGCCGGCCTGTCGCGATTCGATGTTTGATGGCCGCGGGGCTGATGCCGGCGGCGAGCATCTGGCGCCACTCGATGACCCCACGCTGCCGGCTCGCGATCCGCGCGATCAGCCGGTCGATCGAGTCCTCGCGAGGGATCTCGCGCGACCGCGCGCAGTTGTGGTCGTCAGGGGAGCCGCACATGCGCGCGGTCGCGGGGTCGCGGGGTCGGGGGGTCGGGGGCCATCACGCCAGCTTGCGGCCCGCGCGCCCCGCCGGCGCGGGCCGTGCGGCATCCGGCGCCCTTGCGGCGCAGAGCTGTGGCGGCGCGGGCGCGGTCCGGCACGCGTGCAGCGCTCCGACGAGCGTCCCGGCCGAGCCGGAGCGCGCGGTAATCTGGAACGTTCGTGTCCACCGTCCTCGACATCGAGCAGTCGCTGCTGCTCCTCGAGCTCGAGCCGCCATTCGAGAAGCGGGACGTGCAGCTGGCCCGCCGCCGGCAGGCCAAGCGCTGGCACCCCGACCTCGCGCCGCCCGGGCGCCAGTTCGAGCACGAGCGGCACCTGAAGGCGATCAACCGCGCGGCCGACGAGCTCGAGCGGATCGCCGAGGGATCGCGCGGCGGCAAGGTCAGCCGGAACGCGGTGAAGGTCAGCGCCGCGGCGGCGCGCGCCGCGCGCGAGGAGGCCGGGCGCCGCGCCTACGAGGAGGAGCAGCGCCAGCGCGAGCACGCCGCCGATCGCCAGGTCAACGACCCGTTCGGCTCGCGCGTTCCCGACCACTCCGTCGTCCACCGCTACGCGCGCTGCCTGTCCTACCCGGAGTGGGGCGTCGGCGAGGTCGCGGGCATCTACTTCACCGGCGGCGGCGACGACGTGCAGCAGTGGGCGCGCGTGCGCTTCCAGCCGGGCGTGCGGACCGTGCCGGCGGGCAGCCTGCAGTTCGTCGACTTCTCCAAGCCCGACCCCGGGCACGAGCGCGTCCAGCGCTTCATGACCGCCGCCCAGCACGCGATGTACGAAGCCGACTACGCGCTCGCCGCGCAGCGGCTCATCTACGCCCGCGACGCCGACCCGCGCAACGCGTCGGTGCTGCGGCTGATGACGCTCGCGTTCTGGCAGGCGGGCGACCTGCCCGCGGCCGGTCGCGCCGTCCGCGACTGGGCGCGCGTCGAGCAGGACCGGCCCGCGCCGCAGCGCTTCGCCGCGCGGATCTACGAGGACATGGGCGCCCTGGATCTGGCCGAGGAGGCGGCGCTTCGGGTCACCGAACGCGTCCCGGAGGACGCCGAGGCCTGGGCGCGCGTCGGCCGGCTGCGGCTGCGGCGGATGGACCTCGCCGGAGCCACCGCCGCACTGCAGGAGTCGCGCCGCCTGGGCCCGGATGCGGACGCGCTGCTCGACCTGGCGCTCGCGCTGCACCTGGCGGGCGACGTCGGCGGTGAGGTCACCGCCTGCGAGCAGGCGACGTTCGTCGACGCCGAGTCCCCGGCGGCCTGGGCGCGCTACGCGCACGCGCTGAGTCGGACGGACCGCATCAGCGATGCGATCGCGGCGGCGGAGTGCGCGCTGGGCCTGGCCGACGATTTCGAGGTCGCCGCGCTGCTCGAGTACCTGCGAGAGGTGCTCCCGCGGGTCCTGCCCGCAGCCTGAGCGCGGGCCGCGTAGCCTTGCGCCACCGATGCGCCTGATCGTCGCCCGCTGCGAGGTCGTCTACACCGGCCGCCTGACCACCGTGCTCCCCGAGGCGCTGCGGCTGCTGATGCTCAAATCCGACGGCTCGGTGATGGTGCACGCGGACACCGGGGGCTTCAAGCCGCAGAACTGGATGACGCCGCCGACGGTGATCGAGGAGGAGGGCGACTCGATCGTCGTCCGCAAGCGTGCCGGCGCGACGGAGGACCGGATCGAGATCCGCATCGCCGAGGTCCTGTCGGACGTCACGCATGACATGGGCGCGGCGGCCGAACTGGAGAAAGACGGCGTCGAGCGCCATCTGCAGGAGGCGCTGGCCGACGCCCCGGAGTTCTGCGGGGAGGGCTTCCGCCTCGTGCGCCGCGAGTGGCCGACGGACATCGGCCCCGTCGACCTGATGTGCCGCGACGACGCCGACGGCTGGGTCGCGGTGGAGATCAAGCGGATCGCGACGATCGACGCCGTCGAGCAGCTGACGCGCTACCTGGACCGCATCCGCATCGACCCCGCGATGGCCGACTGCCGCGGGGTGCTGGCCGCGCAGGAGGTCAAGCCGCAGGCCCGCGTGCTCGCCGAGTCTCGCGGCATCGCGTGCGTGGAGGTGGACCTCGCCGTCGTCCGCGGCGAACGCGAGCCTGACCTGACGCTGTTCGGCTAGCGTCCCGGCACTCGTGCGCGGGAGCTTACGTCCCGGCTACCAGGACTCGTACGCGCCGACGTCGGGCACTCCGCCGAGGGGCCGGACGACGCCGTTCATGTCGTCGAAGTTGCTGTACAGGGTGCGCCCGCGGTTGACGGCCGGGCTCGTGGCCTGCAGGCGGTAGTCGCCGCCGGTGGCTCCGGCGACCGGCGCCACGAACCGCGGGTCGGCGAGGATCTCGCTGCCGAACGCGATGCCGCCCGCGCCCAGGTAGTTCTGGTCGTTGCCCGCGGCGTTCGCGTACTCGACGTTGTTGCTCGCACTGTTGGTCGTGTTCGTGAGGTTCCAGCCGTAGATGCCGAGCGACGCGTTCCAGGCGATGATGTTGTCCACGACGAGGGTGTTGCGCGTGTCGTTGGCGAGGATCACGCCGGCCCGGCCGTTGTCGACGATCGTGTTCTGACTGATCAGCACGTCGTGCGGGCCGCCGCTGCCGTCATACAGGTGCACGCCGAACGCGAGGTTGTGCTCGATCAGGTTCGAGGTGATCCAGCCCGACCCGGACGACATGTAGATGCCGTGACTCGAGTTCAGCTGGGCGGCGTCGGCCGGGTTGCCGTTGTCGTGGATCCAGTCGTCCATGATGCGGATGCCCGTCGAATTCGACGCGAACACCCCGGCGTGCCAGAGGCTGCCCTCGATCTCCGAGCGGCTGATCGCCGACCCGTTCGCCCCGTTGAGCCAGACGTCGATGTCCTCGCCGCTCGCGGTGGCCGAGTTGCCGACGTTGCCGGTCGGTCCGTCGAAGTGCATGCGATCGAGGACCACGTAGTCGCCGGTCACGGTGAACATGCCGAGCAGCGCGGGACGGATCTCGCCCGGGTAGTTGCGGATCGTGATCGGCTGGGCACTCGTCCCGTTCGCTGCGACCGTGATGCGCGTGCCGCGGGCGCTGTAGGACCCGGCGTGCAGGCACAGGACGTCGCCCGGCGCCAGGCTGCTGACGAGCGACTGGAACGCCGCCGTGCCCTGTGCGGAGGCGACCTTCGTGCAGGAGGCGCCGCCGGACGTCGGCGGCGGCGGCGGAGGCGGCGGCGGCGCCGCCGCGAACGGGGTGGCGCTCACGGTGGCGGATGCGGCGGAGAGGTTGCCGGCGCCATCGACCGCGCGGACCGTGTAGCTGTAGCTCGTGCCGTTGGTCAGGCCGCCGTCGAGGTAGCTCGTGGTGGCCGGCGAGCCGATCAGCGTCCCGCCGCGGTAGACGCGGTAGCCGGTGACCCCGACGTTGTCGCTCGCGGCGGCCCATCCCAGCGCGACCTGCGTGTTGCCGGGGGTCGCGATCAGGCTCGCCGGCGCCGTCGGTGCGGTGGTGTCCACGGGTGCGAAGGGGGCTGCCGTCGCGGACCCGGATGCGGCCGACAGGTTGCCCGCCGCGTCGATCGCCCTGACGGTGTAGGCGTAGCTCGTGCCGTTCGTGAGGCCCGTGTCGTTGTAGGACGTCCCCGTCGGCGATCCGACGAGCGTGCCGTTGCGGTAGACGCGGTAGCCGCGCACGCCGACGTTGTCGGTCGCGGCGAGCCACGTCAGCGCGACCTGCGTGTTGCCGGGCGACGCGGACAGGCCGGTCGGCGTGCTCGGCGCGACGGCGTCCGGGGATCCCGCGGTTGTCAGCGTCACCGTGTTCGACGGGCTGGACGGCGTGCCGTACCAGTCGATGCCCACGACGTAGTAGCTGTACGTCGTGGCGCTCGTGACCGTGGTGTCGAGGTAGGTCCCGGTCGTCGCGCCGGAGACGCTGCCGATGATCGCGCCGTTGCGGTAGACCCAGTAGCCGCTGACGGTTATCGACGTCGACGGCGTCCACATCAGGGTCACGCCGCCGGACCCGGCGACGCCCGCGAGGTTCGTCGGCGGCGCCGGAGCGGCGGCGGCGAGCTGCGGGGCGACCGCGAACAGCACCCCCGCAACGAGCGTCAGCGTCGCGATGCGGCGGGTTCGGCGATGTCGGGAGGTCGCGCGGTGCATAGGGTTATGGAGACAACGGCGGCGGCGGAACGTCACGCGCGCATGGTTGACCATAACCGGACGTTGCGGTCGGGGCGGCGGTCAGGGCTGCGGCAGGCGCGCGACGCAGGCGGTCATCGCCGCCGGATCCCGCAGCACCGGTCCGTGCCCGAAGCCCGCCACCGCGGGCTCGAGCGCCGCCAGGCGCCGCGCGCTGGTGCGATTGCGCGCCGGGTCCGGCGTGAACACGCCCAGCGGCATCCGCAGGCCGGGCACGGTGGTGAAGATGTTCATGTTGAAGAAGACGTCGCCCGCGATCAGCGTGCGATCCGACTCGCGCCAGTAGGCGACGTGGCCCGGCGAGTGGCCCGGGACGTCGAGGACCGTGAACCCGGGGCCGATCTCGTCGCCCTCGTGCAGTTCGCGGTCGATCGGCCGGGCGGGGAAGCGGCCACCCGTCTTCGCCACCGCGCCGACGATCGCATTCGAGGTGACCATCACGCCACTCGCCATCGCGCCGGCATCGGCGGCACCGGCCCAGACAGGGACGCCGAGCGCCTCGGCGACCGCTCTGCTGCCGCCGGCATGGTCCTGGTGGGCATGCGTGACGGCGTGGGCCCGGATCTCGTGGCCGTCGAGCGCCTTGACGATCTTCTTGGCGTGCTGCTTCAGTCCGGCGTCGATCAGGACATCGCCGATGACGTAGGCGTTGATGCCGTCACGCGGCATCAGGGGGATGCGCCAGACGTCGGGCGCGATCTGTTCCAGGGGCATGCCGCCGACCCTACAACGCCGGTCTCGCCGGCCCGGCGGCGGCCTGCGTCATAGGGTTCGCGGATGACCGACACCAGCACCGAGACGCCGGTCCTCACCGAGCGTCGCGACAACGTCCTGCTCATCACCCTGAACCGCCCCGAGGTCCGCAACGCCGTCAACCGCGCGCTCGCCGACGGCGTCGCCGCGGCGCTCGACGACCTCGACGGCGACGACGGCCTGTCGATCGCGGTCCTCACCGGCGCCGGCGCCGGCTTCTGCGCGGGCATGGACCTCAAGGGCTTCGCCGCCGGCGAGATGCCGTGGCACCCGACCCGCGGCTTTGCGGGGATCGTCCAGCAGCCGCCCGCCAAGCCGATCATCGCCGCGGTCGAGGGCTTCGCCGTCGCCGGTGGCCTCGAGGTCGCGCTCGCCTGCGATCTGCTCGTCGCGGCGTCGGGTGCCAAGCTCGGCGTGCCGGAGGTCAAGCGCTCGCTCGTCGCCGCCGGCGGTGCGCTGCGGCGGCTCCCGCGCAAGCTGCCGTACGGCATCGCCATGGAGCTCGCGCTGACCGGCGACCCGATCAGCGCCGAGCGCGGGTACGAGCTGGGCCTGGTCAATCGCGTCGCCGAGCCCGGGTCGGCCGTGGACGTCGCGCTGGAGCTCGCGCGGTCGATCGCGAGGAACGGCCCGCTGGCGCTGGCCGCGACGAAGACGATCCTCGAGCAGCAGTGGGGCTGGAGCGACGCGGACTTCTGGCACAAGCAGGGGGAGCTGTCGGGCCCCGTCTTCCAGTCGCAGGATGCCAAGGAGGGCGCGATCGCGTTCACCCAGAAGCGCGATCCCGTCTGGACCGGCCGCTGAGGCGGCCGCCGATAACGGCCTGACATCGTCCTCGGCTGCTCCTGTGCAACCAGCACAGGAGCAGCCTGCGTCCTCCTCAGGCCGCGCCGGACGGCCGCCTCACCGGTCGGTCCTCACGCACCCCAGAGGGTCGCGATGAGCGATCTCGGGCCGCCGTGGTCGCGGTGCTCGCAGAGGGTGATGCCCTGCCAGGTGCCGAGCGCGAGGCGGCCGTCGCGGACGGGCAGGGTCAGCTCGGGGCCGGTCAGCGTCGCCTTGACGTGGGCCGGCATGTCGTCGGTGCCCTCGAGCGTGTGCGTCCACGGGAACCGCTCCGGGACGACGGTGTCCATCCACGTGCGCAGATCACGGCGCACCTGGGGTGAGGCATTCTCGTTCAGCGTCAGCGAGGCGGAGGTGTGCTGCAGCAGGAGGTGGCACATGCCCACGCGCATGTCGCCGAGCTCGGGGAGCCCGGCGACGACCTCGCCGGTGATGAGGTGGAAGCCGCGCGGGCGCGGCTCGAGGACGAGGTCATGCTGGGCCCACATCACCGAACCATCGTGCCATGCGCAGGTCGACGCGGTCGCCGAGGAAGGGCACGCCCTCGGCGTCGAGCAGCGTGCGCTGGCGGGCGCCCTGGGTGAGCGAGCCGTCTGCGCGCACGACGCGGTGCCAGGGGACGCCGGCCCCGGTGCGGTGCGCGAGGACGGTCCCGGCGAACCGCGGCGCGCCGGGCGACAGGTCGCCGTACGTCGTGACGAAGCCCTCCGGGATCGCCCGGACACGCGCGAGCACGGCGTCGGCCCGGGCCTCGTCCACGGATGGCACGCTAGCGTCGCGGCCATGATCCGACGAGGGACGTATTCGATCGTCGCGCGCGACCCGCGCACCGGGGAGCTGGGGGTGGCCGTGCAGTCGCACTGGTTCGGGGTCGGCCCGATCGTGTCGTGGGCGCGCGCCGGCGTGGGAGCCGTCGCGACGCAGTCGATCGCCGAGCCCGCGTTCGGCCCGCAGGTGCTCGACCGCCTGCAGGCCGGGCAGGCGCCCGGCGCAGCAGTGGCCGAGGTGCTGGCCGCCGATCCGCAGGCCGCCTACCGCCAGGTGGCCGCCGTCGCCGCGGGCGGCGACGTCGCGGTGCACACGGGCGAGCGCTGCATCGCCTTCGCCGGCGACACCCGCGGTGAGCAGTTCAGCGTGCAGGCCAACATGATGGCCTCGGCGCAGGTGTGGCCGGCGATGGCCGCCGCGTTCGAGGCGGCGGCCGGGCCGCTCGCGCGCCGCCTCGCGGCCGCACTGGATGCCGCCGAGGCCGCTGGCGGTGACGCACGCGGGCGCCAGTCCTGCGCGCTGCTCGTGGTTCCCGCGTCGGGCGACGCGTGGCGGTCGGTCGTCGACCTGCGAGTCGACGACGCGGACGAGCCGCTCGCCGAGCTGCACCGCCTGCTCGACCTGCACGACGCCTACACGCTGGCCAATGAGGGCGACGAGCTCTCCGGCGCGGGGGACCACGGCGCGGCGAGCGACCGCTACACGCGCGCCGCGGCGATCGCCCCTGACAGTCACGAACTGCTGTTCTGGGCTGGGCTGGCGGCGGCGCAGGGCGGCGACCTGGAGGCCGGGCTGGCCCAGGTCCGGCGCGCGATCGAGCTGCAGCCGGGCTGGCGCGCGCTGCTCGATCGCCTCGAGGCCGACATCGCGCCCGCGGCGCAGGCGGTGCGCGAGGCGCTGTGACCGGCGTCGCGGGAGAAGTAGTTGCATAGTCAATCATCTGTGCTAAGGTGATTGCACAAGCAACTTCCATCCCTCGCAAGGAGCACGCCATGACCACCGCCCCCGCCACCACCCGCACCTGGGTCCTCGACCCCGTCCACTCGACAGCCGAGTTCACCGTCAAGCACCTCGTCGTCGCCACGTTCCGCGGTGGCTTCGAGGAGATCGACGCCACGCTCGACCTCTCGGGCGACCACCCGCAGATCACCGGCCGCGTGCCGGTCGCCTCGATCGTCGTGAAGGACGAGAACCTCAAGGGCCACCTGCTGTCCGCCGACTTCTTCGACGCCGAGAACGCGCCGGAGATCACGTTCGCCTCGACGCGCGTCGACACCGCCGGCGACGGTGCCGTCACCATCCAGGGCGACCTGACCGTGAAGGGGATCACCCACCCGGTGATCGTCGCCGGTCACCTCAGCGAGGCGGTCGAGCACTTCGCCGGCGGCGAGCGCCGCGCGGCCGACCTGACGACCACGATCGACCGCACGCTGTTCGGCCTGGACTGGAACGCGCCGCTCCCCAAGGGCGGGTTCGCGCTCGGGAACGACGTCAACCTGTCCGTCCACCTCGAGTTCCAGGACGCGTAGCGGACGACGATGCGACTCCTCGCGATCAGCGGCAGCCTGCGTGGCGAGTCGCACAACACGAAGCTCCTGCGGGCGGCGGCGGACACGCTGCCGCCCGGGGCGAGCTTCGACCTGCTCGACCCGGAGGTGATCCGCGCGATCCCCGCATATGACGAGGACCACGAGCGGGCCGGGCTGCCGACGCCGCTCGCCGTGGCCCAGCTGAAGGCCGCGATCGCAGGCGCCGATGGCGTCCTGTTCGCGACGCCGGAGTACAACGGCTCGGTCCCCGGTGCGCTGAAGAACGCGCTCGACTGGGTCTCGCGCCCGATGGCCGCCAATCCGCTGAAGCGCAAGCCGGTCGCCGTCGTGGGTTCCAGCACGGGCCTGTTCGGCGCCGTCTGGGCCCAGGCCGAGCTGCGCAAGGTCCTGCAGACGATCGGCGCCGACGTCGTCGACCGCGAGCTGCCTGTCGGCCAGGCGGGCGACCAGTTCGACGCGCACGGCGCGCTCATCGAGGCCGACCTGCGCGAGGCACTGGCCGAGCACCTCGCTGAGCTGGTCGCGGCCGCCGTGCCGGCCGCCGCAGCGGCCTGACCCCTAGCGGTCGCCCGGAAGCGTCCGCGGATACGGCGACACCACGGTCGTCGTATCCAGCGCGGTCCGCAGGATGCGCTGCTGCTCGGCGTTGTGGGCGGCGGGGTAGCCCTCGCCCGGGCTGGCCCGCTCGGGCCGGCCGACGTAGCCGAACTCCAGGTGGTCGGGCAGGATCTGCATGAGCCGCGGGGACATGTGCGCGCGGGCGCCCATGTTGCGCGGCTCCTCCTGCACCCAGAGGACCTCCTTGAGGTTCGGGTACATGCCGATCAGGTCGCGGATGTCCTGCTCGGGGAACGGGTAGAGCAGTTCGACGCGGCCGATCGCGACAGCCTCGTTGCCCTCGCGCAGCGGATGGCCGACCAGGTCGTAGTAGATCTTGCCGGTGCACAGCACGAGCCGCCGGACCTTCGCCAGATCCACTCGCGGCTCGCCGAGCACGGGGAAGAACTGGGTGTCGGCGAGGTGCTGGATCCGGTTCGTCGCCTGGGGCAGGCGCAGCAGCGACTTCGGCGACATGATCACCAGCGGGCGCTGCTTGGCGATCAGCGCCTGGCGGCGCAGCAGATGGAAGTACTGGGCCGGCGTCGTCAGGTTCGCGACGCGGATGTTGCCCTCCGCGGCGAGCTGGAGGAAGCGTTCCAGGCGCGCCGAGGAGTGCTCGGGCCCGGAGCCCTCGTAGCCGTGCGGCAGCAGCAGCGTCAGGCGCGTGCTCTGCCCCCACTTGGACAGGCCGCTGACGATGAACTGGTCGACGATCACCTGGGCGCCGTTGGCGAAGTCGCCGAACTGCGCCTCCCACATGACCAGCGTCTCGGGGGCCTCGTGCGAGTAGCCGTATTCGAAGCCCAGGCACGCGGTCTCCGACAGCGGGCTGTTGTGCAGCTCCAGCGGCGCCTGCGCGTCCTCCAGGTGCTGGATCGGCGCGTACGTCTGGCCGGTCTTGGCGTCGTGCAGCACCATGTGGCGGTGGCTGAACGTCCCGCGCTCGCTGTCCTGGCCGGACAGCCGCAGCGGCACGCCCTCGACCAGCAGCGACGCCATCGCCAGCGCCTCGGCGTGGCCCCAGTCGATGCCGCCCTCGTCGCCGAGCGCGTCGCGGCGGCGCTCCAGCTGGCGGACGAGCTTGGGGTGGATCGTGAAGCCGTCGGGGACGGACAGCAGCTGCGCGTTGAGCTTGTGCAGCGTCTCCGCCGGCACCGCCGTGGCGACCGTCGGGCTCGGCGTGCGGTCCAGCTGGTACTCGCCCGTGGACTGCTCGCCGACGCCCGCCTCCTGCGCCGCCCTGATCTGCTCCTTGAGCTGCTGGTGGCGGCTGGTGAGGTTGTCCCACACGTCCTGCTGCCAGCCGTCGGCCTGCTCGCGCGTGACCACGCCGGCCTCGATGAGCTTCGTCGCGTAGAGGTTCGCGACCCGCTCGTGGGCCTTGATCTCCGCGTACATCTCGGGCTGGGTGTAGGCGGGCTCGTCGGCCTCGTTGTGCCCGAACCGGCGGTAGCCGATCAGGTCGATCAGCACGTCGTGTCCGAACTCGGCGCGGAACGCCATCGCCAGGCGCACGGCGGCGATGCAGGCCTCGACGTCGTCGGCGTTGACGTGGATGATCGGGACGTCGAAGCCCTTGGCGAGGTCCGACGCCCAGCGGGTCGAGCGCGAGTCCTCGAAGTCCGTCGTGAAGCCGACCTGGTTGTTCTGCACCAGGTGCAGCGCGCCGCCGACCTGGTAGCCGTCGAGCGCCTGCAGGTTCAGCGTCTCGGCGACGACGCCCTGGCCCGGGAACGCGGCGTCGCCGTGGAGGATGATCGGCACGGCCGCGTGCACGTCGCGCTCGGCGCGGGCGCCGTGGCGATCGGTCTGCGCCGCGCGGGCCGCACCGAGGACGACCGGGTCCACGAACTCCAGGTGGCTCGGGTTGGACTCCAGGTTGACGAGCACCTCGCCGCCCTCGCGCAGCAGATACATGCGCTGGTGGCCGTGGTGGTACTTGACGTCGCCGGTACCGCCCTGCGGGATCTCCGTCACGGCCTTCACGGCATCCATCGACGCGCCCTCGAACTCGGCGAAGATCGTCTCGTACGCGCGACCGAGATTGTGGGCCAGGACGTTCAGCCGGCCGCGGTGTGCCATCCCGATGACGACCTCGCGGGCGCCGTTCGCGGCGCTCAGCTCGATCGCCTCGTCGATCATCGGCACCGTCATGTCCAGGCCCTCGACGGAGAACTGCTTCTGGCCGAGGTAGGCCTTGTGGAGGAAGCGCTCGAGCGCGTCGACGGCGATCAGGCGGCGCAGCAGCCGCGTGCGGTCCTCATCGCCCAGCGGCGTGCGGAAGCCGCCACTCTCGATCTGCTCGCGCAGCCAGACGCGCTGGCGGTGGCTGGCGATGTGCTCGATCTCGTAGGCGATCGTGCCCGTGTACGTCTCGCGCAGGTGGGGGAGCGCCTCCTCGAGATTGCGTCCCGGAACGTAGGTGCGCAGGATCTTCGAGGGGATCCGGCGCATCAGCTCCGCCGTCAGGTGGACCGTGTCCGGGTCGAGCGCCGGGTCGCCGAGCGGCTCAGCCCCGAGCGGGTCCAGGCGCGCGGCGAGGTGGCCGTGCGTGCGGAAGGCCTTGACGAGCGAGGTGGCGGCCTGCACCGCCTGCATCAGGTCGAGGTCGTCGCCGGCGGGGGCCGTGGTGGCGGCGGGGGCCGCGGCGGGGGCCGCCGTGAGCTGCGCGGCCGGCGTCCCGATCGCGGGACCGGCGGCGACGCCGAGGGAGGCGAAGACCTCCTCGTAGAAGTCGTGCTCGCCCTGCAGGTAGGCCTCGACGGTCTGCAGGAAGCGGCCCGACTCCGCACCCTGGATGATCCGGTGGTCGTAGGTCGAGGTCATCGTCATGACCTTCTCGGCCCCGAGCCCGGCCCCGACAGCGCCCAGGCCGACCGGGTAGGCGATCGAGCCGGTCGCCACGATCGTGCCCTGACCGACCATCAGCCGCGGGACCGAGGCGATCGTGCCGATGCCGCCGGGGTTGGTCAGCGAGATGTTGGCGCCGACCAGGTCGTCCGGGGACAGCGTGTTCGTGCGGGCCTTGTCGATCAGCGCGTCGAAGGCGGCCTTGAACTCCGCGAAGGTCATGCGGCCCGCGTCGCGGATGACCGGGACCATCAGCGTCCGCGAGCCGTCCTTCTTCTCGACGTCGACGGCGATGCCGAGGTTGACGGCGCCGTCGTCGATGCGGTGCGGCTTGCCATCTCGCTCCTCGAAGTGGTTGCCCATCACCGGCAGGTCGTCGGTTCCGGCCTTGGCGATCGCGTACGCGATCAGGTGTGTGAAGGAGACTTTCTGGCCGGCCTCCTTGAGCTGCTTGCGGCGGCCGTCCATCGTCGAGACGGTGAAGGTGCGGAACGAGGTCGCCGTCGGAATCGACCGGCTTTCGTCCATGTACTTGGCGAGCATCGCGGCGCCGCCGCGGATCGGCTTCGCCTCACCCGCGCTCGTCCCCGTCGCACCCGCCGGGGCTGTTGCCGCGCCCGCCCCGTCCCTGGCCGCCAGGACGTCGGCCTTGGTGACACGACCCTGGGGGCCCGTCCCGCGGACCGAGCCGAGGTCGATGCCTTCGGCGGCGGCGACCCGTGCCGCGACCGGAGAGGCGCTGACGCCGTCGGGCGGCGGTGCGGCGGGCGCTGTACCGCCGTCTGCGGCTGCGGGCGTCGCTGCGGGCGCGCCACCGAGGGTCGCGCTCGAGGCGGTGGTGGTCGCCTGCATGCGCGCGATGACCTGGCCGACGGTGACGGTCTCGCCTTCGGCGGCGAGCAACTCGGTGATGACGCCGGCCGCCGGTGCCGGCAGCTCGACGTCGACCTTGTCGGTGGAGATCTCGACGATCGTGTCGCCGTCGGAGACCGTTCCGCCGGCCTCCACGTGCCACTGGAGCAGCGTGCCCTCG
>JBKJRO010000064.1:0-42682 GCA_046594555.1 Solirubrobacteraceae bacterium
CACGGCGTGGGCGCGATGCTCGACGCTGAAGGCGGCGATCACCAGGCCCAGCGACGACGGGATCAGCATCGCGGCCCCGAGCGCCTGCACGACCCGCGCGGCGATCAGCAGGTTCGCCGAGGGCGCGACCGCGCACAGGGCCGACGCGACGGTGAAGACCCAGAGGCCCCAGATGAACGTGCGCTTGCGGCCGACGAGGTCCGCCAGCCTGCCGGCCGCCACGAGGAACGCGGCGAAGACGACGTTGTAGGCGCTCAGCACCCACGACAGCCCGGACAGGCTCGTCTGCGGGAACGAGCTGCGGATGTCCGGGAAGGCGATGTTGACGATCGTCGCGTCGACGAACGCGATGAAGACTCCGAGCGACGAGATCGCCAGGACGCGGCGCGGCGTGGGCGTCCGGCGCTCGGTCATCGCGCCGACCAGCGGCGAGCGCGCGGCGCCGCGTGGTGGCGCCACCGCCCCGGCCGAGTCCTCAGACGTCATCACCGCCTTCACACCGCCTCCTTGCTGGACCGTCACGCGAGGCGCCCAGATCGCCTCCGCGGCACGACGCCTCCAACCTACACCCCCTGCGGGCGCCGGGGAACGCGCGGTTGGACGCCGTCGGATCGCACGGATAGGGTCGCTGCATGACCCTCTCCGCGGCCGAGACCGTCGATCTGGTGCAGCTCTTCGCCCCGCTGGGCAAGCGCGAGCGCCGCAAGCTCGGCGACAGCCTGAAGGAACGCCGGTACAGCTCCGGCGACGCCCTGACCAGCGAGCACGAGGGCGGCATCGGCTTCTTCCTCGTCGCCGAGGGCAGCGCGACGGTGACGGTCAACGGCAACCCGCGCGGCACGCTCGGCCCGGGCGACTACTTCGGCGAGATGGCACTCATCACCGGCGAGCCGCGCAGCGCCGCGATCACGGCGGACACGGACATGGTCACCTACGTCCTGTCGCAGTGGAACTTCAAACCGCTCGTGCTGGACCACCCCGAGGTCGCGTGGGAACTCCTGCGCGTGCTCGCGCATCGCCTGCGCGAGACGCAGGCCTGACCGTCGGCCTCAGGCGGCGAAGCGCTTCGCCACGCGCGCCCGGGCCTTCGCGGCCTCGGCCTCGCGGTCCTTCGGCGGCGCGGCGGTGACGAGGTCCTCGAGCAGGTGCCCGGTGATGTGGGCGATCTCGTCGACGGCGCGCTCGAAGGCGGCGGCGTTGGCCTGCGAGGGCTTCGTGGACCCGCTGACCTTGCGCACGTACTGCAGCGCGGCCGCGCGCACCTCGTCCGTTGTCGCGGGCGGGTCGAAGTTGTGGAGCTGGCGGATGTTGCGGCACATGCGCGCGAGCCTCGATGAAAGACAGCGCCCCGCCTGCGGGAGCGGGGCGCTGCGCTGTACTGCGTGTGGCGCTCTCTCGGGGGGTGGGCGGAGCGGCCACCACAAAGCGACGCGGCCCCGAGCCGCTTCGGGGCCCCTCGGTCCCGGTCGCCCTGTGCCTTGCGGCACCGGCGCCCTGGTGAGGGAGGCGAGCCCTTACACCCCTGGGCTTCGCTCTTTGCGGCTCGGATCCGCGTCTGAAGCAAACCTAGCCAGGCCCACGCGCCGGGGTCAAGAGCCCAGCGGAAACGATCCCGCAAACACCGGGAAAGGACCTGCGCGACGCCCGCCGCGCGGTCGCAATATCGTGGTCGGCATGACGACCACCGCCGTCGACGACATCACCTGGGACCTCGAGCACCTCGTCGACGGGGGTGGCTCGGACGCCTGCGATCGCCTGCTCGCGCAGGCCGCCGAGCGGGCCGCCGCGTTCGCCGCGGCCCACGCCGGGAAGGTCGCGCAGCTCGACGGCGCGGGACTGGCCGCTGCGATGACCGAGCTTGCCGAGATCGCCGACCTCGCCGGCCGCGCGGGCAACTACGCCCACCTGAAGTTCGCCGGCGACACCGAGGACCCGGCGAACGGCGCGCTGGTCGCCAGCGTCACCGAGCGCGGTACGGCGATCGAGACGCAGCTGCTGTTCTTCGAGCTCGAGTGGGCCGCGATCGACGACGCCGATGCCGGTCGCCTGCTGGAGGCCGACGGCCTCGAGCGCTGCCGCCACTACCTGCGCACGGTCCGCCGCTACCGCCCGCACATGCTCACCGAGCCCGAGGAGAAGCTGCTCAGCGAGAAGTCGGTCACCGGCAGCGGCGCCTGGTCGCGCCTCTTCAGCGAGCTGACCAGCTCGATCGTCGTCGACCTGCCGGGTGGCGAGGAGCCGGCGCCGCTGATGGTCGCGCTCAGCTCGCTCCATTCCCCGGACCGCGACGTGCGCCGCGGCGCCGCCGAGGCCGTCACCGCCGCGCTCGAGCCGGGGCTGAGGACGCGCGCCTACGTCTTCAACACCCTGCTGCAGGACAAGGCCACCGACGACCGGCTGCGCCACTACCCCACCTGGCTGTCCGCACGGAACCTGTCCAACGAGGCCAGTGACGCCTCGGTCCAGGCGCTGATCGAGGCGACCGAGGCCGCGTACGAGCTGCCGCGCCGCTGGTACCGCCTCAAGGCTCGGCTGCTGGGTCTGGACCACCTGGCCGACTACGACCGCGCGGCGTCGGTCGCGACGGCCGACGAGGACATCAGCTGGGACGCGGGGCGCGAGATCGTGCTCGACGCCTACGGCGACTTCTCGCCCGGACTCGGAAACCTCGTCCGGCGGTTCTTCGACGAGCGCTGGATCGACGCGCCGACCCGCCCGGGCAAGCGCGGCGGCGCGTTCTGCGCCTACACCACGCCGAGCGTCCACCCCTACGTGATGCTCAACTGGACCTCGAAGCAGCGCGACGTCATGACGTTGGCGCACGAGCTCGGCCACGGCGTGCACGCGGCGCTGGCGACCGGCCGCGGCGTGTTCGAGCAGCACACGCCGCTGACCGTCTGCGAGACGGCATCGGTGTTCGGCGAGACGCTGACCTTCCGGCGCCTGCTCGACCAGGCATCGACGCCCGCTGCGCGGCTGACGCTGCTCGCCAGCAACATCGAGGACACGATCGCGACGGTGTTCCGCCAGACCGCGATGAACCGCTTCGAGGCCGCGGTCCACACCTCGCGCCGTGAGGAGGGAGAGCTGTCGGTCGAGCGGTTCGGCGACCTCTGGGAGCAGACGCAGTCCGACCTGCTGGGCGACGCCGTCGAGCTGACGCCCGGCTACCGCTCGTGGTGGTCCTACGTGCCCCACTTCATCTCGACTCCGGGCTACGTCTACGCCTACGCGTACGGGCAGCTGCTCGCGCTGTCGGTCTACGGCCGCTACCTCGAGGAGGGCGACGCGTTCGTGCCCGTCTACCTCGAGATGCTCGCGGCGGGCGGCTCGCGCAGTCCCGAGGAGCTGGCGGCGATCGCGGGTCTGGACCTCACCGAGCCGGGGTTCTGGAACGCCGGACTGGACCTCGTGCGCGCCGAGCTCGAGGAGGCCGAGGCGGCCGCGAACCTCGTGCTCGCCGAGCGCGAGGGGCCTGCCGCGAGCGCGAACCGGGCCTGACAGACTGCCCCGATGAGCATCGCGCGCCGCGGGCCGGCGCTCGCGCTGATCGTCACGGCGGCGTTCCTCCCGTCCGTTCCGGTCGCAGCGGCCGCCCCACCGCCTGCGCTCACGCCGTCCGTCGTCGGCGAGCAGCCGAACGGCGATGGCGTCTTCCGCTTCCCCCAGGCGATCGGCTTCACGCCCGGCGGCGGGACCGTGTTCGCCGGTGACCAGTTCAGCGGCGTGATCCAGGCGTTCGCGCCCGACGGGACCTTCCGGTTCGCGTTCGGCTCACGCGCCAGCCGGCGCGAGCCCGGCCGGCTGGGCGTCGTCGGCGGCGTCGCCGTCGATCGCAGCGGCCACGTCTACGTGCTCGACGCCGAGAACGACCGCGTCCAGGTCTTCGACGCCGCCGACGGGACGTTCCGCGCGGCGTTCGGCGACGCGACCATCTTCGACCTGACGAGCGACACCGTCCCCGGGCCCAACGGAGGCATCAGCGCGAGCGGCCTCACCGTCTGGCAGGCGACGCCCGCCTCCGCCCCGGTCGTCTTCGTCGCCGATCAGGGCAACGACCGCGTCGAGCGGTTCGTGCTCGACCCGGTGACGCTGGCCCCGACGGGTCCGCCGCAGCTCAGCGCTCCGTCGCTGGGCCTCAGCTTCCCGCAGGGGATCACGACCGATCCGGGCGGGACCCGGCTGTACGTCGCCGACGACGACAACCACCGCGTCGTCGTGCTCGACCCTCAGACGCTGCAGCTCGTCGCCCAGGTCGGCAGCTTCGGGACGGGGCCGGGGCAGTTCCAGAACCCGTACGACGTCGCGGTGGACGCGCGCCCGCCGTTCCAGCTCTACGTCGCCGACAACCTCAACAACCGGGTCGGCGTGTTCGACGCCGCCACCCTCGCGTCGGTCGGGACGTTCGGCGGGTTCGGGCGGACGCCCGGGCTGTTCTCGATCGTGCGCGCCGTCGGCGCCGTCGCCGACGACCCGCGCGGCGGCGTCGATGTCGCCGACACGGCGAACAACCGCATTCAGGCGCTCGACGCCGGCGGCGCGGTGCTCGGCGCCTGGGGCATCGCCGGCCGCGGCGCGGGCTACGTGACGCGCCCGGGCGGGGTGGCGTTCGATCCCGCCGGCGGGATCGCGGTCGCCGACACGTTCGACCACCGCATCTCGCGCTTCGACGCCGACGGGACGTGGGGCGGCCTGTTCGGGCTGGTCAGCGCGTTCAACGGCTATGCGACGGCGGGCGCGGCGACCGGCCAGTTCAGCCGGCCCGAGGGCGTCGCGTTCAACGCGGGCGGCAACGCCTGGATCGCCGACACGGGCAACGACCGCGTCGTCGAGGTCGCGCCGGCCAGCGGCGCGGTGCTGCAGACGAGTGCGGCCGGCGCGTTCGCGAAGCCGCGTGGCATCGCCCGCTCGGCGACCGGGTCCGTCGTCGTCGCGGACACCGGTCACGGCCGGGTGGTGGAGATCGCGGCCGACGGGACGCTGAGCGTGCTGCGCAGCGGGTTGGCGAACCCGGCCGCCGTCGCCGCGGGCGGTCCCGGGCCGACGCTCTACGCGGCCGACGACGCCCACGTGCTCGAGGTCGCCGGCGGCGCGCAGGTGGCGCCGCCGTCCGGCTCCTGGGACCACCCTTCGGGCCTCGCGGTGGCGGCCGACGGAACGCTGTACGTCAGCGAGCGCCGCCCCGGCACGCCGAACGGCGCACGCGTGCTGCGCGGCGTCCCGAACGGGTCCGGCTTCGACTGGGACACCGTCGCGACCGAGGGTGCGGGGCCCGCGCAGCTGATCGAGCCGGCCGGGCTCGCGCTGAGCGCCGGCGGCAGCACCCTGCTCGTCGCCGACAGCGGTAATGACCGCGTCCTGCGGCTGGACGCGCCCGGATCCGACCCGCCGGTCACCCACGCCGTGCGGATCGCGGTCACCGGCATCGTCCGGGGAACCGTCACGAGCGCGCCGGCCGGGATCTCGTGCCTCACCGACTGCGTGCAGCACTTCGGCGCCGGCCGCGAGGTGACGCTCACCGCGACGCCGGTGGCCGGCAGCGTCTTCACCGGCTGGAGCGGCGCCTGTGCGGCCGCCGGGATCGCCTCGCAGTGCTCGCTCGTGGCCGACGGGCCGGTCGAGGCGGGCGCCACCTTCGCCGCGCCGCTGCCCCCCGCGCCGGAGCCGCCGGCCCCTGCCCCGCCGGTCGTCGAGCCGGTGATCCCGGCGCCGGCACCCGTCGCCCCGCCGCCCGCCGCCGTCCGCATCGCTCGCCTGCACCTGACGACCCGCGTGCTGCACCGCGCCCGGCCAGCCCGCAGGCACCCGCCGCGGCGCGCGCGTCGTTCCACGGGAACGGTCCTCGAACTCTCCGCGACGCGGTCCGCGACGCTCACGCTGACCCTGCAGACCGGGCGCCCGGGCCGCGCACGCGGCTCGGCGTGCGAGCCGCTGCCGCGAGGACGGCGCGCGACCTGCACGCGGTGGGTGGCGGTCGCCGGGCACCGCACCATTCGGCTCGCGGGCGGGCTGAACCGGTTCAGCCTGCGCCCGTTCTGGAACGGTCGCGCCGTGGCCCCCGGTCCCTGGCGGCTCGTGCTGCGCCTCATCGACAGCTCGGGACATCGCGTCGGGCCCGTCACCGCGCGGATCACGATCAGGCGATGACCGCGGCGGGCTGGTTGAGTTGTTCCGCGGTTGCGGCGTGCGGTTGTCCGTCGGTGCTTGGCGCGGGATGAAGTGCGGCTGGTCGGGGGATGCTGGTGCGGGCGTTGGTGGTCTGCGGTCACTGTTTCGTGACGATTTGCGTTCCCGCCGTCACGATGCGGGCGGTCTGCGGCGCTTGGCTGGGACTTTCAGCCGGATAGCGGACGAAAGTCCCAGGTGAGTGTCGCGGCGCGGCGTTCGCCGACGCGGGCGGACGAGCGCGGGCGCCGATTCAGCCGCCCAGCCGGCCCTGACCAGGGCCTCTCGTGCAACACCACCACGCCGGGCCCGCCACCACGACCGACCAGGACAGCGTCGTGGAACAACTCATCTAGAGGAGTGTCAGGCACCGTCTGCCGGGTCGGGAGCGATGCGTCACCGTCGCCGAGCGCTCCGCTAGAAGCGCTCCTGCATCGCGCGCTCGGTGTCGCGCTTCATGTCGCGCTCCTTGATCGACTGCCGCTTGTCGAAGCGGTCCTTGCCGCGGGCGAGCGCGACCTCGACCTTCGCCCGCTGCCCCTTGAAGTAGATCCGCGTCGGGACGATCGTCAGCCCCTTCTCCTGCTGCTGCGAGACGAGCTTCTCGATCTCGCGGCGGTGCGCGAGCAGCTTGCGCTGCCGCTCGGGCTCGTGGTTCTCCCGGGCGGCGGGCGCGTACGGCGCGATGTACGCGCCGATCAGCCACAGCTCGCCGTCACGGATGTGGGCGTACGCCTCGCGCAGCTGCCCGCCGCCCTCGCGCAGCGACTTGACCTCGGTGCCCGTCAGGACGATGCCGCACTCGAGCTTGTCGAGCAGGTCGTAGCGGAACGACGCCTGCCGGTTGCTGGCGACGTCCCCTGAGGCGAGCTTGCGCTTGGGCTTGGCCATGAGTGATCGAGCCTACTGGCGACGACGTGGCAGAAATCGTCCGCATCCGGTCCTTGCTGCCAGCCTCCACATCCTCCACGATGGGGCCATGCGCCGGATCGTCATCGTCGCCTTCCCCGATGTGCAGGCCCTGGACGTCGCCGGTCCGGCGGAGGTCTTCACGCAGGCGGGCGGCTACACCGTGCAGGTCGCCGCGCCGCTCGCCGAGCCGCTGGCGACGGGCAGCGGCTACGCGATCGTCCCCGAACTGGCGCTCGCCGGCGTCCGCGGCCCGATCGACACGCTGGTCGTCGCCGGCGGCGAGGGCACGCGCGCGGCGATCCGCGACGACGACGTGATCGACTGGTTGCGCGCCACCGCGCCGCGCGCGCGGCGCGTCGCCTCGGTCTGCACCGGGTCGTTCCTGCTCGCCCGCGCCGGCCTGCTCGACGGCCGCCGGGCGACGACGCACTGGGCCTGGTGCGACGAGCTCGCGCGCCGGTTCCCGCAGGTGACGGTCGAGCGCGACCCGATCTTCGTCGCCGACGGCAACGTCCGCACGTCCGCCGGTGTGACAGCGGGCATGGACCTGGCGCTCGCGCTCGTCGAGGAGGACCTGGGACCGGCTGCGGCGCTCGCCGTCGCCCGCCAGCTCGTGCTGTTCGTGCGCCGCCCCGGCGGCCAGGCGCAGTTCAGCACCGGGCTGACCGCGCAGGCCACCGGTCACGCGCCGCTGCGCGAGCTGCAGGCCTGGATGACCGACCACCTGGACGACGACCTGAGCGTCGCGGCGCTGGCGGTCCGCGCGCAGATGAGCCCGCGCAGCTTCGCCCGCGCCTTCCGCCGCGAGACCGGCACGACGCCCGCGGCCCACGTCGAGGCGCTGCGCGTCGAGCGCGCGCGGCTGCTGCTCGAGAGCACCGCCACCCCCGTGAGCGAGGTCGCGCGCAGCTGTGGCTTCGGCACCGTCGAGACGATGCGGCGGGCGTTCGCCCGGCGCGTCGGCGTCCCGCCCGCCACCTACCGCAGCCGCTTCGCGGCCTGACCAGAGGAGCACCCATGCAGATCGCCATCCCGATGTACGACCGCTTCACGGCCCTGGACGCCGTCGGCCCCTACGAGGTCCTGTCGCGCCTGCCGGGCGCGCAGGTCACCTGGCTCGCGCACGAACCGGGCCTCGTGCGGACCGACAACCACATGCTGGCGATCGAGGCGACGGCGGCGTTCGAGGACGTGCCGGAGCCCGACGTGATCGTCGTCCCGGGCGGCACGGGCACGCGCGACCTGCTCGATGACGACCGGATCCTCGACTGGCTGCGCGGCGCGCACGCGACGTCGACGTGGACGACGTCCGTCTGCACCGGCTCGCTGCTGCTCGGCGCGGCCGGGATCCTCGACGGCCTGCGGGCGACCTCGCACTGGCTCGAGCTGGAGACCCTCGCGGAGTACGGCGCCGAGCCGACCGGCGAGCGCGTCGTCGCCGAGGGCAGGGTCGTCACCGCGGCGGGCGTCTCGTCCGGCATCGACATGGGCCTGTGGCTGGCCGGGCAGATTGCCGGGGACGACTTCGCGCGGGCCGTGCAGCTGCTCATCGAATACGACCCCCAGCCCCCGTACGACGCCGGCTCGACCGAGAAGGCCGGCCCGCAGCTGACCGAGTTCGTCCGCCAGGCCGCGGCGTCCTTCCGCTGAACGGGCGGTGGCCCGTCATGACCCTCATCTGCGGGGTGAAGACGGGCCACCCCCGGTGCTGGGACCTAGTCGCGCTCGACGTCGACGCGGCCGCGGGCTGCCTCGACGCCCCGGACGCGCACGCGCACGGGGTCGCCCAGGCGCAGCGCGCCGCCCTCGTCGCTCAGCAGGATCGTCCCGGGCTCGTTGAGCTCCCACCAGCCCGCGCCGATCCGCCGCACCGGCAGGAAGCCCTCGTAGGGGCCGCTCCCGTCGCCGGCGCCGAAGGTGATGAAGGCGCCGCCGCCGATGAGGCTCGTGATCTCGCCGTCGAACGGCTCCGACCAGCCGCGCTCCATCAGCGCGCGCTCCAGCAGGAAGCACTGGGCGACGTCGTCGGCGTCGCGCTCGATCAGCATCGCCTCGCGCTCCTTGGCGCTCGTCCACAGCGCGGCGTCGGCCAGCGTGCTCACGCGCGGCTCGGCCTCGCCTCCGCCGACGGCGGACAGCAGCGCGCGATGGCAGATCAGGTCCGGATAGCGCCGGATCGGCGAGGTGAAGTGGCAGTAGTGCGTCAGGCCCAGGCCGGCATGACCGAGGTTCCGCGGGTCATAGCGTGCCTGCTGGAGCGAGCGCAGCACGAGGAACGTCAGCGCCCGGCGCCCGCGCCCGGTCCGCCGGACGTGCTCGTCCACGAGCACCGACGCCTGCGCGACGATCTCAGCAGCCTCGGTCCGCGACGGGTGCTCACCCGCGGGCGGCGTCGGCACGTCGAGCGACCCCAGCTGCTCGAGCAGCCGATCCACCGACTCCGCCTCGGGCCGCTCGTGGACGCGGTACAGCGCCGGGATGCGGCGGTCGGAGAGCAGCTGCGCGACCGCCTCGTTCGCGCCGATCATCAGGTGCTCGATCAGCCGGTGGGACTCCGTCTGGACACTCGCCTGCGCGCCGGTGACGTTGCCGCGCCTGTCGAAATCGAACTCGGCCTCGACGGACTCGATCGCGAGGGCGCTGCCCCCCTCGCGCCGCGCAGCCTCCAGCGCGGCCGATGCCTCGCGCGCCGCGGCGAGCGGCGTCGCCCACGGATCCTGCGCGCGCTCGTCGCCGGCGAAGATGCGATCGACCTGGTCATAGTCCAGGCGGGCGTCGGAGCGGATCAGCGTGCGACGGAAGGCCGCCTTGACGGTCTCGGCGCCGCGCAGTTCGAGTTCGACGGTGACGGCGAGGCGGTCCTGGCCGGGCATCAGCGAGCAGGCGTCGTTGGACAGCGCCTCTGGCAGCATCGGCTCGACCTTGCCGGGCACGTAGACGCTGGTCCCGCGCCGATATGCCTCGCGATCGACCGGCGACCCCGGCCGCACATACGCGCTGACGTCCGCGATGTGCACCCAGATGCGCCAGTGCCCGTCACCGAGGCGCTCGGCGGACACCGCGTCGTCGAAGTCCCGCGCGGTCGCCGGGTCGATCGTGAAGGTGGGCAGGTCGCGCAGGTCCTCGCGCTCCTCCGCGTGCGCGGGCCGGTCGCGAGCCTCCCTCGCCGCCTGCTCGACGCCGGCCGGGAAGCTGCGGCGCAGCCCGCGATCCAGCAGCAGCGCCTCGAGCACGTCCGCCGCGACGTCCGGGCGGCCGAGCACGCGCAGCACCCGCGTCTCGCGCCCGCGTGCCGGCGGCTGGACGAGCGCCAGGCGACCGGGCTGCGCGTCGCGGGCACCGCGGCGCACCGCCAGGCGCGGGCCGGGCTCGAACAGCCGCTCGCCGCTGAGAAACCGCCCGCGGCCTTCGAGCAGCACGACGACCGGCCGGTCGGGGTCCGGGCCCGGCGGCCCCCCGCGGGAATTGCCGGACCGGCGGCTCACGGGCGCGGCGCGCAGCCGCCGGTGACGTCGAGCGCCGTGCGCAGGGCCTCGTCGCGCACGGTGCGCGGGTTGTCACGCGCCGGGACGTCGGGCCTGATGCCCACGCCGGTGCGCACGCCACGGCCGCCGAGGTTGCGTCCGCTCGGCGTGAAGTACTGCCCGGCCGTGATGTCGAGCGCCCCGCCGTTGGAGAGCTCGATGACCTCCTGGAAGACGCCCTTTCCGAACGTCCGCGTACCGACGACCGTCGCGCGATCGCGGTCCTGGAGCGCGCCGGTGACGATCTCGGACGCCGACGCGGTGTCGCGATCGACGAGCACGGCCACCGGAGCCTTGGCCACGATCGGATCACCGGTCGCCCTCAGGGTGCGCTCGGGCACGTCGCGCCCGCGGGTCGTGACGATCCTGCCGTCCTTCAGGAAGGCGCTGGCGATCAGCTGCGCCTCGGTCACGAGACCGCCCCCGTTGCCGCGCAGGTCGAAGACGAAGCCCTTGGCGCCGCGCGCCTTCAGGCGCCGCAGCGCGGCGTACACCTCGGCGTGCGCGCCGGAGCTGAACTGCGACAGCGCGACCACGCCGATCCGCCGTCCGCAGCCGGTCCGCATCGCGGATGCGACGACCGGCACGGTGACGCGCGCCCGGGTCATCCGCACGTTCCGGCGCTTGCCGGCGTGCCGGATCGTCAGCGTCACGCCGGTGCCCTCGGGGCCCTTGATCCGCGCCGTTGACACGTCGCTCGACAGGCCCTTGAGGCGCTTGCCGTTCACGCCGACGAAGAGGTCGCCCGGCCTGACCCCCGCCCGGGCCGCCGGCGAGCCGTCGAACACCCGCGCCACACGCAGCCCGAGCGGATGCTCGGAGACGGACACGCCGACGCCGGTGAAGCGGCTGTCCTGCGTGTCCTGGAAGCGCCGGTACTCGGCCGGCGTGAAGTAGTTCGAGAACCGGTCGCCGAGCTTGGCGACGACGCCTGCGATCGCGCTGTCGGCCAGCTTCTCACGCGGGATCTCGCGGTAGTAGGTGCGATGGACGCGGTCGATCGCCTCCGTGACGACGTGCCCCGGCGCGTCGCCGCCGGCGATCGACTGCAGCGGCCACGGGAGCGAGGTCGTCTGGCGGCCGCCGAGCCACACCCCGGCGAACAGGGCGATCACGGCGACGAGGATCAGGAGCAGGGCGCGGCGCACGGCGAGCGAGGCATCTTCGCGCACCGGCGGGCAGAACCGCGCCGGAACGCGTCGCGGCGCCCCGTGGGGCGCCGCGGATCAGCGGGTGGAACGACTCAGGTGGTCGGCGGGCCGGCCGCGCCGGTCGTCCCCGACGGGACGGGATCCGGCGTCAGGAAGACGACGAGCCGCCAGACGGGGCCGTCCGGCGTCAGGACGACGCTCGCGGCGAGCACCTTCGTCCCGACCTTGACGGCCGTCAGGTCGCACATGCGGCGGCCCGTGCCGGAGCCGTGTTCCGCTGCGCCGGCGGGGCCGGTCGCTCCCGCGGGGACCCCACGACGATGCGCGGTGCGCGCGAGGCGCCCGTGGCCGTGCGGCCCGCGGCTGCAGCCGATGCGCGTCCGCGGGCCGACGCGGCCCGTGATCGTGCTGCCGTCGGCGACCTCGACGGCGAGGACGTCGCCGGAGAACGACGCGACGGACCCGACGCTCTGCGCGGCGGCCTGGGCGGAATGGGCGCGATGCTTGGCGAGGGAGACGCCGGGGACGGCGGCGAGGCTCAGCGCCAGGAGGGCCGGCGCGAGGGTGCGGAGGTTGCGGGGCATGAGGGTGGGGGCTCCTTCCGGAATGCGGATCTCTCGACCCTTCGACCGGATGGACCAACCGCCCTCACGCGCTGCGTCAGACCTGCAGGAAGCGGCGCAAGGACAGTGCAGAACCTGCAGCACTGACCAGAACACCCGTCCCCAGGAGGATCGACACGAGGACCGGCAGGCTGACGGTGTCCGGGGCCGCGAGCAGCGCGAACTGGCCGACGACGGGGTCCACGAGGGCGACCTTCATCACCGCGAGCAGCAGGACCGCCAGGATCGCGCCGAACGCCCCCAGGATCACGCCCTCGATGACGAACGGCAAGCGGATGAAACCGTCCGTGGCGCCGACGAGCTTCATCACGTGGATCTCGCGCCGGCGCGAGAAGACCGACAGCCGCACGGTGTTGGAGATCAGCAGGATCGACGCGATGATCAGCAGCACCATGAGAATGCCGGTGGTCAGCTTCACGACGCGCGTGGCGACGAGGATCTTGTCCGTGTCGGCCTTGGCGGACTTCACGGAGTCGATCGCGGGGTCGGTCGTCGTCGAGCCGCCGCCAGGGGTCGATGGGGCGAGCGCAGAGGAGATGCTCCCGACGTTCGCCGCGTCGTCCGGGGTCACGCGCAGCGTGTCGGGGAGCGGGTTGGCCCCCAGCAGCGCGTAGGCCTCCGGGTTCTGGCGCTTCTCCTCCGCGTATGCCCGCTCCTTCGTGATGTACCTGACACGCTTGACGTGCGGCGTCGCCAGGACGGCCGCGCGGACGCGGGCGACGTCCTGCGCGGTCGCGTTCCCCTTGAAGTAGACGTTGACCAGCACGCGCCCGCGGACCTCGTTGGCGGCGCCCGTCGTCGCCTGGACGATCGGGATGAAGACGCCGAGGACGAGCAGCGTGACGAGCACCGACGCGAGCGCCGCGAAGCTCGGGACGGCGTTGCGACGGATCGAGCGCAGCGCCTCGCGCAGGAAGAAGCCGAAGTTCATGATCAGTCCCGGAAGGCCTCGTCGAAGTCGTCGCCCGCGGCGTCGTCCGCGCTCGGGCGCCGCGGCGCGGGAGCGGGCTCGCTCAGCAGGGCGCCGAACTCGGCGGTGCTGACGTCGCTCTGCGCGTAGCGGCCCGCCTGCTCGTCGCGCACGATCACGCCTGCATCCAGTTCGATCACGCGACGGCGCATGCGATCGACCATCGCGCTGTCATGCGTCGCGACCAGCACCGTGGTGCCCGTGCGATTGATCCGGTACAGCAGCTGCATGATCCCGACGGACGTCTCGGGATCGAGGTTGCCCGTCGGCTCGTCGGCGATCAGCAGCGGCGGGTGATTGACGAACGCGCGGGCGATCGCGACGCGCTGCTGCTCACCGCCGGACAGCTGGTCGGGGAAGTGGTGCAGCTTCGTCGACAGCCCCGTCAGCCGCAGGATGTCCGGCACCTTCGCGCGGATCTCGCGGCGGTGAGTGCCGACGACCTGCAACGCATACGCGACGTTGTCGTAGACCGTCCGGTTGGGCAGCAGCTTGAAGTCCTGGAAGACGACCCCGAGGTTGCGGCGGTAGAACGGGAGCTGCGCACGCGACAGGTCGGCCAGTTCGCGACCCGCGACGAGGATGCGCCCGGAGTCCGGCTCGAGTTCCTTGATCAGCAGCTTCATGATCGTCGACTTGCCCGAGCCCGTCGGGCCGACGAGGAACACGAACTCGCCGCGGCGGATGTTGAACGTCCCGCCGCGCAGTCCGGCCTTGGACACGTCGTAGGACTTCGCGACGCCGCGGAACTCGATCGCGTTCGCGGGATCGGGCGGACGCCGGGCGTCCGGCGCCGCCGCTCGCGCGCGCTCGGCCTCGGCCCCGTCGCGCAGGCGCAGGTCTTCCTCGGTTGCAGCCATCGCCACGAGGGTAGACCCGACGAGCCCGAACGACCCCATGCGCAGGGGGTCTTGCAGGACCGCCTGTATCGTCCGGGCATGGCGCAGATCACCACGCAGACCGCCCCCAATGGCCTTCCGGTCCACCGCATCGCCCTCCCGGGCACGCGTGCGACGACGATCCTCGTGGCCTTCGACGCCGGTGCCCGCACCGAGCGCGCCGAGGAGAACGGCATGGCGCACTTCCTCGAGCACCTCGTGTTCAAGGGCGGCGAGATCTACGACGATTACCGCAAGGTCAACGAGACGGCCGAGCGCATGGGCGGGTCGCTGAACGCCTACACGAGCCACGACATCGTCGCCTTCCACATCACCGTGCGCGCCGAGTCGGCGATGCCCGCGATGGACCTGCTGACGGACTTCGCCGGGCGCCCGAAGCTGGACCAGGACGAGCTCGACAAGGAGCGCGGGGTCGTCATCCAGGAGATCCAGCGCTACAAGGACCAGCCCGCGTCGGTTGCCAGCGAGCTGATCGAGCGGGCCGGCTTCGGCGACCACCCCCTGGGCCGCACGGTCCTGGGTCCCGAGGAGCATCTGCGCACGTTTAGCCGCAAGGCCATCGTCGCGTTCCGCGAGCGCCGCTGGTCGGGCCTGACGGGCGGGGCCTTCATCGTCGGCAACCTCGATCACGTCGCGGAGAACGGCGCGGTCGTCGAGCTGATGGACCGTTTCCCCGCGCTGCCGGAGCCCGACGCGGCGGTCGAGGCCGATCCGTTCACGCCCGAGGTGCTGATCGAGGAGCGCGAGACGAACCAGTCGCACCTGCGGATGCTCTACCGCCCCGACGTCGATGCGGCCGATCCGGCCCAGCGCGCCGCGTTCGACATCTACGCGACGCTGCTCGGCGGCTCGATGGGCTCGCGCCTGTTCGACGAGATCCGCGAACAGCGCGGCCTGGCCTACTCGGTGTCCGCGGGCGCCTATGCGGGCCGGGGCGTGTCAGCGCTGCACGTCGGCGCAGGCCTGGATTCGACGAAGTGCGTCGAGGCCTACCAGCGCATGCGCGAGATCGTCGCCGAGCTGCACCGCGACGGGCCGCGCGAGGAGGAGGTCGAGCGCGCTCGCGCCTACGCCGCCGGCCGCCGCGTCCTGGGGTTCGAGAGCACGAATGCCGTCGCGAGCTTCGCTGCGCGCCGAACGATCGTCCACCGCCAGGAGGCCGACCCCGACGACGCGATCGCCGAACTCGACCGGGTGACGTTTGCGGACGTCGCCGACGTCGCACGGCGGATCGACCCGGAAACACTGGCTGTGGCGTGCGTCGGGCCCCACAGCAGCGCCGACTTCGCCTAGCGATCTGACGCCCGGGCTACGCTCTGGAAACCCGATGACGCACGCATGCGCGCCGCGGCCTCAACGTCGAGGGCTTCTGCGCCGATGCTGTACGGACCGTCACGTTTGGCGGTTCCCGTTGTCTCAGTCCCGGAGTCCCTGGTGACACCGCACGTTTCCATCAAGCTGCTGCTGACCCAGTCCGACGAGCGTCTCGTCCGGATGGCCGCCGCGGGCCACGACCGTGCCTTCGAGGCGATCGTCGACCGCTACCGCCGGCAACTCCTGCGGTACGCCGAGCGCTTTCCGGCAGCCGGGCCCGCCGAGGACGTCGTGCAGGCCGCGTTCGTCTGCGCCTGGGGCGCCCTGCGCGACGGGACCGAGGTCCGTGACCTGCGCCCCTGGCTCTACCGGATCGTCCGCAACTCGGCGCTCAACGCCGCCAAGCGCGTGCGCGGGATCGACACCGAGCTCGTCGAGTCCGAAGCCCTGGGCGTCGGACCCGAGGCCGAGTCGGAGATCCAGGATGACCTGCGCCGCACGCTCGACGGCATCGCCGCCCTTCCCGGCCGCCAGCGCGACGCGCTCGTGGCCGTCGCGGTGGACGGCCGCGCCCATGCCGACGTCGGCCGCGAGCTCGGCATCACCGAGCCCGCCGTCCGGCAGCTCGTCCGCCGTGCGCGCGCCAGCGTGCGCGCCGTGGCGAGCGCCCTGACCCCGTATCCGCTGATCGCCTGGATCTCCGAGCTCGGGACCACGCAGACGGCGAGCGTGGCCCGCATCGGCGAGCTGGTCGGCGGTGCCGGCAGCGGCGCCATCGTGATCAAGCTCGGCGCCGTGGCCGCGACGGGCGCGATCGTCGTCGGCGGCGCGCCCGTGGTCAAGCACGCCGTCCGCCACTCCGCGCAGTCCGCGACCGTCGCGTCCGCGCGCGCCGCGAGCACGGCGGCCGGCACCGCGGCGACGACGCCGGACGACCGGTCGCCCGGTTCGACGCGGACCGCCGCGAAGCCCGGCGACCGCGGCACGCATGACTCCAGCGGATCGGGCTCGCGCCGCGACCGCGGCTTCCGCCGGACCCACGGGGTCCCGCCAGGCCCGTCCGGGCGTCTGGGCGGCGACCGCCAGGGTCATCGGCCGAGGACCACCTCGGGCAGCGACGACCGCTCGGGCTCCGGTCATGAGGTCACGCCGACCGGAGACGATCCCCGCACCGGGCGGCACCGCAGCGAGAGCGAGCACCTCAGCCCGTCCGACAGCGCCACGACGGCCGGCAGCGAGCCGGTCGAGCAGGCTCCCGAGGACGACACCCTGCGCCCGGAGGCCGAGGGCCCCCAGGCGCCCGAGCAGCCCCTAGCGCCTGCGGCGCCGGAACCGCCCGACGGCGTCACCGGCTCGTCGGGCCCGCACTAGCGCCCGCGCCCAGCGGCACGGCCGCTGCGCCACGCGGTCCTGGGTGGACGTCTGTCCGGCCCCCGATCGACCAGCCGTCACGTTTGGCGTCGCCCTCGGTCTCAAGAGGCACACGACCCAACAAGTCAGGAATCCCTCTGATCATGTCCCGTCTCTTCCGCATCTTCACGCTCGCCGCCCTGGCGATGCTCGTGCTTGCGCTCCCGAGCTCGTCGCTCGCCCGCAAGTCGCACCACGTCAAGCACAAGGCCGCCCACAAGGCCGACCGCAACCGTGACGGCCTCCCCGACCGGTGGGAGAAGGCCAACAGGCTCAGCCTGCGCGTCAACCAGGCATCCCGCGACCAGGACAAGGACGGCGCCAACAACGCCGCCGAGTTCGTCGCCGGCACCAACCCGCACGACTCCGACAGCGACGACGACGGCATGAAGGACGGCGCCGAGACCGTCGGCACGATCGCGTCGTTCGACGCCACCAGCGGCACGCTCGTCATCACGACGGCCGGCGGCCCGGTCAGCGGCAAGGTCACCGATCGCACCGAGATCAAGCTGGTCGGCGGCGCACCCATGGCGATCGCAGCGCATCGCGGTGACGGCGGCGACGACGAGCAGGGTGACGAGCCTGCAGGCCCGACCGGCCCGATCGGCAGCGATCACGGCGACGACGACAACGAGAACGAGGGCGACGACGACGGCCATGACGGCTGCCGCCCCTTCCCGCCGAGCGGCGCCACCGGGGCGACCGGTGCCAGCGGCGCGACCGGCGCCACGGGCCCCGTCGGCCCCGCCGACTGCGGCCACCATCACGGTGAGGGCAGCGGGTCCAAGGCCGACCTCGTCCCGGGCGCCGTCGTCCGCGAGGCCGAGCTGAAGCTCACAGCCGGTGGTCCGGTCTGGGACGAGCTGAAGATCGTCAGCGCCGCCCCGGCCGCGGCTCCCGCCGCGTAGGACTCGGCCGCAGACGAGGGCTCAGCCTTCGGCGCCTGTGGTGAGCGGCCCGTTGCCGTTCGCCACAGGCGCTTCTGCGTGCCAACATGCGGGCGACCGTGACCTTCTGGTCGTACGGTTGTCGCAAGCCGTGAGCGCATTGTGAGTCCCTATGTCCCCACAGCCCTGATCCGCGCCCAGAGCGATGAGCGCCTTGCGCGTCTCGCCGCGCTCGGTTCCGAGCGCGCGTTCGAGTCGATCGTGGAGCGCTACCGCCAGCCGCTGCTGATGTACGCGCGCCGGCTGGTCGGGGAGTCGCGCGCCGAGGACGTCGTCCAGGCCTCGTTCGTCGCCGCGTGGACGGACCTGCGCCGCGGCAGCGAGATCCGCGAGGTCAAGGCGTGGCTGTACCGCGTCGTCCACAACCGCTCGCTGAACGTGCTCAAGCGCTCCGACAACAGCGACGTCCCGCTGATCGACGCCGTGCGCGCATCGGGACCCGGCGTCGCAGCCGAGGTCGAGGACCGTCAGGCGATCCGCGCGACGCTGAAGGAGATCGCCGACCTTCCCGAGCGCCAGCGCGTCGCCCTGCTCGCCGTGGCGGTCGACGGCCGCCGCCACCGTGACGTCGGCATCGAGCTGGGCCTGAGCGAGGGCGCCGTCAAGATGCTCGTCAGCCGCGCCCGCGGAACACTGCGCGCCGCGGCGGGCGCGTTCGTCCCGTGGCCGATCCTCCTGCGCATGGCCGGCCTCGGCGGCAGCGCCGGGTCGACGGCGAGCGCCGGCGGCCTCGGCATGCTCGGTGCCGGAGCGCTGAAGGCCGGAGCCGTCCTGGCGACCGCAGGCGCCCTGGTGGCCGCCGGGCCGCCCGCGCTGCAGGCGATCCAGTCCTCCCCGCCCCCCTCCGCAGCCGTGGCGGCGACGACGCGGGCGCCCGCATCGCCCGCGTCACTCGGCGGATACACCTCCGGGCCGGCGCTCCAGGTGCCGGCGGGCGGCGGCGCGGTCTCCGGCACCCCGCAGCCGACGACCGGGCCGCAGGACCAGCCCCAGTTCGGGTCGCCCCCCGCCGGCACCCCTGTTGGCGCCGCCGCGCCCGCCCCGGCTGCGCCCGGCGTACAGCACACGGACACGGTCTCCACCGTGCCGTCAGCGGATTTCCTCGAGCGGGCCGGCCTGGACCCGGTGGACGACGACCTGATCGTCGTCGTCGAGGCCCCGGCCGACACGGCCCGTGGCGAGCAGGCCATCGGCCCCGACGGCGTGCCGGACGCGATCGCCGATTCGATCACGGACGAGGCACCCGACCCGGGCGACGACCCGCCGGAGCCCGACACGCCGACCGACCCCGTCGCCGATGCGACGGCGCCGGCTGCCGCGGACGCCGCACCGGCGGCCGATCCGGCATCCCCCGCGGCACCGCGTGACGTTTCCGCGGGTCAGCTGTCTCAGTAGCGGACCTTCGCCGACGCTTCCTCAGGGCACCGGCGTTTCTCCTCCCCCGGCTGGACCCCGGAGACACATCCCACAAAGTTCCGAGCGGGAACGGCACGATGCCACCCCCCGAGCGGCAGGGCGGCGGAGCATGATGCTCCGCCGCCCGCTTGCGTTCCGGCGCGTGACGTTTCCCCGCCGCGGCTGTCTCAGCCTGTGAGAACTCGCCGAGCGCTGCATGTGGGGCCGCCGGTCTTCCTCCCGAGTCGGCCCCGCAATTCCCCCTGGAGCGCCCGGGCCGGCGGAAGCGGCATGACGCCACTGAACCGCTCGGCGGGCGGTGGAGCACGGATGCTCCGCCGCCCCTGCTCGTTCCGGGCGCGAATCGTCAGGCGTTGATCGAGACCATGCGCTCGATCGGCACGCGCGCCCGCACGGCGACGTCCTCGGCGACCTTGACCTCACCGGTCATGTCACGCAGCGCGTCGCGAAGCTTGGGCAGCGTGATCATCTTCATGTAGCGGCACGAGGCCTCGGCGTTGGCCGGGATGAAGTGCACGTCGGGCGCCGCCAGCTGCAGCGGGTAGAGCATCCCGATCTCCGTCGCGACGATCACGTCCTCGCCCGCGTGGTCGCGCTCGGCGGCCCTCGCGAAGTCGAGCATGCCGCCCGTGGACAGCATGTGCACGCCCTCGGAGGACACGTCGCCCGCCGCGACGTACTCCATGACGGACGTGACGCACCCGCACTCGGGGTGGATCAGGAACTCGGCGCCGGGGTGCTCGGCGCGGACGTCGGTGATGTCGGACGGCTTGATGCCCGCGTGCACGTGGCACTCGCCGCTCCAGACGTGCATCCTGCGCCCCACGGTCTTCTCGACGTAGGCGCCGAGGAACATGTCCGGCCCGAACAGGATCTCCTGGTCGGGGCCGTGCTCGCGCAGGATGTGCTCGACCACGCGGACGGCGTTCGAGGACGTGCAGCAGTAGTCGGTCAGCGCCTTCACGGCCGCGGTCGTGTTGACGTACATGACCGTCAGTGCGCCCGGATGCTGGGCCTGCCAGGCCGCGAGCTCGGTCTCCGTGATGGAGTCGGCCAGCGAGCAGCCGGCGTCGAGGTCGGGGATCAGCACCGTCTTCTGCGGGCACAGGATCGACGCGGTCTCCGCCATGAAGTGCACGCCGCAGAAGGCGATCACGGCCTCGTCCACCTTCGCCGCGCGCTGCGAGAGGCCGAGCGAGTCGCCGACGTAGTGGGCGACGTCCTGGACCTCGGGCAGCTGGTAGTTGTGAGCCAGGATCACGGCGTCGCGCTCGCGCGCGAGGTCGCGGATCTCGGCCTGCAGGTCCGCGATCTCCGCCGGCTGCAGCTCGGCGGTCGCGGGCTCGGTCGGGGCCATCGTCAGCGGCTTCACGGCAGGCGCTCCAGGATCAGGGAGAGGTCGAGGGCTGGGGCGGAGTGCGTCAGCGCCCCCACCGAGATGCAGTCTACGCCGGTGCGCGCGATCTCCCCGACGGTCGCCAGCGAGACGTTGCCGCTCGCCTCCAGCTCGGCGCGGCCCGCGACCTGCGCGACCGCGGCTCGCAGCTCGGCCGGCGTCATGTTGTCCAGGAGCAGTCGCGTTGCGCCGGCGGCCAGCGCCTCGCCGACCTCGGCCGGGTTTCGGCACTCAGCCTCCAGCGGCACCCCCGGGTGCCGCTCGAGGCACCGGCGCACGGCGGCCCCGACCCCGCCGGCCATCGCCGCATGGTTCTCCTTGATCAGCACCTGGTCCCACAGGCCGATCCGGTGGTTGTGGCCGCCGCCGGCCAGCACCGCCGCCTTCTCCAGCAGGCGCAGGCCCGGCGTCGTCTTGCGCGTGTCGAGGATGCGCGCCGGCGTGCCCTGGACCTCGGCCACGTAGCGCGCCGTCAGCGTCGCGACCCCGCTCAGCCGCTGCAGGAGGTTCAGCGCGGTGCGCTCGGCCGCCAGGAGCGCGGCGGCGTCCCCCTCGACCGCCATGACCGGTCCGTGTTCGCGCCAGACTCCCTCGGGGCCGAGCACCGTCATCTGCGCGCCGGGATCGAGCGCCGCGAACGCGGCCCGCGCGGCGTCGATGCCGAAGATGACGCCGGGGGCCTTCTGCGTGATCGCAGCCCGCGCCCGCGCGCCCTGCGGGACCGTGGCGGCCGACGTCAGGTCGCCCGTGCCCACGTCCTCGGCGAGGGCCCGCGCGACGACGTCGTCGAGCTCACGGCGGGTCGCGGCGTCCATGCGGCCTGAGGATACGCGCCGTCCGCGCCCGGAACGTATCCTCCGCGGCCGTGCGTGCGCTGCTGCTGCGAGAGACGACCGGCCCCGGCGCCCTGCGGCTGGAGGACATCCCCGAGCCCGAGGCCACCGACGGCATGGTGCTGATCGACGTCCACGCCGCCGGTGTCGGCTTCGTCGACCTGCTGGTGACCCGCGGCGAGTACCAGATCACCCCGCCGCTCCCGTTCGTCCCCGGCATCGAGGTCGCCGGCTTCGTCCGCAGCGCACCCGAGGGCTCGGGCCTGCGCCCCGGTGACCGCGTGGCGGCCACGACGGCGTTCGGCGGGTTCGCCGAGGTCGCGGTCGCGCCCGCGTTCGTCACCTTCGCGATCCCGGACGACATGTCGTTCGACCTGGCGAGCGGCTTCGTCGTCAACCATCAGACCGCGCACCTGGGCCTCGTGCGGCGCGGCCGGCTGGCTCCGGGCGAGACGGTGCTCGTCCACGGCGCCGCGGGCGGCGTCGGGACCGCGGCGATCCAGGTGGCCAAGGCCTCCGGGGCGGGCACGATCATCGCGATCGCCAGCGGCGAGCGCAAGCTGGACGTCGCGCTGCAGGCAGGTGCCGACCTCGCGTTCGACGCAGGCTCGGACTGGGTCGGCGCGGTGCGCAGCGCAACCGGCGGGCGGGGCGCCGACGTCGTGGTCGATCCCGTCGGCGGTGAGGCGTTCGCGGGCAGCGTGCGCTGCATGGCACCGGAGGGCCGGCTGCTCGTCGTCGGGTTCGCCGCCGGGCAGATCCCGACGATCGAAGCCAACCGGCTGCTGCTTCGCAGCATCGATGTCGTCGGCGTCAACTACGGCGGCTTCCTGCCGATCGACCAGGAGTTCCCGGCGCGCGCCCATGCCGACCTCCTGGGATGGTGGGCCGCGGGCACCCTGCGCCCGGTCGCCGGGCAGACGTTCGAGCTCGCCGAGGGCGCCCGCGCGCTCGGCGACCTCGCCGCGCGGCGCGCGACCGGCAAGCCGGTCCTGCGCGTTCGCTGAGCGCTCTGCGCACCTGACTGCATGCGATTCGAAGGCAGGTGACGAATCGCCCGCCTGGGCGAGCGCCCGGGAATGTCGCCAGAGCCGGCGCGGCCGAAGTGTCCCGTTTAGACCCCGGCATGCGGGTACAGGATGGGACACTTGCGTTCCCTGAGCGAACTTCGAGCTTCGTGCAGTTTGCCGTCTCTGGGACGGAGAAGTGCACGCACCTCGACCGTGCCGCCGATCGGCGCGAAGCGCTCGGGGAACACGCCGCCGCCTGGGCCAGCGTGCGGGAAGGTCGCCGGCAGATGGCACTGCGCCGGCGCTCCAGACGGGCCGCCCGGGTCCTCATCGGCCGCTGCGGCAGAACTGCATGCGATGAGTCCCGCCAGGCGGGACGAATCGCATGCGGTTCCCGGTGAAGACCGTCCGCGCCGACGGTCCGGCGACACCCCGCCCGCCCTGGGCCAGCGTGCGGAAATGTTCCCTGAAGGTGTGGTCTCGCCTGGCGCCTCGGACGACGGGAGCGGCAGAGCCAACGGTCCGCACGCACAGCCCCTGGCGGTACCGTCTTTACCGGCTGCTCGGCCAAGCGCGACAAGTCTCGCGGAGCCGGAGAGGCGACACCCCGCCCGCCTGGGCCAGCGCCCCTCCGCCAGCTGGGCGCTACCCCTCGCGGAGCACGTACACCGACGCGAAGCGCGGGTCGCTCGCGCCGTGCAGCCGGGACCCGGCAGCGACGATCTCGACGAGGTAGGCGGCGATCTCCGCGGTGATGCGCTCGCCGGGCAGCAGGACGGGGATGCCCGGCGGGTAGCCGGCGATCGATTCGCACGAGATGCGCCCGACGGCGGCCTCTGCGGGTACCAGCTCGGCGTCCCCCAGGAACGCGTCGCGCGGGGTGACGACGGCCTCGGCCAGCTCCGACGGCGGGCGGATCGGCGTCACGGCGGACTGCGGCCGCGCCATGCGCCGCACGGTCTCCTCCAGGTCGCCGGCGACGCGCAGCAGTGCCTCGCGCTGCTCGGCGATGCCGACGACGAGCACGATCGTCGCCTGCGTGGCGAGCTCGACGTGCACGTCGTAGCTGAGGCGGACCGCGTCGGCGATCTCATACCCCGTGCAGCCGGTGCGGCGCACGTCGAGCACCAGGCGCAGCGGGTCGTAGCTCGCGACGCCCGGACGCCCGACCATGTCGTCGGCGACCAGCGCCACGCCGTCGATCGCGCGGAGCTTGTCGCGAGCGGCCTCGAGCGCCGTGAGCGTCTCGTGCAGCAGCTGCTCGCCGTGGACGGCGAGCTGGCGGCGAGCCGCGTCGAGCGAGGCCATCAGCAGTGAGCTGGGACTGGTCGAGCGCACCAGACGAACGGCGCGCCCCACGGCCGCCTCGTCCACGCGGCCGTCGCGGGCCAGGTGCAACATCGCGCTCTGCGTCAGTGACCCGGCGAGCTTGTGCGTGCTCGTGAGCATCGCGTCCGCGCCCTGCGAGAGTGCGCTCGCCGGTAGGTCGGGATGGAAGCCGAAGTGCGGCCCCCATGACTGGTCGACGACGAGCGGCACGCCCGCCTCGTGCGCGACCTGCGCGCAGCCCGCCACGTCCGCCGCCATGCCGTAGTACGTCGGCGAGACGATGAACGCGGCCGTCGCCCCCGGCGTCCGGGCGAGAGCCTCGGCGAGCGACGCGGGCGTGACGCCGTTGGCCATCCCCAGCTCCGCGTCGTACTCGGGCGCGACGAACGTCGGCCGCCCGCCGCTCAGCACCAGGCCGTCGACGACGGATGCGTGGGAGTTGCGCTGGGCGACCACGGGCGCGCCGAGCGGGGCGAGCGCCAGGCACAGCGCGTGGTTGCCCTGGGTGGCGCCGTTGGTCAGAAACCACGAGCGCCCAGCGCCGTAGGCCTCGGCGGCCAGCAGCTCGGCGCGTTCGTACGGCGTCGGGCTGGGGCCGACGTCGATCCCGTGGATGTCCTGCGGGATGTCGAGCAGCAGCACGTCCTCGCCGATCGCGTGCCGCAGCCCGGGGTCGGCGCCGGGGCCGCCCTTGTGGCCCGGGACGTGGAACCGGCCCGAGCCGCGGAACCCGTAGCCGACGACGGCATCCAGGTACGGCGCGGTCGGCTGCTCGCTCATGCCGCCTGGCCCGAGGACTGCCCGGAGGCGCGCAGCAGCTCGGCGCGGACGAACCCGTCCAGGTCGCCGTCGAGCACGCGCTGGGCGTCGCCCATCTCGAAGTTCGTGCGGTGGTCCTTGACCATCGTGTATGGGTGCAGGACGTACGAGCGGATCTGCGAGCCGAAGTTCACGTCCTGCGCCTCGCCGCGCTCCTTGGCGATCTCCTCGCGGCGGCGGCGCTCCTCGGCCTCCAGGAGCTTGGCGCGCAGCATCTTCATCGCCGTCTCCTTGTTGGCCGTCTGCGAGCGCTCGTTCTGGCACTGCACGACGATGCCGCTCGGACGGTGCGTGATCCGCACGGCCGAGTCGGTCTTGTTGACGTGCTGGCCGCCGGCGCCGGAGGCACGGTACGTGTCGACCTGGAGGTCGTCGTCGTCGATGACGACCTCGCCGACCTCGTCGACGACCGGGGCGACCTCGACCCCCGCGAACGCCGTCTGCCGGCGGCTGGCGGAGTCGAACGGCGAGATGCGCACCAGGCGGTGGACGCCCTTCTCGGACGAGAACAGGCCGTAGGCGTTCTCACCCGCGGCGCGGAAGGTCGCCGACTTGATGCCGGCCTCCTCCCCGGGGCTGGCCTCGAGCAGGTCCACCGCGAACCCACGCGACTCGGCCCAGCGCATGAGCATCCGCAGGACCATCTCGGTCCAGTCCTGGGCGTCGGTGCCGCCGGCGCCCGCGTTGACCGTGACGAGCGCGTCGCCGGCGTCGTAGGGACCGGAGAACAGGCGGTCCTCCTCCAGGGCGCCGAGCCGCGCCTCGATGTCGGCCAGCTGCGGGTCGACCTCGGCGGCGAGCGAGGGATCCTCGTCGGCGAGTTCGAGCAGGGTCTCCAGGTCGCCCGCGTCGCGCTCCAGCGACTGCCAGGCGTCGAGCTTGCGCGACGTGCGCGAATGCTCGGCCGAGACCTTCGCCGCCTCGTCCTGGTCGTCCCAGAATCCGGGCGCGCCCATCTGCCCCTCGAGCTCGGCGACCCGGCGCGTGAGGACCGCGGGATCGATGAACGCGGACAGCTCGGCGAGCTGCCCGCGAATCGCCGCGGCGCGCTGCGGCGCAGGCTCGGTGTTCGGGACCGTCGGCATCGCTGCCGACGCTAGCAGCGGGCCAGGCCGCGCGCGCGGCGCGTCAGCCCGCGAGGATCTTGGCCCTCTCGGCCGCGAACTCCTCCTCGGTGAGAATGCCCGCGTCCTTCAGGCCGGCCAGCTCCTTCAGCTGCTCGATCTTGTCCGGCCCACCGGCCCACCGGCAGCCGGAGCCGCGGCGACGGGAGCCGGAGCCGCGGCGGCAGCGGCCTGCTGCTCCTGCGCCGCCCACTTCTGCTGCTGGCTGTGCTGCACGCGGCCCGAGACGGCGCTCGCCGTGCCGGCGATCACGTCCGGAATCCCGTCGCCGTCGACGTCGGTCACGTCGACGCCGGAGAACGAGCCGTCGGCGTTCTTCTACACCACGAGCACGTCGAGCACCCGGATGACGCCTCGCTGGACCAGGTCCATGAACAGCGGGATCGCCTCGCCGGTCCGCGGCGCGCCCGGCGGATAGCCGATCACGACGGTGTCAACAGGGCCCATCTCAGGTTCGTCACTCACGGCGATGTCTCCTGGACACGGGTGAGCTGAGAATCTATCGCGGGCAATCGCTGTGTGCCTCAAGGCCAGAACAGGGACGGCGCGATCGAGTGCACCCCTGCACCGTCGAGGTAGAACTCGTACTGCGAGTTGACGCCGACGGCAGCCGAGTTCGCCGACACGGGCAACGGCCGCAAACCGTGATCGATGAAGGGCGCGACCCCGGACCGGAAGAGCCGGCCGCTGCGACTCACGACCATGAGGCTTCCGGGCGCGTCGGCGGCCAGCCAGCCAACTCGCACGCCCGGGGTCAGGAACAGACTCGAGACCGGCCCGACCAACTGGACGTCGAACTGCGACCTCCCGCTCACCGCGGCGGCTCGCACCGCTCCGGTGGCCACGTAGGCGACGTGACCGACACCATCCAGCGCTGTGGCAGTCGCCACCCGCCGGTCGACCCGGCGGACCCTTCGTGGCGTCACGGTGAACGTCCCGGGAACGCGACCGCCCAGGCGCCCGAAGGCATAGAAGCCGTGCATCACCGAAGGCCCCCGTTCACTGCCTTCGTGCGAGGAGCAGCGGGAAACCCGCTGCTCGCGGCGGCGCAGCAGGTCGTACTGGTAGACGTCGCAGCGCTTTGAGGCGGACCCTCCGGCACACCGTGTGTACACGGCAACCCAGCGGGTCGGCGCGACGCCCAGATCACCGACCGACGGTCGCGGCACAGCGCCGAACAACCGCACGCGCGCGTCGCTCACCACCCCGGCCGGGGACCGGACCTGCAGCCGCCAGCCTCCGTCCCGCGGCACGGCCCAGACCATCCATCCCCCGCCGCCAGCAAGATTCCGGCCGCCGCTCAGCGGCACCACCAAGGTGTCAGCAAACGCCGTGGGAACACCGACTGCGGCAACGACCACAAGGACAAGAGCGACTCGCAGCATCGAACCAGGAACGCGCACCGCTCCGCATTGTCGCGCCGACGTCCTCCCCCCGCACCACCGGCGACGGCACCCTGCACCCAAACCGTCAGCGCCGACCGAGTAGGCGAGCACCACCACTCAAGCGAGCGATCGTGGATGCATCAGGCCGAACGTGGACTCGGGATAGTGCTCTGCACAGACCGAGGCCACGGGTGGCCTCAGGCGCCACGAGCTCCGCGCAGCAGGAATCCGGTCAGACGCCGTGGCACTTCTTGTATTTCAGGCCCGACCCGCACCAGCACGGATCATTGCGCCCGATCTGCTCCTCCTCGGACACGACCCGCTGCTCGACGACGGGCATCGGCGCCAGCTCCTGGTCGCCGCCGTACTCGGCGGCGATGCCCGCACCCTGCGCGGCGGCGGCCAGCGCACCGGCGCCCATGGGCGCGCCCGAGCCGCCGGTGTAGGTGACGTTCCCCGACCGCGTCGACGCGCTTCCGGCACCGATGCCGAACGCCTCGACCGCGGCGGGATCGTCGACCTCGACCTCCACCTCGACGTGGTAGACCATCCGGGCGAACGCGGACCAGATCGAGTTCATGAGCTGGGAGAACAGCTCGAACGCCTCGTTCTGGTACGCGACCAGCGGGTCGATCTGGGCGAACGAGCGCAGGTGGATGCCCTCGCGCAGGTAGTCCATGTCGTGCAGGTGCTCGCGCCACTGCTGGTCGATGATCTGCAACAGCAGGTAGCGCTCGAGTGCGCGCATCAGCTCGTCGCCGAACTCGGCCTCGCGCTCGTCGTAGAGCTTCATCGCGCCTTCGACGACCTCGTTGGTCATCGACTCGCGGTCGCCGGCGACGTCGAGCTCGGCGGAGACCGCATCGCCCGGGAAGATGTCGTTCAGCGCGACGGCCAGGGCGCCCATGTCCCAGTCCTCGACGAACTCGCCGGGCGTGTACTGGTCGACGAGCCTGCCGATGACGCCGGCGATCTCGTCGCGCGCCTGGCCGCCCAGGTCGCGGCCCTCGAGCACCTCGTCGCGGTACTTGTAGATGACGCGGCGCTGCTCGTTCATCACGTCGTCGTACTCGAGCGTGCGCTTGCGGATCAGGAAGTTCTGCTCCTCGACCTTCCGCTGGGCCTTCTCGATCTGCTTGCTCAGCATCCCGGCCTCGATCGGCTCCTCGTGGCCGCCCTCGTCGGTCGTCCCGAGCCGGTCGAGGATCTTGTAGATCCGATCGCCGGCGAACAGGCGCACGAGGTCGTCCTCGGCGCTGAGGAAGAAGCGCGACTCGCCCGGGTCGCCCTGACGGCCTGCGCGACCGCGCAGCTGGTTGTCGATCCGGCGCGACTCGTGGCGCTCGGTCCCGCAGATGTAGAGCCCGCCGGCCGCCACGACGACGTCGCGATCGCGCGCGACCTGCTCGTCGTACTTGGCCAGGGCGACGGCGAACCGCTCGGGGTAGGCGTCGTCGGCGGGGTGCACGCCGCCTGCGGCCAGCTCGCGCTCGGCGAGGTGCTCGGCGTTGCCGCCGAGCTTGATGTCGACGCCGCGGCCGGCCATGTTCGTGGCGATGGTGACGGACCCGGGCCGGCCGGCGTCGGCGACGATCTCGCCCTCGCGCTCGGCGTGCTCGGGCTTGGCGTTGAGGACCGTGTGCGGCACGCCGCGCTCCTCGAGGCGCCGGCCGAGCAGCTCGGACACCTCGACCGAGATGGTCCCGACGAGCACCGGCTGGCCCTGGTCGTGGCGCTCGACGATCTCCTCGACCACGGCGTGCCACTTGCCGTCCTTGGTCTTGTAGATCTGATCGTTCTTGTCGGCGCGCACCATGTCGCGGTTCGTCGGGACCTGCACGACGCCGAGGTCGTAGATCTTCTTGAACTCGGTCGCCTCGGTCAGCGCCGTGCCCGTCATTCCGGCGAGCTTGTCGTAGAGGCGGAAGAAGTTCTGCAGCGTGACGGTGGCGAGCGTCTGGTTCTCCTCCTGGACGAAGAGCCCCTCCTTCGCCTCGACGGCCTGGTGCAGGCCCTCGGACCAGCGGCGGCCCTCGAGGATGCGGCCGGTGAACTCGTCGATGATGCCGACCTGGCCGTCGACCACCGCGTAGTCGACGTCGCGCTTGTACAGCGACTGCGCCTTCAGCGCCTGGATCAGGTGGTTGACGAGGTGCCCGTTCTCGGCGCGGTACAGGTGGTCGATCTTCAGGTACTTCTCGGCCTTGGCGACACCACGCTCGGTGACGGAGGCCGACTTGTGCTTCTCGTCGATCTCGTAGTCGAAGTCCGCGACGAACTCCTTCTTGGACCGCGGGTCCAGGTTCTCCGGGGTCTTGCCGAGCTCGAACTGCTTGACGAGCTTGGCGAAGGTCCCGTACCAGTCGGCGGCCTCCTCCGGCGCGCCCGAGATGATCAGCGGCGTGCGCGCCTCGTCGATGAGGATGTTGTCGACCTCGTCGACGATCGCGAAGCTGTGCATCGCCAGCGGCCGGCCGTCCTCGTCCAGGCGCCCGCCGTGCTGGACCTTCTCCTCGAGCGACAGCGCCATGTTGTCGCGCAGATAGTCGAAGCCGAACTCGGAGTTCGTGCCGTAGGTGATGTCGCACGCGTAGCAGGCGATCTTCTGGTCCTCGGGCTGCATGTTCTGCAGGACGCCGACGCTGAAGCCGAGCGCCGCATAGATCGGCGTCATCCAGTCGGCGTCGCGACGCGCGAGGTAGTCGTTGACCGTGACGAGGTGGACGCCCTTGCCGGCGAGTGCGTTGAGGCAGACGGCGAGCGTCGCCGTCAGCGTCTTGCCCTCACCGGTCTTCATCTCGGCGATGTTGCCCCCGTGCAGCACCATGCCGCCGATCAGCTGGACGTCGAAGTGCCGCATGCCCATGCGGCGGCGGCCCGCCTCGCGGACGATCGCGAAACACTCCTCGAGCACGTCGTCGAGGCTCTCACCGTGGTCCTGCACACGCTCGCGGAGCGCGTCCATGCGCGCCTTGAGGTCGGCGTCGGAGAGCGCCTCGAGTTCGGGCTCGAAGGCGCCGACGCGAGCAACCCGCTTCTCGTACTCGCGGAACTGCTTGCTCTCGCCGATGTTCAGCGCCCTGTCGAGAAGACCCATCGGCCCAGCGTACCAACGGGTTCCCCCCGATCCGCCGGGCGTGCGGGCCGATCAGCCCGCCGCGATGCCCGGCTGCGGGGCGCGTCGCCTACGCGTCGTCGGCGGCGGACTCGGCGGCCAGGCCCGCCGTGCGGATGGTCGGTGTGCCGACCTTGCGGTGGCCGCGGACCTTCTCGTGCCGCCGCGTCAGCTGACGCTGGAGTTCCTCGGCGACCTCGACGATCGCCGTCCGCATCTCGAGCGCGTGCGCCTTGGCGTTGAGCGTCCCGCCCTTGACGTGCAGGTTCGCCTCGGCCTTCTGAGCGGCTTTGATCGCCGGGTTGCGCTCCTCGGCGAGGATCACGTCGAGCGTCGCGGTCTCGGCGACCTGCTTGCCGATCGTCGCGAAGCGCCGCTCGATCTGGCCTCGCAACTCGTCGCTGACCGGCACGTTGAGGCCCTTGACATCGATGCGCATCGCGGCGCTCCTCTCATGGGGTGTTCAAAGACTCCCTGATCGTATCGCCGCAGCAGGCCGATCGATCACCCGCGCGTAGGCGATGGCCGAGACCTCCTCCGCGCCCGCCATCCGCAGCGCGACGGCGCAGGCCTGGAGCGTCGCGCCGGTCGTCCAGACGTCGTCGACGAGGACCACGCCGCCGGCCAGCGGCCGTGCCGCGGCGATGCCGAGCCGCGCACCGGCGAGCCGTTCGGCCCGCCCGGCGCCGCGCTGCGCGGCGCCGGGCGGCGCGTGCCGCGTCAGCGCCCGATCGATCGCGAGTCCCGAACGCGCGGCGATCGCACGCGTCAGCAGGTCCGCCGCGTCGAACCCGCGGCGCCGCGCGCGCGCCGGATGCGCGGGGACCGGGACAAGCCGCGCTCCCTCGGCGAGCAGCCGGCCGGGAGCGCGCGCGCTGAGCTGGTCCCCCATCAGCCGGGCGACGCCGAGAGCGCCGCGGAACTTGAGCGCGTGGACCAGCGCCCGCGCCGGCCCGTCGAAGGCCAGCCCCGCCCAGGCGAGATCGAGGTGGCCCTCGCGGCTGGCCAGCGGTCCGAGCCAGGGGAGCGCCGCCCGGCAGTCCGGGCACAGCGATCCGCCGGCGCCGCCGGGTCGCCGGCACGACCAGCACGCCGGCGGGAGCAGCGGATCGAGCAGGGCGCGCCACATCGCCCGAGCCTCGCGGTGACCGCGTCACGGCGCAGCACGGCGTCTGCGACGATCCGGCGACGTGGCCGTGACGCAAGCCTGGACGGTGGCCGCCGCGTCACCCGACCTCTCGTGGACGCTCGACCCCGGGCCGCTCCTGCTCGCCGCCGGCCTCGTGGCCCTGTACGTCCCGCGCTGGCGCGCGGTGCGGCGCGACCACGGCCCCACGGAGGCGCCGGCCGAGCGCCTGCTGCTCGCGCTGACCGCGGCGCTGCTGATCCTGATCGCGCTGGTCTCGCCGCTGGACGCGCTGGCCGAGCAGTCGCTCGCCTGTCACATGGTCCAGCACGTGATCCTCCTGGACCTGGTCCCGATCTGCGTGATGCTGAGCCTCACGAAGGTCCTGCTGCGACCGCTGACGCGGCGCCTGATGGCCGTCGAGCGCGCCGCCGGGCCGCTCGGGCATCCGGCGTTCGCCGCGGCCCTGTACGTCGCGACGATGTGGATCTGGCACGTTCCGGCGCTCTACGACGGGGCCCTGGAGTCACCGCTGCTGCACGCGTTCGAGCACGTCTGCTTCCTCAGCGCCGGCCTCCTGTACTGGTGGCACCTGCTGTCGCCGATCCGCTCTCGCTTCCACCGCGGGGCGATGGGTCCGATCGTCTACATGCTGTCCACGAAGCTGGCCGTCGGGATCCTCGGCATCGGCCTGACGTTCGCGACCCACCCGCTGTACTCGTACTACGACCACCGCACGCCGATCCTGGGGCTCACGCCGGAGAGCGATCAGCAACTGGCCGGCGCGATCATGGCCCTGGAGCAGACGCTGGTGATGGGCATCGCGCTCGCCTACCTGCTCGTCCGCGCGCTCGAGCAGTCCGAGCGCGAGGAGCGGCGGCGCGAGCGGCTCGAGGATGACCGGGCCGAGGCGCCGAAGAACGACGTCCACGGCTCATGAATCGGGCCTGAAGCACCGATAGACGCCGTGTAGCGACCGTTTGCCGATGCTCCTGAGCACGGTGTGACCCGCCATGACAGCGCGAACCCGGAGCGACATCGACTCCCTGCTCGAACGACCGGACGGCGTCCGGTCGGTCTTCCAGCCCGTGGTCGACCTGCGGACGGGCATCCCATCCGGCTACGAGGCGCTGGCGCGGTTCGACCTGGACGAGCCGCTGTCGGTCGAGGAGGGCTTCGCCGCCGCCCACCGATTCGGGCTCGGCCACGCGCTGGAGGCCCGCGCGATCCGCGTCGCGCTCTCCCGCGGGCGCCCGCCCGGCGAGGGCACGCTCGGCATCAACGTCAGCCCGTCCGCGCTCTTCTCGGTCGAGGTGGATTCGGTCCTCCCCCAGCGCCTGGACGGCATCGTCATCGAGGTCACCGAGCACGAACTGGTGGCGGGCGGTTCGCGCCTGATCGCGCGACTGGGCGACCTGCGCGCCCGCGGCGCCCGGCTGGCGATCGACGACGCGGGCGCCGGGTATGCCGGGTTCAGCCAGCTCATGCGGCTGATGCCGGACGTCATCAAGCTCGACCGCGACCTGGTGTCCGGCATCGACACCAACGTCGCCAAGGCCGCCCTCGCGGACGCCTTCGTCACCTTCGCCCGGCGCATCGACGCCTCGGTCTGCGCCGAGGGCATCGAGCGCGAGGCCGAACTGCGCGTCCTCGCCGACCTCGACGTGACCTACGGCCAGGGGTTCTTCCTCGCGCGACCGGCGGCGCCCTGGGCGACGGTGACCCCGGCCGCCGCGCGCGCCTGTCGGGAGAGCTTCCGTGCCGCACTCGGCGTCGCCGGACCAGAGCCGGTGCCCGGTGAGCCGCGCGTCGTGATCGAGCGGCTGGCCGCCCGGCTGGCCGCCTGCAACGGCGTGACCGACCTCGCGGGCAGCCTGAGCGAGATCAGCGGCGCACTCGGCGCGCGCTACATCGTGCTCTCCCGCCTGCTCGGGGACGGCCTGTCGCAGCGTCTGGTCACGTGGGTCACGGACCACGAGGCCGACCGCGGCGAGTCGTTCACGGTCGCCGCCTACCCCGAGACCGCCCGCGTGCTGCGCACCGGCGAGGCCGCGCAGATCACCGTCGGCGACCCGTCGGCCGACCACGCCGAGGTCGAGCTCCTGCTGGAACTGGGCTGCAGCTCGGTGCTGATGGTGCCACTGTTCTCCCGCGGCGAGCCGATCGGCCTGCTCGAGGCGTTCAGCGAGGACCAGCGGCCGTTCTCGCGCCAGCGGATCGGCATCGCGCGCACGATCACCCATCAGCTCGCGATCATGCTGCAGGCCGACCAGGACCGCTGGAGCTCGGCGACCTCCGATCAGCAGCAGGAGCAGGCGCCGGCCGCATCGGCGAGCCATCGCGGCCGCGCCGCCGACGGCTAGCCCAGGACGGCGCCGTCGGGAACGACGAGCGCCCCGCCCGGCTCGCCGACGACGACCTCGCCGCGAACGACGACGCCGCGCCCGAAGCGCACGTCGCCGCGCACGGTCAGCGCGTCGCACGCGACGAGCGACGGCGCGCCCGCCGGGAACCGCGCGTCGAAGTCGGCCAGCAGCCGGAAGTGCTCCGGGTCCAGCCGGACGAGCGGCGCGGCTCCCGTGCGGCCCGGAGCGAGCACCAGGCGCGCCAGCGCGTCCAGGACGTAGGCGTCCGAGCGCAGGACGAGCAGGTCGTCGGTCGTCTTCACCGGCGCGAAGCGCGAGCGCGGGACGCGAATGGCCTGGGCACCCGGGAAGGCCGAGATCGCCGCCCCCATCGCGGTCTCGATCTGGATCACCGCCGCAGATGACGGGTCCGCCGGGTCGGCGGTCTTGTGGTTGACGATCAGCGGCAGCGCCAGGAACCCGTCGCGGTCCAGCACGGCCGCGAGTTCGCGCAGGTCGAGCCAGATGCTGTTGGTGTTGAAGAAGCGGTGGCGGGCGATGTCCTGGAAGGCATCCAGGTCCGCCGGGTGCGTCTGCGCCACCTCCCGCAGCACCAGGCCGCCGCCGGAGCGATGAGCGAGGTGCCCGCCCTTGCGGTCGGCCGGTGTGCGGTCGGCGACCTCCATCGCGAACGGGACCGCGGCGGCGGCGAACCATCCGAGGATCCGCGGATCGAGCACCGCGCCGAGGTTGTCGGCGTTGGAGACGAACGCGTAGCGGTACCCGCGGTCGAGCAACGCCGCGAGCAGGCCCGAGGCGACGAGCGCCGGGTACAGGTCGCCGTGGCCGGGCGGCGCCCACTGCAGCGCCGGGTCCGCGGGCCAGTCGAGCGGATTCAGGCTGCCGTCGTCGAGCAGCTTCGGCAGGCGGCTCTGGACGATGTCCGCGGGCAGGTCGGCCGACAGGCGGTCGTGGCCCGCCAGCGCCGCGAGTGAGTCGGCCCGCGTCGCGAAGCTGTTCATCAGCACGAGCGGGATGCGCGGCGCGGCGTCCGCGAACCGCGCGCGCAAGCGCTCCACCTGGGCCGCGGCGACGTCGAGGAAGCTGAGGCCGTCCTTGACCTCGAGCAGCGACTTGGCGCGGGTCATGCCCATGCTCGTCCCCAGCCCGCCGTTGAGCTTGATGACGACGGTCGCGTCGAGCAGCTCCCCGGCGCCGGGGCCAGGCTCGGCGAGCTCGTCGGCGTCGGGCAGCGTCAGCACCGGCTCGATGTCGGCTTCGCGCAGCAGCCCGGTCTCGCCGGCGGCGAGCTGGCCGGCGTAGTGGCGGAAGGCGGCGATGACCTCCGCTCCCGCCCCGTCGGCGCGCAGCCGTGCCACGCCCGCATCGATGCCGGCGGCGCTCACGCGTCCTCGTGCGGCGCCGGGACCCAGGAGGTCCGGTAGGCGGCCTGGTCGGGCGTCTCCGCGTCGATCCGCACGCCCAGCGCGTCGAGCTTCAGGCGGGCGACCTCGCGGTCGAGCGCCGCCGGGAACGGATGCACGCCGGGCCCCAGGCCGTGCTCGGCCCGCACGAGGTCCTCGACCGCGAGCGCCTGCGTCGCGAACGACAGGTCCATGACGGCGGCCGGGTGGCCGTCCGCCGCCGCGAGGTTCACGACGCGCCCGCCGGCGAGCAGGTTCAGCCGCCGCCCGCCGACGTCGAACTCCTCGACGAGCGGGCGCACGTGGCGGCGGGCATCGGCCAGCGCGCCCAGCTCGGCGAGGTCGATCTCGACGTCGAAGTGGCCCGCGTTGGCCAGGATCGCGCCGTCCTTCATCACCTCGAAGTGCTCGCGGCGCAGGACCGAGGTGGCGCCGGTGACCGTGATGAAGATGTCGCCGCGCTCCGCCGCGACGAGCGCCGGCAGCACCTCGAACCCCTCCATCCGCGCCTCCAGGGCGCGGACCGGGTCGACCTCGCAGACGATGACGCCGGCGCCGAGGCCATGCGCGCGCTGCGCGACGCCCTTGCCGGTCCAGCCGTAGCCGATGACGACGACCGTCGCGCCCGCGAGCAGGACGTTCGTCGCCCGGACGATGCCGTCGAGCGTCGACTGGCCGGTCCCGTAACGGTCGTTGAACGCGCGCTCGGTGCGGGCCTCGTTGACGGCGATGACCGGGCAGCGCAGCCGCCCGTCCGAGGCCATCGCCCGCAGCCGCACCAGGCCGGTCGTCGTCTCCTCCGTCGCGCCGATCATCCGCTCGACCAGGTCCGGGCGCGCCTCGTGCAGCAGCGTGATCAGGTCGGCGCCGTCGTCCAGCGTCACCCGCGGCTCGCGCGCGACGAGCGCCGCGACATGCTGCGCGTAGCGGTCCAGCGACTCGCCGCGGACGGCGTGCACCTCGATGCCGTGGCGGGCGACGAGCGCCGCGGCGACGTCGTCCTGCGTGGACAGCGGGTTCGCCGCGCACAACGCGACGGTCGCCCCGCCGGCGACGAGCGCGCGTGCGAGGTTCGCGGTCTCGGCCGTGACGTGGAGGCACAGACCGACTTCGACGCCCTCGAGCGGCCGCTCGGCCGCGAACCGCTCACCGATCCGCGCCAGCACCGGCATCTGCCCCGCCGCCCACGCGATCCGCGCATCACCGGCCTCGGCAAGCCCGAGGTCGGCAACATCATGAGCGGGCAGTTGAGACGAAGCAGCCACGGAAACCGCGCCGAACCCTACGGGGACCGCTGCAGCACTCGCGTGCGGATCGGCGTCGCTGCCAAACCAGGCCCGCCCACCCGGGGTCGGATCGGCCTTGTGGCCATCCGACCCCCGAGGACACCGGCAGCGGCGCCGAGGTGCATGCGAGGGCTAGTAGCGGTAGGAGTCGGGCTTGTACGGCCCGTTGATGTCGACCCCGATGTACGCGGCCTGGTCGGGGTGCAGACGCGTGAGCTTCACGCCGAGCGCGTCGAGGTGCAGATGAGCGACCTTCTCGTCCAGGTGCTTGGGCAGCACGTAGACCTGCTTGTCGTAGTCGTCGTTCTTCGTGAACAGCTCGATCTGGGCGATCGTCTGGTTCGTGAACGAGCTGCTCATCACGAACGACGGGTGACCCGTCGCGTTGCCGAGGTTCAGCAGACGCCCCTCGGACAGCATGATGATCGAGTGACCGTCGGGGAAGACCCACTCATCGACCTGCGGCTTGATGTTGACGCGCTTGATGCCCTCGTACGCGGTCAGGCCGGCGATGTCGATCTCGTTGTCGAAGTGCCCGATGTTGCCGACGATCGCCTGGTGCTTCATGTGCGCCATCTGATCGGCGGTGATGATGTCCTTGTTGCCCGTCGTGGTGATGAACACGTCGGCGGAGCGCAGGACCTCGTCGAGCGTCGTCACCTGGTAGCCCTGCATCGCGGCCTGGAGCGCGCAGATCGGGTCGATCTCGGTGACGATCACGCGGGCGCCCTGGGCGCGCAGCGACTCGGCCGAGCCCTTGCCGACGTCGCCGAAGCCGCAGACGACGGCGGTCTTGCCGGCGAGCATCACGTCGGTCGCGCGGAAGATGCCGTCGACGAGCGAGTGGCGGCAGCCGTAGAGGTTGTCGAACTTGCTCTTGGTGACCGAGTCGTTGACGTTGATCGCCGGGAACAGCAGGTCGCCGGTCTCGGCCATCTGGTACAGGCGATGGACGCCCGTGGTGGTCTCCTCGGTGACGCCCTTGATCTCGCCCGCGATCGTCGTCCACTTCGTCGCGTCCTTGGCGACCGACTCCTGCAGCAGCGTCAGGAAGACCTGGAACTCCTCGGACTCCGCGCCCGCCGGGTCCGGCACCGCGCCGGCCAGCTCGTACTCGCGGCCCTTGTGGACGAGCATCGTGGCGTCGCCGCCGTCGTCGAGGATCATGTTGGCGCAGACCGAGCCGTCATCCGACCACGTCAGCGCGCGCTCGGTGCACCACCAGTACTCCTCCAGCGTCTCGCCCTTCCAGGCGTAGACCGGGACGCCCTGCGGCGAGTCGGGCGTGCCGTTGGGGCCGACCGCGACGGCGGCCGCGGCGTGGTCCTGCGTCGAGAAGATGTTGCACGAGGCCCAGCGGACCTCGGCGCCCAGGTGGACGAGCGTCTCGATCAGGACCGCGGTCTGGATCGTCATGTGGAGCGAGCCGGTGACGCGCGCGCCCTTCAGCGGCTGCGAGTCGGCGAACTCGGCGCGGGTCTGCATCAGGCCGGGCATCTCGTGCTCGGCCAGGCGGATCTCCTTGCGGCCGAACTCGGCCAGCGAGAGGTCGGCGACCTTGAAGTCGTTCTCAGTCAGGACGGCGGTGGTCATCGGGTGGTCTCCATCGTGGGTCGAGGGGTGAGGGCGGCCAGGAGCCGCTCGTGCTTCTGCTGCTCCCAGCGCAGCCAGTCGCCGGCGGGCACATCGGCGGGGCGGCTCGGCTCGGCGTCCAGCCAGCGGCGGACGTCGCCGCTGAGCGCGTCCTCACGCTGCAGGCGCAGCGCGAACGCGACGTCGGACAGGCCGAGGTCGTGACGGTCGAGCAGCTCGCGCAGGGTGCGCAGCCGCTGCAGCTCGGCGGCACCGAACTGGCGGTAGCCGGACGGCGAGCGCGGCGGCTCGATGAGCCCGATGCGTTCGACGTAGCGCAGCATCCGGGGCGACCAGCCCGTGGTCTCGGCCGCCTCGTGGATCGTCAGGACGTCCATCTGCTCCAAACCTTACCACGACTCTGTCAAGGTTTGGCGGCGACAGCCTCCTCGAGCACCGCGAGCAGGTCGTCCGCGGCAGCCTCCCACGTGTAGTGGCGGGCCCGCAGCAGGCCCGCGGCCGACCGCTCGCCGCCGTCCCCGGCGCCGATCGCGGCCGCGAGCTCGCGAGCCCACGCCGCCGGATCGCGTGGGTCTGCGACGTAGCGCGCGGCGGCTGCGCCCACCTCGCGGTGCGCCGGGATCGGGCTCGCGACCACCGGGACGCCCGCCGCGAGCGCTTCCAGGAGCGGCAGGCCGAACCCCTCGTGCAGGCTCGGCAGCGCGACGACGCGCGCCCCTGCGTACAGCCGCGCGAGCGCCGCGTCGTCGACGAACCCGAGGTGGTCGAGCTCGACGCCCAGGTCGCCGGCGAGGGCGGCCAGCACAGCCCGCTCGGCGTCCGTCGCCGACCCGGAGATGCGCAGCCGCACCCCCGCCAGGGCCGGCTCGGCGAACGCGCGGACGAGCGTCTCGACGTTCTTGTGCGGCGGCGCGGGACCGACGTACAGCGCATACGGCTCCGCGCCGGGCGCCCATGGGAGCAGTCCGGCGACCCGCGGGCCCTCGCGCACGACCCGTACGGGCGTGCGCAGCCGCGGCAGCGCCGCCGCGGCCTCCACGCGCGTGGCCTCGCTGACCGCTGCGACGCGCGTGGCCCGGCGCAGCACCGGCCCGAGCAGCGCGGCGAACCGGGCACGACGAGCGCGGTCGTACAGCTGCGGCGCGCTGAGCGGCCCGACGTCATGGAGCACGACGACCGCCGGGACCCCGAGCCGGCGCAGCGGCAGCTCGATCGTCACCGCCAGCACGACGCCGGCGCGCGTGCGTCGCGCCAGGGCCGCGAGCCGGCGCTCGCGCCAGGCCCACCGGCGACCGAATCCCCGGACCGCGACGGGCAGCTCGACGACGTCCACGCCGTCCAGCTCCGCGAAGCGCTCGGGACAGCTCGTGGCCACCGTCACCCGCACGCCCGGCATGCGCGACAGGGCGCGGGTGATCCCCTCGGCGTAGGTCGCGATCCCCCCGAGTCCCGGCTTCAGGATCGAGGCGTCGACGAGGACGTGCATGCCGCCGCGCGCCGTGGCCGTCAGGTTCCCGACAGGCGCGACTTGAGTTCGTCGATCGCGCCGATCTCCTGCGGGTCCTGCCCGCCGAGCACCGCGAGGTAGACCGACACCAGGTCACCCAGGAGCAGGAGCGAGAACACGCGCTCGACCGAGGTCTGGCCGCGGGTCGCGACCAGGTGGGTGCCCGCCGCGCGGCCCGACAGCAGCTCGCGGGTCAGGGCGACGCGCTCGACGATGCGCGGCGTCGCATCGGCGTCGTCGAGGAACACCGCCGAGAAGCGGCCGAAGCGCTCGGCCGTGGTCCAGCCGACGATCTCGTTGTGATCGGCCTCGGGCAGTTCGCTGCTGAACGCGTGCTGCTTGGCGTTCTCGTTGATCTGGGTCTTCCAGCGGTAGGCGATCGGCGCTGTGAGCCCGGCGCCCATGATGATCGGCACGGTCCCGTCGAGCGCGCGGGCGAGGGCCTTGGCCTCGCTGTCGTGTGCCGCGTCCGGGCCCCACGCGGTGACGAGCTGCTCGAGGTGGCCGCTGGCGACGTCGATCTCCGGGCCGAGCCGCGGCCCGGCGCCGCAGGCCGCGGCGACCTCGAGGGCGGCGACGGTGAGGTAGGCGACCGCGGCGCGCGGCTGCAGCCCGCCGGCGATCGGGATGACCGGGACGCCCTCGGCCCGGGCCTGCTCGGCCAGCCGGCCGCCGGTCGTCGCGACGACCCGGCGCGCGCCGATCACGCCCGCGGCCTCGAAGCACGCGAGCGTCTCCTCGGTGTCGCCCGAGTAGCTCGAGCACAGCACGGTCGTCTCGGCCGTCGTCCACGGCGGCAGGCCGTAGGTCCCGGCGCTCAGGATCGGGCGCGAGGCCTGGTCGGCCAGGATCGCGCGCGCCAGGCGCCCGCCGATCCCGGAGCCGCCCATGCCCGCGACGACCAGCCCGGGCGGGCTGTCCCACGTGCCCAGGTTGGCCGACTCGGCCTTCCAGAGGGCGTCGCGCAGGTGGTCCGGCAGGCCGAGGACGTCGTCGAGCTGCCGGCCGGGGTCGGCGGCGGCGAGGCTCGCGGCGTCGAGGGCGTCGTGCTGAGGTTCGGTCACGGACATCATCAGGGTGGAGTCTGTCGAAGTTCCTCAGGAAGCGGCGGCCGCATCGGGGACGTCGTCGCCGGGGAACAGGCGCACGCCGGGATCCAGCGTGACGCCCGAGCCGACGCTGACTCCCGGCCCCACGATCGCCGCGCCGCTCACGCCGGCGTCCGCTCCGATCCGCGCACCGGCGCAGACGATCGCGCCGCGGACCGTCGCACCCGGCCCGACGTGCGCGCCGTCGAGCAGCACCGCGTCGCTGACGACCGCGCCCGCGCCGACCGTGACGCCCGCGCCGAGGACGGCGCGCGGACCGACGACGGCGCCGGTCGAGACGTTGCAGTCCGCTCCCACCACCGCCGGGCCGCGCAGCTCGCCGGCGACGACGGTGCCCGCGCCGACGGCGAGCTCGCCCGCGTCCAGCCGCGCTCGCACGGCGGTGTCGACGGCGCCCGTGAGGATGTCGGCGGTGCCCTGCAGGTAGCGCTCAGGCGTTCCGATGTCGAGCCAGTACGCGCTGCGGTGCGCGACGCCGTAGAGGCCCTCGCCGACCAGCGCCGGCCAGACGACGCGTTCGATCGACACGTTGGCGTCCGGCTCGATCAGGTCGAGCACGCTGCGCTCCAGGACGTACGCGCCGGCGCTGATCAGGTCGGTGTCGATCTCGTGCGGCTCGGGCTTCTCGAGGAACCCCGCGACCGCGCCGTCGCCGGCCAGGCGCACGAGGCCGTAGGCCGACGGGTCCTCGACCGGCACCAGCGCCAGCGTCGCCGTCGCGCCGGTGGCCTCGTGCCGGGCGATCTGGGCGCGCAGGTCCAGGTCGGTCAGGACGTCGCCGTTGAGCATCAGGAAGCGGTCGCCCAGCCCGCCCGTGGCCTCGTCGGCGAAGCGCAGGGCGCCGCCGGTGCCGCGCGGCTCGGGTTCGACCACGAACTGCAGGCGCACGCCATACTGCGAGCCGTCGCCGAGCGTCTCCTGCACCAGCGCGGGCAGGACGCCGCAGGCCATCACGACGTCGGCGACCCCGTTGCGCGCCAGCCACTCGAGCATGTACGCCATGAACGGGCGGTCCACCAGCGGCACCACCGGCTTGGGGACGGTGGAGGTGAGCGGCTGCAGCCGCGTCCCCTCCCCACCGACGAGGATCACCGCGCGCATGACGTCCCGCGCGGCTAGGCGCGCCCGATGCCCTCGTAGCGCAGGCCCGCGGCCCGCGCCACGCCGGGCGTGAAGACGTTGCGGCCGTCGATCAGGACGTCGCCGCGCATCGCGCTCGCGACCTGCCCGAGGTCGAGCGTGCGGAACTCGTCCCACTCGGTCACGAGCACGACCGCATCAGCCCCGCTGACGGCGCCCAGCGCATCGCCGGCGAACTCGACGCCGTGCATCAGCAGACGAGCCTCGTCCTCGGCGATCGGGTCGTAGGCCACGACCTCGGCGCCCGCGGCCTGCAGCCGCGCGGCGAGGACGAGCGATGACGCCTCGCGCATGTCGTCGGTGTTCGGCTTGAACGCCAGGCCGAGCAGCGCGATGCGCACGCCGACGAGCGAACCGAGGTGCTTCTCCAGCTTGCCGATCACCCGGCGCTTCTGCAGCTCATTGACCTCGATGACCGCGTTGAGCAGCTGGAAGTGGTACCCGCTGTTGCCGGCCAGCTGCTTGAGGGCGTTGACATCTTTTGGAAAACAGGAGCCCCCGAAGCCGATCCCCGGCTGCAGGAACTTCGGGCCGATGCGGTCGTCCAGGCCCATGCCGCGGGCGACCTCGAGGACGTCGGCGCCGGTCTCCTCGCAGACGTTGGCGATCTCGTTGATGAACGAGATCTTCGTGGCCAGGAACGCATTGGCCGCGAGCTTCACCATCTCGGCGCTGGCGATGTCCGTACGGACGAGTTCACCGCGGCCCTGCCCGTCGTGCTCAGCCGTCAGCAGCGGACGGTAGAGATCGGCGACGGCGTCCCCGGCCCAGTCGCCGGCGTCGCCGATCACCACGCGGTCGGGGTTCAGG
>JBKJRO010000142.1:0-23686 GCA_046594555.1 Solirubrobacteraceae bacterium
CCTGCGACGCTCGACACCGTGGCCCCGACCGCCGTCCTCGTCCCGTGGCGGACGGTCGTCGACGAGCGCGCTGCGAGGCGCGCGCTCCGCGGCCAGATCGCGCAGCTCGAAGCGCGACTGACGAACGCTGTCGCGAACTCGTTCCCCCAGGGCGGGATCGCGACGCACGTGCCCTACGCGGGCGGCCCGCGGCTGCTGTCGCTCGCCGCGCTCGAACGCCAGCGCGACGCGCTCGTCGAGCGCATCGCCGACGCGCACGCGCTGCTCGATCGCCGTGGTCGCGAGCAGGAGGCGGCCCGGGTGCGCCTGGAGCAGATGCTGCTCGACCCGGCGCGGCATCGCCGCGTGCGCATCAGCCAGCGCGAGCTGGGGGCGGGCGGCTGCGGCGTCTGGCGCGTCGAGCCGCGCCTGGGACTGGTCGGCCGGCTCATGGGCTGGTGGCAGGTCAAGCTGTCCTCCGGCTGCCCGTTAGCCACCTGACATGGGGCGTCGCAGCCGCAAGCGCGGGGGCTCGTCGCCGGACCCGGACGCGCGCGCCGCGCGCGCCGACCGCGGCTCGGCGCCGGCGCGCCCGCGCCCGGGTCCGACGAGTCGCCGCGCCCGCCTGGACGAGGCCCCGCGGCCGCCCTGGGCACCGGTCCCGCTGACCGAGGGCACGATCCTGGTCGGCATGCTGCTGGTGATCTTCGGCATGGTCGGCGGCCGCTCCAACGGCGCCCTGCTGATCGGCTTCGGGCTGACGCTCGTGACCGTCGCGACGGTCGAGCTGTCGCTCCGCGAGCACCTGGCGGGGTACCGCTCGCACTCCAGCCTCCTTGCGGGCTGCGCGGCGCTGATCGCCGCGGTGCCGGTCGTCCTGCTCGTTCCGGGCGCGGCGAAGGCCGTCGTCATCCTCGTGGGGGCCGTCGTCTACTTCCTCGTCTTCCGCCTCCTGCGCGACGTGTTCCGCCGCCGGTCGGGCGGCATGTCGTGGCGCAGCTGACCGGCGGATCGTGTTCCATGCCGGTCGTGGACGAAGAACCAGAGCAGCCGGCTGCGCCGCGACGCATGCGCATCACGCGGGTCCACCACGTCACGCTGATCTGCGCCGACCTGGAGCGGACGGGGGCCTTCTACCGCGATGTCCTGGGCCTGGCGCTGGTCCGTGAGGGCGTCAACGACGACGACCCGGCGACGCGCCACCACTGGTTCTCCGCCGACCCCGCCGATCCGTCGCAGACGCTGATCTCGTTCCTCGAGTACCCGCTGCTGCCGCCGGGCACGCAGGGGACCGGTGCGACGCATCACCTGGCACTGGCCGTCGGATCGGCCGAGGAGGTCGAGGCCTGGCGCGACTACCTGCGCGCGAAGGACATCCCGACGACCGAGGCCCTGGAGCGCGGCGGCCTGCGGTCCGTCTACCTGCGCGATCCGGACGGCCACATCGTCGAGATCGCGGCGCCGTAGGGCCGGGCCGGCCGCCGGGCGCGCGCCGTGATGGCACGCGCCCGATGACCGTCCGACGTGCTGGCTCAGGCTGCCGCCGCGGCGGGGACCGCCGCGCGGGTGCGAGCGGGGGCCTGCTGCTCGCCCAGCATCGAGGCCAGCGCCAGGCGCTGGCGCTCGGTCATCGCCCCGACCGTCTTGCTCTCGGAGATCGGAACGGCCTGCAGCAGCCGCCGGCAGCGGGTGGCTCCCCAGCGACGCTGGCTCGTGAGTAGGTCGCCGATGGTCATCGACTCGACCTCCCACGGGGAGCCGAGGATCACTTCGGCCGCTGTCGTGTCCCCACTGGCGATCCGCCGCTTGAGGTCGGCCCGTGCCAGCCGGACGGCGTTTGCACGTTCGAGCGCCTGCAAGTGCTGCGGCTCCGGGGACATCCGCGCTGTATGTGTCATGCGTCCTCCCTGCCGCCCATCGGGATGGGCGACATCCTCGTGTCATGTCGGGTCACGCGCCACGCACGGCGATGCCCGGGAGTTCCCTCCTGAAGGCCGCAGACGACCACCGCGGAATGGCATGAACACCATGCCATCCGGCGGGGGGCTGGACCCCTCCCAGGCGCCGCGAGCGACGCGTTCGGCAAACTAGAGAACGACCGCGGCGCCGGTCAACGGACCGTGATGAGGATTTGTTGCTCGGAGCGCGGATTTCGTGTTGCGGGCGTGTCAAGCCCGCGTCACGACCGTGTCGTCGCTCAGTGTCCGTCGTCCGGTCCCGGCAGCGGGCCGTGCTCGGCCTCGAAGGTCCGCTTGACGTCGGCGAAGCGGTCGAGCGCCCGGTCGAGCGTCGCGCGATCGTGCGTGGCCATGACGCTCGTGCGCAGCAGCGCGCCGCCCGGGGGGACGGCGGGATGCAGCGCGGTGTTGACGAAGACGCCGGCGTCGTACAGCGCGCGCCAGAGCAGCACGGCCTTCCAGTCGTCGCCGACGAGGATCGGGATGATCGGCGTGACGATCGTCCCGTCGACCACGCCCGGGGCGTCCAGCTGCGCCGTGGGCGACGTCAGCCGCTGGGCCTGGACGACGCTGAAGCCGATCCGCTCCAGGCCGTCGCGCAGGTGCCGGGCGTTGCCCAGGACGGACTCCAGCAGGTCATGACCGTCACCGGAGCGCAGGACGCGCAGGGCGGCGACGGTGGCGCCGACGGCGGCGGGGACCGCCGAGGCCGTGAAGAGGTAGGCCCGCGCCTGCACGCGCAGGAAGTCGATGACGTCGGCCGGGCCGGCGACGAAGCCGCCGCACGCTGCCAGCGACTTGGAGAACGTGCCGACGCGCAGGTCGACCTGCGCCTCCACGCCGAGCAGTTCCGCCGTGCCGGCGCCGCGGCGACCCAGGACGCCGGCGCCGTGGGCCTCGTCGACCAGCAGGCGCGCGCCGTAGCGCCCGCACAGCTCGGCGATCTCGTGCACGGGGGCGATGTCGCCCTCCATCGAGAACACGCCGTCCACCGCGACGAGGACGCCGCCGCCGTCGCCGGCGGCGCGGTCCAGCGAGCGCTCGAGCTTGTCCATCCGGTTGTGGCGGAACGGGCGCAGCTTGGCGCGCGAGAGCAGGCAGCCGTCCAAGATCGAGGCATGGTCGCCGGCGTCGGCGATGACCGTGTCGCCCGGGCCCAGGATCGTCCCCAGCACGCCGAGGTTGGCCTGGTGCCCGGTCGTGAAGACCAGCGCGTCCTCGGTGTCCAGCCAGAGGGCGATCTCGCGCTCGAGCTCCAGGTGCAGCGGGATCGTGCCGTTGAGCAGCCGCGACCCGGTCAGCCCCGTGCCGTACTCCAGCAGCGCGTCCTGGGCGCCCTGCAGCACCCGTTCGTCGGCGGTCAGCCCGAGATAGTTGTTCGAGCCGAGCATGATGCGCGGCGCGCCCTCCATCTCCACGACCGGGCGCGCGGGGCCCTCGAGCACGCGGAAGTACGGGAGCAGATCGGCCTCGCGCGCCGCGGTCAGCTGCTCGAGCCGATCGTGGGTGCGAGCCTTGGTGAACAGGTCGATGCGGGTCTCGTGCATGTAGGGTCCGCCGCCGTGAGCGTTGAGATCAGGCCCGTCGTCACGCGCCGGGACCGCCGGGAGTTCATCGGCCTCCCGTACCGCCTTCATGCTACTTCGCCGCAGTGGATCCCCCCGCTGCGGATCGAGCGCCGGCTGTTCCTCAGCCCGCGGTTCAACGCCTTCTTCGCACACGGCGAGGTCCAGCTGTTCCTGGCCCGGCGCGACGGGCGCGTGGTCGGCCGGATCAGCGCGCAGATCGACCGGCACTTCAACGAGTTCCACGACAACGCGTGGGGGATGTTCGGCTTCTTCGAGGTCGAGAACGACCCCGAGGCGGCGCAGGCGCTGCTCGACGCCGCCGCCGGCTGGAACGCCGAGCGCGGGCGTGACCGGATGATCGGGCCGATGGACTTCACCGTCAACGACGAGAGCGGCATCGTCATCGAGGGCTTCGAGCGCGAGGCGATGATCCGCCAGCCGTGGCACCCGCCCTACTACCGGGAGCTGTGCGAGGCCGGCGGTGCGGGGCTGACCAAGGCGATGGACCTGCTGATGTGGGAGCTGGACATCGCCGACCGCGAGAAGGTGCTGCCCGTCATCTTCGACCTGGCGGCCAAGGTCGAGCCCGACCACGGCATCCGGATCCGCAAGATGTCGCGCCGCTCGCTGCGCAAGGACATGGACCGCTTCGCCGGGGTGTACAACGCGGCCTGGAGCGGCAACTGGGGCTTCGCGCCGTATGACGAGAACGACCTGGACGCCTACGCGCAGGAGATGCAGCTCGTCTTCGATCCGGCGTGGTTCATGGTCGCCGAGCGCATCAGCGACGGCGAGACGGCCGCCGTGGCGATCACCGTGCCCGACATCAACCAGGTCCTGAAGCTCATGAACGGGCGCCTGCTGCCGTTCGGCTGGTGGTACTTCCTGCGGCGCCGCAGGCTCATCGACCGCTGCCGTGTCGGCTTCCTCGGCGTCAAGCCCGAGTTCCAGCACACCGGCGTCGCGGCGGCGCTGTACGTCGAGCACTTCGACATGGCGCAGATCGGCCCCGTCACGTGGGGCGAGATGGGCTGGATCCTCGAGACCAACGAGCCGATGAACCGGGGCATGGAGGCGATGGGCGGCCGGATCGTCAAGCGCTACCGGGTCTACGAGCGCGTCCTCACGCCGGCCGCTGCCGGCTGATCGTCGGCGGCGCTGCGGCGCGATAGCCTTCCGGCGGTGCACTCGGAGGTCGAACTGACGCAGGATGATGCGGGGGCGGAGGTCGTCGACGGCGTCGTCGTGCGCGAGCCCGCGCCGGTCCCAGTGGCCCGCTCGACACAGGCCGCCGTCGTCCAGGCCGCGGCGGTCGCCGCCACGTCGTTCGTCGCGGGTGCCGCGACGCTCGCGGTCGTCAGCCGCCGCCGCGCGGGCAGGTCGCGCAAGCCCGCGGTCCGCAGTCCGAAGCCGGCTCCCGCGCTCGAGGTCGTCGCGACGCGCAGCTTCCTGGTGGACGTCCACCAGCTCGGCCCGCGGTAGTTCCCGGGCGGCAGCCGATGGCCGAGGTCCGCCACGAGGTCCGCCCGCCGTGGCCGTTCCGCCTGCCGCGGGCGGGGACGGACGGCGTCGTGCGCCGCCGCGGCGACCGGCTCGAGCGCCTCCTGCACGTCGATGGGACGCCCGCCGTGGTCAGCGCCGCCCAGCCCGCGCGCGACGTCGTCCTGATCCGCGCCGAGGCAGCGGACCCGGCCGTCGCGCAGGAGGCGGCGGCGCGGCTGCGGTTCGCCCTCGGCGTCGATGACGACCTCCGGCCGTTCTGGGACGCCTTCCGCGCCGATCCGCTCGTCGGCCCGTCGCTGCGCCGCCGGCCGGAACTGCGGATCACGCGCCGCGCGGAGCCGTTCGAGGCCCTCGCATGGGCGGTGTGCGAGCAGCTCGTCGAGTACGAGCAGGCCGTAGCGATCGAGCGTGGCATCGTCACGACGCTCGGCCGCGGGATGGCGGGCACGGGCCTCCGCGACCTGCCCGAGCCGGCGACGCTCGCCGCGCTTGCCCCGGCCCGGCTGCAGGCGCTCGGCCTCAGCGCGCAGCGTGCGCTGACGCTGCGCCGCGCGGCCGGCGAGGTCGCCGCGGGCCGCGTGGACCTGCGGGATCCCGACCACGAGGCCGGCTGGCGGCGCCTGCGGGCCATCCCCGGCATCGGCCAGTGGACGATCGACGTGCTGGCGCTCCACGGGCAGGGGCGCTACGACCGCCTGCCCGCGGGCGACCTCGCCTACCTGCGCTTCGCCGGCCGCCGCCTGCGCGGACACCCCAGGGCGCGGGCGACCGAGGACGAGGTGCGCGAGCTGTTCGCGCCCTACGGCCGCTGGGCGGGGCTCGCCGGCGCCCACGCCCTGGGCGCCGCCTCCGGCGCCGCGTCCCTGCGGGCGAGCCCGCCGGCGCGGCTGCGCTCACCGCGCCCGGTCCGCCACCACTGAGCACCCCGCGCCAGCGGGTGGCCCGTTTTCACCTCGTATATCGACGTCATTGCGGGCCACCCCGTGGACATGGGGTGCGGGACGGCGGTGCTACGGCGCGGCGGGCTCCTCGCCGGTCTGCCCGATGCCCTCGCCGGGGAGGTACTCGTTCGTCAGCACGGCCCCGGCCGCGGGCGCCCGGGGGATCAGGCCGTTGCGCGCCATCCAGACGCTGTAGGCCTGCCACGCGGCCGGGTCCTGCCAGCCGAACGGGTCCGCGGCACGTGCCGGGACGAGGATCGGCAGCGTCGCGGCCACGGTGCGCTCGGCGACGTCCTGCTTGATGTCGGGCGCGGCGTCGCGCAACGCGCGGACGGCCAGCGCGGGGCTGCGCTCGGCGGCGCGGGTACCGCGCTGCAACGCCTGGATGAACCGCCGGATCAGCGCGCCGCGCCGGCGAACCGTGGTCTCGCTCGCGATCAGGACGAGCTCGTCGTAGGGCGGCACGCCCGCGTCATCCACCGGGATGATCCGCGGCCGCCTGCCGGCCATCCGCAGCTGCACGCCCTCGATGTTCCAGAACGCTCCGAGCGTCGCGTCGACCTTCTTGGACAGCATCGCCGGCACGAGGTTGAACCCGACGTTGACCTCCGTCACCGAGCCGGGATCGACCCCGGCATCGCCGAGGATCTGCTTGAGGTAGGCCGACTGGTAGGGGATGCCGGCGGTCCCGATGCGCTTGCCGGCCAGGCTCTTCGGGCTCGCCGGTCGTCCGTTGACCGTCATCAGCGAGGTCAGCGGCCGGTTGGCGATCGCCGCGACGCTGAGGATCTTGATGCCCTTGGCCCGCGCGAGGAAGACCTCGGGCTCGTAGGAGATCGCCAGGTCCGCGCGGCCGGAGGCGACGAGCTTCAGCGGGGCCGCGGGGTCCGACGGCGTGACGATCCGCACGTCGAGCCCGCCCTTTCGGAATTCGCCCGTCGACTGGGCGGTGAAGATGCCGGCATGGTCGGCGTTGGGCAGGTAGTCCAGGGCCAGCGTCAGCGGCTGCGTCGCGGGCGCGGCGGTCGGCTCGGTGCGCGTGCCGCACGCGGCAAGGCCGAGCGTGCAGGCCAGCGCCAGGAGCGGGAGCAGCAGCCGGTGGGGGCGGTGGGTCATCGGGGTCTCCAGTCGGTGTCGCGGCGGGCCCAGGGCACGAGCAGGCGCTCGGCCAGGGCCAGGAGGAAGAAGAGGGCGATGGCGAGCGCCGCGAGCAGCCCCACGGCAGCGTATGCCCGCGCCGTCTCCAGCTGCGGAACCGCCTGCAGGATCACGTTTCCCAGGCCGGCGCTGGAGCCGGAGTACTCGGCGAACACGGCGCCGATCACGGCGACGGCGACGGCGATCTTCGCGCCGCTGAGCGCGCCGGGAAGCGCGGCGGGGAGTTCCAGGTGGCGCAGCTGCTGGGCGGGCGAGGCGTCGAGCGTGCGCAGGAGCTTGCGCTGGTCGGGGTCGATCGCTGCAAGCGCGTCGAGCGTCGTGACGACGACGGGGAAGAACGCCACGAGCGTGATGATCCCCAGCTTCGGGCCGATGCCGAAGCCGAACCAGACGATCAGCAGCGGCGCGACGATGACGATGGGCACCGCCTGGGAGCCCACCAGGAGGGGGTAGACGGCGCGGCGGACCGGTGTCGAGCGGTGCAGGGCCAGTGCGAGCAGCAGTCCCGCCAGCAGCGCGCAGGCGATGCCCGGGGCGACCTCGGTCGCGGTGACGCGCAGGTTGTCGGCCAGCAGGCCGCGGTCGTCCCACAGCGCCTGGCCGATCTCCGTCGGCGCGGGCAGGATGAAGTCGTCGACCCTGCCCGACTGCGCGTACAGCTCCCAGCCGCCGAGCAGCCCGGCCACGATGAGCAGCGTCCAGATCATGCGGCCAGGGCCTCCAGGGCCCGCTCCCGCAGGGCGAGCAGTGCGGGATCGGTGGCCCGGCGCGGGCGCGGCAGGTCCACCGCGATCGTCGCGACGATCCGGGCGGGACGCGGCGACAGGACCACCACCCGGTCGGCGAGCACGCATGCCTCCTCGACGTCGTGCGTCACCAGCAGCGTCGTGCGCGGCTCGCGCAGGAGCGCCGCGGCGAGCCAGTCGCGCATCTCGGCGCGGGTCAGCGCGTCGAGTGCCCCGAACGGCTCGTCGAGGCACAGCACGGGCTTGCCGGAGAGCAGCGTGCGCAGGAAGGCGACCCGCTGGCGCATCCCGCCGGAGAGCTCGTACGGGCGGCGGTCCTCGAAGCCGCCCAGGCCGAAGTCGGTGAACGTCGCCTGGGCCCCCGCGCGGGCGGCGCCGCGCGACCCGCCGGGCCGCAGCCGCAGCGCCAGCGCCGCGTTGTCGAGCGCGTCGAACCACGGCAGCAGCAGGTCGCGCTGGGGCATCAGGACGGCGGGCTCCGCGGCGAGCGTTCCGCCGTCGGGCGCGCGCAGGCCGCAGACCAGTTCGAGCAGCGTCGACTTGCCGCAGCCGCTGGGGCCGACGAGCGCGACGATCTCGTCCCGCGCGACCGCGAGCGAGATCCCTCCGACCGCTTCGACGGCGGTCGATCCGCGGCGCTCCGGGGGGTAGGCGAAGCAGACCTCCTCCAAGCGGAGCGCGGGCCCTCTCTGCGTCTCGGGCGCCGGCTGCGGCGCCGCGTGCTGCGTCTCCATCGCTCCCTTCGCGGGCATTACCCCACAGGTTCGACGGGTCCGCGCCGGAGTGGGCGCGATCTCAGCCGGCGTCCGCCAGCTCCCCGGTGGTGCGTGCGCCGCCGATGCTACTGCTGCGCGGTGTCGTCGACGGCGACGTTGTACTGCGCGCTGCCGCCGTCGGTGCCCGTCACGGTGACCGTCAGCCCGTAGGTCTTGCCGGACAGCTCCGCCGTGCAGCGGACGCTGAGGCCCGTCTTGACCGGCAGGTCGGCCGGGCAGATGACGCTCGGGGACTTGCCGCGGGCGGCGTCGGACAGCCGGATGTTCAGGTCCGCTGCCAGTGCGTCGCGGTCCAGGACCGCGCCCGCGGGCGCTGAGCCACCCTTGTCGCCGCTGCTGCCGCAGGCCGCCAGGGCGACGGCGCTCAGCGCGATCGCGGCGAGCGTCAGCGGGCGGTGGGACGGGCGCATGGGCGCAGACCCTATGTCAGCGGGCGGGCCGGGGGTGCCTCAGTCGAGGATGTTGATCTTCAGGTGCAGGACGACGTTGACGGTCGCGTTGTTGCCGCCGCCGACGGGGACGAGGAACGTCTTGGCGGCCAGCGTGACGTCGGCGAGCTTCAGCGCGTCGAGCTTGCCGGACAGTTCCAGGGTCGTCGTGCCGGTCTCCGGGCCGGCGCAGCCGGCGAGCGTCGCGGGGTCGGCGGCGAGGCCGAGCGCCCCGCTGACGGCGCCGGCGGTGTCGAATGTGAGCTTCGCGGGATCGCTCGTCGCGATCGGAGCGAGCGGCGCGAGCGGGTGGAACGTCCCCGACGTGCAGACCGGATCGGTGATCAGCGAGCGCACGGCGAGGTCGCCGCCGGTGAGATTGATCGCGTAGGCGGTGTTCAGCACGTGCTTGCCCGGGATGAACCCGTTGATCGATCCGCCCAGCCCGAGCACGCGGTCCGCGTGGCCGGGCAGGGTGACCGTGGCCGTGCTCGTGGGCAGCACGTCGATCAGCACCTTCGTCCCGAACAGTTCGTGCGGGTCCAGCTTCGGCGTGCGCTTGATCCGGAAGACGCGTCGTGCGCCCGCGACCGGGATCCAGCCGCCGCCGGCCTCGCGCCGGAGCAGCGACACCACCGCGCTGCCCGTGCACCAGCCCGTCCAGGCGCCGTCGGTGCGGGGGACGAGATCGACGGTGATCCTGTCGCCGGGATCGGCCACGCCGACCGGTCGCGCGAGCGCGAACGACTGGCACGCGCCGCCGGCGCGCGTGGTGATCGCAAGGGCGTACCGGCGGCCGCTCGGGGCGCCGCCGGGCGCCCGGGCGGTGAGCGTCAGCGTGTCGGTCGCCAGCGGCTTGGCGGGTGTCACGCTGAGCGATGTCGGACGGGCGAGCGCCGGCGGCGCGAGCACGCCGAGCGCGAGGGCGGTGACGGCGAGCGGGCGAAACAGGCGCATCTGCTGGTCCTTTCGGTGGGCTCGGCGCATCCGTCGCCGTGCTGCGTCGACGTTATCCGCTCGCCGGGCCGGAAGCGACACCTCCAGCGGATTCGACCGCGCCCGCGAGCATCGTGCTCACGGGCGCGGTCCTGCTGAGACCACCCAGCGGACGTGAGGTCACGCCGGATAGGCTCGCGCCATGGACCTGCAACTCGTCCCGCTCGATGCTCCGACGGAGGTGCGCGAGTTCGAGAAGGGCCGCTTCGAGCTCTACCGCGTCGGCCCGATGACGCTCGGCCGCGCGACGTACGAGCCCGGCTGGCGCTGGCGGGAGCACGTCGGCGCCGCGACCGGCGAGGAGTGGTGCGAGGTCGAGCACGTGGGCCTGGTGCTGAGCGGCCGCGCGATGGCGGCGATGCGCGACGGGGAGGACCGGGTGATGGAGCCCGGGCAGTTCTTCTATGTCCCGCCGGGCCACGACAGCTGGGTCGTCGGCGACGAGCCGTACGTGTCGCTGCACATCATCGGCTCGGAGGACTACGCCGTCGCCGAGCCGGGGGACTGAGCGCGCTCAGCGCCGCGAGGCGTCCGGCGCGGTCAGCGCCTTGACGAAGTCCTCGAGGTGCTTCGTCGACCAGCACTCGTGGGCCTCGCAGTACTTCTCGTACGAGGCGATCACGCTGTCGCCGTAGTTCCAGTACAGCTTCGGCTCGGGGTTGAGCCAGTAGGTGCGGCCGGCGCGCGCGGCGATCTGGCCGAAGACCTCAGCCGCCGGCTCGCGCCCGTTGGTGCGCGCGTCGCCGAGCACGATGATCGTCGCCCGCGGGTGCAGGTCGTCCTCGACCAGCGCGCGGAACTCGCGCCAGACGCGGCCGTAGTCCGTGTAGCCGCTGATGTCGGCGACGCCCGCGTCCTTGCCGATCGCGGTGTTGACGGCCTTGAAGTCGCGTTCCTTCTGGAACACGTCGGTGACCTCGCTGATCCGCTCGATGAAGACGAACGAGCGCATCTTGCGGAACGAGTCGTGCAGCGCGTGCATCACCGACAGGAAGAAGACCGACGCGCTCGTGACACTCGTGCTGACGTCGCAGAGGACGTAGATCTCGGGGCGCCGAGGGCGCACCGGGCGGTACTTCAGGACGACGGGCACGCCGCCGGTCTCCAGCGACGCGCGCATCGTGCGCCGCACGTCGACGTGCGCGTGGCGCTGGGAGCCCTTGTTCTCGTTGCCCTGCGTCTTCAGCCGCCGCTTCAGCTGGGCGACGACGCGGTGCACCGAGGCGAGGTCGGCGAGCGGCCCGCTCGGCAGTGCGCGGTCGATCTCGTTCAGCGGACGCGCGGCGGGCAGCGCCTCGGTCCGCTCGATCTGGTCGCGCTCCAGCTCGGCGCGCAGCAGCTGCTCGAAGCGGCGGATCTGGTCGCGGGGGAGGCCGTCGTGGCGCGGGTCCTCCTGCGGGTATTCGGGCTGCGCCTCGGCCCGAAGGCCGAGCTGGCGGCGGATCCGCTGGACGTCGACGCCGATGACGCCGGAGCCCTCGCCCTGCTGGCCGAAGGCGGCGATCGCCAGCCGCGCGAGGTCGCGCAGCGCGTTCTCGTCGCCGTCCGCGATCGCCTGGGCGATCTGCCGGCGCAGGGCGTCGAGGTTGAGGTCGCCGCCGGCCTCGTCGAGCGAGCCAGCGCCGCCGTCGGCCTCGCTGACGCCCTCGCGCAGCGCGGCCAGCTCGGTCGCGCGGAAGAAGAAGCGGTCGAACACGAGGTCGAAGATCCGGCGGTCCTCCTGCGACTTGGCGATCGTCGCGGCGAGCGTCTCACGGAAGGCCACCGGCTCGGTCCAGGGCACCTCGGGCAGTGCTGCGAGCGCGTCGAGCAGCTCGGACGTGCCGACGGCGACGCCCTCACCGCGCAGCTCCTCGGTGAACTCGACGAGGTGCGCGACCAGGCCGTCGGGCGGCGCGTCGCCGGCGTGGCCGCCGAAGATGGCGGCCCGCCGCGCGCCCGGCGCCCGGGGGTCAGCCGGCCGACGCGGCACCGAGGCTGTCCTCGGGGAGGCCGAGCTTGACGCCGACGCGCTCGGCGACGATGTCCAGGTCGGTGCGGTGCTTGACGATCACGGAGATCGTGTCGTTGAACATCTTCGCGTCGATGTCGCGCGCGCCGAGCAGCAGCAGCGCCCGCGCCCAGTCGATCGACTCGGCGATCGACGGCGGCTTCTTCAGGTCCAGGTCGCGGACCATCGCGACGACCTCGACCAGGCGGCGCGCGACGTGCTCGTCCAGGTCCGGCGCGTGCAGGCGGACGATCTCCAGCTCGTGCTCGAGGTCCGGGTAGTCCAGCCACAGGTACAGGCAGCGGCGCTTCAGCGCCTCGGTCAGCTCGCGCGTGTTGTTCGACGTCAGCAGCACGATCGGGTGCGTGGTCGCCTCGACGCGGCCGAGTTCGGGGATCGTGATCTGGAAGTCCGACAACAGCTCGAGCAGCATCGCCTCGAACTCCTGGTCGGTCTTGTCGATCTCGTCGATCAGCAGGACGACGGGCTCCTTCGACGCGATCGCCGTCAGCAGCGGGCGCTCGAGCAGGAACTCCTTGCCGAAGATGTCGTCCTGGACGTCGCTCCAGCCGGTGCCGTCCGCCTCGGCCTGGATCCGCAGCAGCTGCTTGCGGTAGTTCCACTCGTACATGGCCTTGGCCTCGTCGAGTCTCTCGTAGCACTGCAGGCGCACGAGCTCGCGCCCCAGCGTCTGCGCGAGCGACTTGGCGAGCTGCGTCTTGCCGACGCCCGCCGGACCCTCGACAAGGATCGGCTTGCCGAGTCTGGCGGCCAGGAAGGAGACGAGCGCGGTCGAGTCGTCGGCCAGATAGCCGACCTCGCGCAGGCCCGTGGAGATCTCGGCGACGGAGGTGGGTGCATCGGTCATGGGTCCCGTGATGATATGGAGACGACATGCCCGGCCTCCCGACCCTCCTCGCCGCCGCCTTCCTCGACGGCCAGACGCGCGGCGACTACGCCCCGTTCGTCATCGTCTTCCTCTTCGGGATGCTCGTCGCGATCGTGGGCCACGTCATCGTCTCGCGCGACCTGATCCTCGCGGGCATCCTGATCGCCGGCGCGTCCGCGGTCATGCCGTGGGTCGTGTGGTCCTAGTTTGCGGCTACCGTGGCCGCGAAGGCCATGAGCGAAACGCCTCCTCCGGTTCAGCCGCACAGCACCGTGCGCCGTGTCGCGCTCGGTGCGCTCGCAGTCGTGATCAGCGTGAACATCTGGACCGGGGGGCCGCTGCTCGCCGTGTGGGTCGGATCGCGCGTCGCGGGAACGAGCGGGCTCAGCATGGGCGCCCTGTTCACGATCATCGCGGTGCTCGGCGCGACGAGTATCGGTCTGACGCTCGCGCTCGGCTGGGTCAGCACCCGCTACGACGAACTCACTGGACGACCCCAGCAAGCGCGGCGCAGCTCGCCGTGGCTCCGCAGCATGAGCGGCGAGCGTGAAGAGTACGCGCGCAGACGCCACGGGATCAGCGCGGTCGAGCGCATCGTGGTGCTGAGCGCGGCGCTCGGCGTCATGGCGTTCGAGGTCTGGTTCTTCTTCTTCTCCGGCTCGCCGATCGGCTAGGACGGGTGGCCGCACGTTCTGTGCGGAATCGGCGCGCGGCGAGGCGCCGACGACACGCGTGGAACTTCCGGCCGCGTGGACTGGCAGCGACACCGGCCGCGGGGCAGCTCGCCTGTCTCAGCGCGAAGAACGCGGCGCGATCAGCTGACCGGCGCGTCCGGGTCCTCGAACGACAGCTGCCCCTCGAACTGCCCGTCGGACCGGCGCGGCCCGCGCTTGGCCGCGGGGGGCGCGACCGCCGTGGCCGTCGTGACCGGCTCGCGCGGCGCCGGGCGCTCGCCGTCGCGCGGCGGCTCCGGCCGGTGGTGGGCCTGGATCCGCCAGCCGGCGTAGGCGATCAGCGCGCCGAACAGGAACGCCACGAAGATGCCCCAGCTGACGCCGACCGTCGTCTTCAGGTCGCCGGAGTCCGAGCCGCTGGGCTTGTCGATCTGGCGGAAGAAGACGAGCACCATGACCCAGGCGCCGGCCCCCACGAGCACCAGGCCGTCGCCGCCCGGCAGATGGAACGCGCGGCGCTCGGCGCGGGCGAACACCAGCACGAGCACGGCGAGGGCGACCAGCAGGATCGACGCCTCGACGAACGACCAGGACTGGAACGCGATCAGCGAGTCCTGGCTCTTCTGGATCGTGCCGTCCCTGGCCAGGAACGCCGTCTGCTCGTACCAGGGCAGGAACATCGACGCGAACAGGCCGAGCGCCCCGATCGCCGCCAGGCGCTGATCGCGGTCCAGCGCGTGCCACGCGGCGCGGATCCGCGAGACGATCCCGGCGCTCGCGCCCGGGACGCCCGTGCTCACGACGACGGAGCTCCGGCCCCCGCGCGCATGCGATCCAGCAGCAGCGCCGCGTCGTGCTCGGACACGATGCGCAGCTGGCCCTGGAAGGCGAGCTTCCAGTGCTCGGCCGGCCACTTGCCGATGTGCTCCAGCTCGTCCTTGACCTGCTCGGCCGGGAGCCACTCGTCGGGGTCCAGCACGATCTCGGGCTCCGTCTCGAAGCGCCACGGGTACGGGTCGGGATTGCCCGGCTTCCCAGGCCACACGGGCTCGCGGTCCTCGAACAGCTCGGACGTGATGCGGACCGATCCGGCGAACGCCATGACCTTCGTCAGGTAGAGCACGATGCGGTCGCCGGGCGCCATCTGCTGGGCCTGCAGGCGGCGGCGCTCCTTCATTCCGATCAGCGTGAACCCGCGCTCGCGGGTCGCCTCGTAGTTGTCCTGCGAGCCCGTCAGGACCCAGGTCGTCGGCTGCTCGGCGGGCATCGCCGCCAGTGTACGGAGGGCCTGCGACACTCCCGCGCCGATGGCGCGTCACCGCTACGGACCCCACCGCGACCAGCACGGATCCCTGCGGCTGCCTCGCCCCGGCGCGGCGGGCGAGCGGCACCCCGTCGCGGTGCTGCTGCACGGCGGCTCGTGGCGCACGCGCTACGGCAAGATCGTCGTCGCGCCGCTCGCGCGGGATCTGGCACGCCGCGGCTGGGCGAGCTGGAACCTGGAGTACCGCCGGGTCGGCCGGCGCTCCGGCGGCGGCTGGCGGCAGACGGGGGAGGACGTGCTCGCCGGCATCGACCTGCTGGCCGACCTGGACGCGCCGCTGGACCTCGGCCGCGTCGTCGTGATCGGCCACTCCGCCGGCGGGCAGCTGGCGCTGTGGTCAGCGGCCGAGCGCGGCGCCGGGCAGGGCGCGGTCCGCGTCGGCGCCGTCGTCGCGCAGGCGGCGCCGTCGGACCTCGAGCGGTCGGCCCGCCGCGGAGCCCCGTCGATCGAGCGTTTCATGGGCGGCCACCCGGACGCCGTGCCCGACCGCTACCGCGACGCCTCGCCCGTCGAGCGGGTGCCGCTCGGCGTGCCGCAGCTGCTCGTCCACGGCGACCACGACCGCATCGTCGGCTTCGGCACGAGCAGGCGCTACGCCGATCGTGCCCGCGCCGCGGGCGACCAGGTCACGCTGGCGAGGATCGAGGGTGCCGGGCACCAGGCGCACCTCAACCCGCGCGGCGAGGCCTGGGCGGCGGCGCTCGACTGGCTCGCGCCGTGGGGGCCGGCCGCTGACGGCGTGACAGCGCTGAATCGGCCGACCGCGCGCACTTGAGGGTCGTCTGGCGCGCACAGGTGCGCGCGGTCGTGATCCGGGCCCGCGTCCGCCCGGCTGCGTCTAGGCCAGCGGTATGTCGCGCAGCGGCGGGCGCTCGCCGCCGACGGCGGGGACCTGATCGATCATCCAGTCGATCAGCGCCCGCAGGAGCAGCAGGATCTGGCGCAGCAGGTCGGCGAGCTGCTGCTCGAGCTCTGCGGGCAGCAGCGCCCGGATCGCCCGCAGCAGCTCGGCCAGCGCGTCGAGCTCGTCGCGGACGGCCTCGCGGTCGCGCGGGGTCCGCCAGCCCGCGGGCGGATCCTCGCCGCCGGCGATCGCGCTCGCGGCCTGGGTGGCCTCGCCCGCCAGCCGCTCGGCGGCCGCCCGGGTGGCGTGCAGCTGCGTGCGCAGCTCGGCGAGCGGGTCGGTGCGGTCGGTCTCAGTCATCGGCGGTCACGGTGGCAGTGGCGGGGTCGTCCTGTGCGCGGTCGAACAGCACCCGCAGGACGCCGTCCTCGAAGCGCGCGCCGGCCGGACGATAGTCCGCCAGCGCCGGCGGCAGCGCGATCGTCCGCCGCTGCCCGTCGACCCGCACGATGAGGTCCAGCCCCGCGTGCTTGACGTCGATGGCGTCCTTCCGCGCAAAGGGCAGCTCCAGGCGCAGCTCCGCCTCGCGCGCACCGAGGACGAGCTCCTGGCCGACGCCGTCGTGCAGCAGCAGACCGGGGTCGGAGCCGGCGAACAGCGCCTGCGCCAGCTCGGCCAGCGCCGCGTCGCCGACGGCCTCGCGCGGCAGGAGGGGCGCGACGAGGACGGGGACCGGGGCGAAGTCGCCCGGCGCGTCCGCGACGTGGAGTTGCTGACCTTCCCGCCAGCCCTCCAGGGACGGCCCGGGATCCGCCGGGAAGACGCGGTTCAGCACGACGGCGTCGGTCAGGAATCCGTGCAGCGCCAGCGCGGTGCACGTGCGCCGCGTCTCCTGCAGCGCCACCGCGTCGGGCGTGGCGACCACGCGCACGCTGACGCGCTCGTGGTCGCGCAGCAGCTCGTTCATCGCGATCACCTCGCGGAGCAACCGCTGGACGTCGCCGACCGCGGTCTCGTCGGGCAGCACGCGAGCGAACGCGCGCGCCGCGGCGACCTGGGCGCTGCGCTGGGGCAGCAGCCGCTCCAGCCACCACCGCGCGGATTCGGGGAAGGCGAGCAGCCGCAGCGTCTCGGGCGCGGCCGGGCAGTCGACGACGATCGCCTCGTGCTCGCCGGACTCGATCGCGCGGCGCAGTTCGAGCAGGCTGACGAGCTCGTGGGCGCCCGGCGGGACGCTCAGCTCGGCGGCGGCGATGCGGTCGATCCCGCGATCGGCGAGCAGGTCGCCGAGCCAGCCGTCCGCGGCGGCCCAGTGGCGCTCCAGTTCGTCCGGGGCGCTCAGCTGCCTGGCGGTGAGGTGCTCGCCGATCGCGACCGGCCCGCCGGCGAGGTCGACGCCCAGCACGTCGGCCAGGCCGCGCGAGGGGGCGAGCGACAGCAGCAGCGTGCGCCGCCCGAGCGCCGCCAGGCGCAGCGCGGTGGCGGCCGCGACCGACGTCGTGCCGGCGCCGCCCTTGCCCGTGTGGAGGATCGTGCGCGGCTGCATCCGTCGCGCGAGCGTAGATGACTCAGCCGAACAGGCCCAGGCGCGAGTACAGCTCGCGCGTGAGGCTCCGCGTGGCGATGCAGAACGGTGCCGGGTCCGGGTTGTCGCGCACGCTGGTCAGCGCCGCGTCCGGTCCGGCGGCGGCTCGCAGCTCCGTCGCCGCCCGCTCGCGGTCCACCTGCAGCCGGCGGCACAGGCTGCGCGCGAAGTCGCGCAGGACCTTGTGGTACCCGATGTCCGAGGCGACGCCCGGGGAGTACAGGCTCCAGGTGCCGGTGTCCGCCTTGGTCACCTCGACCGCCGCCTCGCGGGCCCCGGCGAGGTACAGCGCGCGGGCGCGGGCGTCGTTGGCGAGCGCGGCGAAGTCGTGCAGGCCGACGACGGACTGGAAGAAGGCGTTGAAGATCCGCTGCCCGGGCGCGTAGGTGTAAGCGAGGTAGTGGGCGCCGGCCGCCGTCGCGACGCGCACGCCGGACGGCGGCGGCGCGGCGAACAGCCCGAGCGCCGAGCGGGCGCTGACGAAGTACGCGGGGTGCTTCAGCCGGACGGCGCCGCGCGAGAGCGCCTGGATCGCGGTCGCCTGGGCGAGGCCGCTCGCCCAGGGCGGGCGCCCGCCGCCGAACGTGAAGAGGTACTCCCAGGCGATCCCGCCCGCACGCGGGACGGCGCCGGCGACGATCTCGTCGAGCAGCGAGCCCAGCTCGTCGTCATAGCCGCCCGCGAGGTACAGCTGGTTCGCGCGTGCGAACGTCCCCAGCCACTGCACCTGGATGCCCTGCCCCGGGTAGGACTGCCACACCAGGCGGCTGTGGGCGAACCGCACGCGGCGCCCGTAGGGCAGCAGCGGGCCCGACCTCCACCAGGCGGCGTTGCGCCGCAGCGTCAGCATCATCAGCGGCAGGCGCGCGGCGGTCACCGAGCCGTCGGCGGCCATGTGGTCGAAGGTGCGGATCACGCCGAGCAGCTCCAGTCTGCGGCGGCCCTTGAGGCGCTTCGCGAGGCGGCGCGCGTCGCGGTACGTGGCCGCCGCGGCGGCGGCGGCGTCCGGCGCGATCGCGGCGGCGGCGCGCAGCCGGCGGATCTCGCTGGGGAGCGTCGCGAAGCCACGGGCCGCCTGAACCGCGGCCGGCTCCGGCGCGGCGGTCGCCGGGGGCGCCGGGTCGGCCGGCGGGAGGTCCGGGAGGCGGTCGCGCTGTGCGCGCACGTGACCCGCGTCGTCGAGGACGAGGATCTGGGACGCCGGCGCGGAGGTCGCGGGCAGCAGGACCGCCGCGACGAGGGCCGGCGCGACGAATGCAAGCAGCGTGCGCGGCACCATGCCGATGCTACGGTGGCGCGCCTTCGCCTGACGCAGGTCGCCGTGCACCGATGTCGCACCGTTCGCGCAAGATCCTCCCGCTCGTGCTCGCCGCGCTCCTCGCGGCTGCCGCGCTGACGGGCTGCGGCGGCGGGAAGCGCTCCGCCGACGCGGCGGGCGTGCTCGGGTCGACCTTCTCCAACCAGCACCCGATCAAGAGCGGGCGGCTGGACGTGTCGGTCATCGTTCGCGGCGCCCCGGTCGCCGGGCTGCCGTCGCCGTTCGAACTCGATCTCGGCGGCCCGTTCGCGAGCAACCCCGGTGGCCGCGTGCCGAAGTTCCAGTTCGGCCTGACGGTCGGCACGAGCGCCGGCAAGCTGACGATCGGCGCGGTCTCGACGGGCGCCCACGGCTGGATCCAGATCGGGGGCAAGGCCTTCGCGCTGCCGGACTCGACGTTCACCGGGCTGGGCAAGGCGCGGTCGTCCGGCGCGACCGGCCCGTCGGGCCTGCAGCTCTCGGACATCGGCGTCGATCCGCGTCGCTGGCTGACCGACCCGAAGGTCGTCGGCACCGAGACGCTCGCGGGGGCCCGCGTCACCCACGTCAGCTCGGGCGTCGACATCGGCCGGCTGCTCGAGGATCTCGGCAACGTGCTCGGCAACGCCGGGAAGCTCGGGCTCAACGGCGTCGCGGGCGTCGGCTCGATCCTCTCTCCGGCGTCGCGCGTCAAGCTCGAGCAGTCGATCACCGCCGCACACGTCGACGTCTGGTCGGGCGAGCAGGACCGCCTGTTGCGCCGGATCACCGTCGTCGCGAAGGTCAGGGGCGACGGCGGCAGGCCCGGCACGATCCGCCTGCAGCTGTCGCTGGCCGACCTCAACAAGCCGCAGCCGATCGGGCCGCCGGCCAATCCGCGCCCGCTGTCGGAGCTGACCTCGGCGCTGGGGGCCTTGGCCGCGACGCGCGGCGGGGGGAGCCCGTCGACCACGCCGGCAGCGCCATCGCGCACCACGACGACGCCGCAGACCTACGACGCCTGCATCACCGAAGCCGGGGCCGAGCTGTCCAAGGCCCAGGCCTGCTCGAGCCTGCTCGGCCGCTAGACGTCAGCCGGCCGCGGCGCGCTCGGCCTCGAGCACGCTGCGCGGCACGTCCGGCACGTCGCAGACCTCGCACGAGCCGTTGATCAGCCGGTACATCCAGCATCCGGTGCAGAACCCGGTCACGGCCGACAGCGATGCGAGCGCGGCGACGAGGGCGACGAGCGCCCAGCCTGCCGGGCCGAGGCCGGCGACGAACAGGACCGTGGCGCTGCCGAGCACCGACACGCCGATGATGTTCGCGAATCGCGGCGGGCGGCTGTCCTCCAGCGGACCCTCCCCGAATCGGGGCTGGAGCAGTTCGAAGTAGGCCAGGCACGGCAGGCAGTACCGCCGCCCGAAGACCAGGCCGATGAGCAACTGCAGCCCCATCAGCGAGGCCAGCCACCACCAGCCGGTCGCCAGCGCGGTGACCGTCAGGAGTGCGACGACGGCCTGGTTGGTCCGCGGCGCGCGGGCGTCGATGACGGTGGTGTCGCGGTAGGGATCGGCGAGGCGTGGGGTCGCGGCGCGGGGCATGGTCGAGGCGAGTATAGGTTGCGCGCGCAACCACCTCCCCGCCGGAGCGCACCGGCCGCTTGCGTATCCTCGCCGCGTGCCCGAAGAACCCGACAACGGGAACGGCCCGCCGTTTCTCCTCTCGGTGCACGGCTGGCCCTACCTTCTCGCACCGTTCATCCCGCTCGCCATCGTGCTCGAGCTGGCGCACGGCGGCGCGGTCCTGCTGTTCGCCGTGTCCGCGCTCGGCGTGATCCCGACCGCCGCGCTGATGGGCCGCGCGACGGAGGAGCTCGCCGCCCGCGCGGGCCCGGGGATCGGCGGCCTGCTGAACGTGACGTTCGGCAACGCCCCGGAGCTGATCATCGCCCTGTTCGCCCTGAACGCCGGGCTGCACGAGGTCGTCAAGGCGTCGATCGTCGGGTCGATCATCGGGAACATCCTGCTCGTGCTCGGCGCGTCGATGTACATCGGCGGCCTCGGGCGCGACAGGCAGCGCTTCAACGCGACGGCCGCCGGCGCCCAGTCCTCCATGCTCCTGTTGGCGATCGCCGCCGTCGCGATGCCGGCGGTGTTCGAGCTCGTGAGCGGGACGGGCCTGCCCTCGCCGAACTCCGAGCGGATCGACTACGACTCGAGCGTCGAGAACCTGTCGCTGATCACCGCGGTCGTGCTGATCGGCGCGTACGTCGGGGGTCTTGTGTTCTCGCTGCGAACGCACCGCGACCTGTTCAACCCGCAGATCGACGACGAGGAACTCGATCTCGAGCCGTGGAGCGTGCGCAAGTCCGTCGGCGCGCTCGCGGTTGCGGGCGTCGCCGTCGCGGTCATGTCGGAGATCCTCGTCGGCTCGATCTCCGAGACCGCGGAGAAGGCGGGGATCAGCGAGTTCTTCATCGGCGCGATCATCGTCGCGATCGTCGGCAACGCCGCGGAGCACTGGGTCGCGGTGCTCGTGGCGCGCAAGGACAAGATGGACCTCGCCGTCAACATCGCGATCGGGTCCAGCGCGCAGATCGCGCTGTTCGTCGCCCCGGCGCTCGTGCTCGCCTCCTACCTCATGGGGCCCGGCCCGCTCGCGCTCGTGTTCAACGGGTTCGAGCTCGCGGCGGTCGTGCTCGCGGCGCTGATCGCCAACCAGGTGACGCAGGACGGCGAGTCGACGTGGTTCGAAGGACTGCAGCTGCTCGCCGTCTACGCGATCGTCGCCGTCACGTTCTTCGTCGCCTGAGTGTGTTGGGATGGCAACGATCGCCTTCCACAGCAATGGGCCCGCGGCGATCGCCACGGTCATCGCACTCGTCGGCGTGCTGCTGCTCCTGGACTTGCTGGTGTTCGCGCGGGGGCGTGAGCCGACGTTCCGCGAGAGCGTCACCTGGAGCGTCGGCTGGCTCGTGGTCGGCCTCCTGGCGGCGGTCCCGATCGCGCTGCTGTCCGGCTCTGGCGATGCCGTCGACTACGCCACGGTCTACCTCATCGAGCGCACGCTCTCGCTCGACAATCTCGTGGTGTTCCTGCTGATCTTCGGCTCGTTCGCCGTCCCGCAGGAGCTGCGCGGACGGCTGCTGTTCTGGGGGATCGTGCTCGCCCTCGCGATGCGCGGCGTGGCGATCGTCGTCGGCGTCGAGCTGATCGACCGGTTCCACGTCGTGATCTACATCCTCGGCGTGACGCTGCTCGTGCTCGCGTGGCGGATGTGGCAGGGGTCGGTGCATCACGCCGACCCGGCCGCGAATCCGCTCGTCCGGCTCGTCGGCCGCGTCTGGCCGGTCGGCGGCTACGACCGCGGGCGATTCGCGGTGCGCCGCGACGGCCGCCGCGAGCTGACCCCGCTGGCGCTGGCGCTGGTCGCGGTCGTCGCCGCGGATGTCGCGTTCGCGATCGACTCGGTCCCGGCGGCGTTCGCGATCACCGACGACGCGCTGGTGATCTGGGCGGCGAACGGCTTCGCCCTGCTGGGCCTGCGGGCGCTGTTCGCGCTCGTCGAGGCCCTCGTCGCGCGCTTCCGCTACCTGACGCAGACCGTCGCCGTCGTCCTCGGCGTGGTGGCGGTCAAGCTGCTGGTCCAGGACCTGTGGAAGGTTCCGGCGGCCGTCAGCCTGCTGCTCGTCGTGGTGCTGTTCGCCGGCGGGATCTGGCTGTCGCTGCGGGCCGACGCCCGCGACGGCGTCAGCCCAGCTCGCTGATCCGGCGGGCGACCTCGGCCTCGACGTCCAGCGGCGCCTCGCCCCGGCGGGCCCGGCGCCCGTTGCGGGCGATGACGAGATCGCGGATCTCGCCCTCCAGTCCCGCGTCGATCTGCGGGCGCAGCAGCAGCGCCAGTTCGGCGTCGACGTCGACCGGGGGCTCGCCGCGGCGCTCGCGGCGGGTGTTCCGGGCCTCCAGCAACTGCCGCAGCTCCAGCTCGCGCTCGGCCGTCGCCTGCGGCGAGCCGGCGGCCGGCTCGCCGGGGGGCCGGTCCTCGCCGTCGCGCAGCGCCAGGGGGCCCTTGCCGATCTGCCGGTACACATCGCCGGACCCCGCGAACAGGATCAGCGCGACCACCGCGGCGACGCCGACGATGGCGAAGAGGACGATCCCGAAGCCGTGCTCCATCACCCGGGAGTCTCACGCACCGGGGAGTTCGTGACGAGCGCGTGCCATTTCGCCGATTCGCGGGTATCATTGACTGACGAGTCAATCGGGGCGTCGGCCACTCGTTTCTGCCCGCCGCCGCAAGTCCTTTCTTTGTCCTTTCCGCAAGAGGAGAAGTTCCGTGGTCGACTTCACGCTGACTGACGAGCAGAAGGCACTGCGCGAGATGGCGCACGACTTCGCCGAGAAGGAAATCCGCTCCGTCGCATGGGAGCTCGATGTCGACGGCACGTGGCCGCAGGACATCATCAACAAGGCCTGGGAGATCGGGCTGATGAACAGCCACATCCCCGAGGAGTACGGCGGCGTCGGCGCCTCCTACCTCGACGGGTGCCTGATCGAGGAGGAGCTCGCCTGGGGCTGCTCCGGCGTCCAGACGACGGTCGGGGCCAACGGCCTCGCCGCCGCGCCGGTGCTGCTGGCCGGATCCGAGGAGACGAAGAAGAAGTATCTCGGGATGCTCACCGAGCGCCCGGCGCTCGCGTCGTTCTGCCTGACCGAGCCGAGCGCCGGCTCGGACGTCTCGGGCATGCGCACGCGCGCTGTCCGCAAGGGCGACAAGTACGTCCTCAACGGCAGCAAGTGCTTCATCACCAACGGCGGCTACGCCGACTGGTTCACCGTCTACGCCAAGACCGACAAGGACGCCGGCCATCGCGGCATCTCGGCCTTCGTCGTCGAGAAGGACGACACGGTGACGGTCGACAAGAAGGAGGACAAGATGGGCCAGCGGGCGTCGAACACCGCGACCATCACCTTCAACGACACCGAGATCGACGCGCGCTACCTGCTCGGCGAGGAGAACAGGGGCTTCAAGCTCGCGATGATGGTGCT
>JBKJRO010000002.1:0-29811 GCA_046594555.1 Solirubrobacteraceae bacterium
TACTAGGCGCTGATTCAAGGCATCGACGGGCCGAGCGATCTGCACTCCACGCCAGCTCCTAGCCCGCTTGTGCTGCGGATCGGCATCGGCCAGCAGCGGGCGCAGATCAAGAGCGTCGCTATCGGGGTTATTCGTCCGGCGCTGGCGCAGCAATTCAATCCGCCCAATAACCTCATCAAGCGAGCGGAAGCCCAGGCTGGCCAGCCACTCGCGCACCTCGTGCGCCACATAGCTAAAGAACGCAATGACCTGTTCGGGCGTGCCGCTGAATTTGGCCCGCAGGTCGGGGCGCTGCGTGGCAATGCCAACGGGGCAGGTGTTGGTATGGCAAGTCCGCGCCATTACACAGCCCTGCGCCACCAGAGCCGAGGTGCCAAAGGAATACTCATCGGCACCCAGCAGGGCCGCAATCACCACATCGCGCCCTGTCTTCAGGCCGCCATCGGCCCGCAGGCGCACCCGGCCCCGCAGATCGTTCAGGACCAGGGTCTGCTGCGTCTCGGCCAGCCCGATCTCCCACGGGACCCCGGCGTTGTAGACCGAGCTCAGCGGCGACGCACCGGTGCCACCGTCGTGGCCGGCGATGACGACGTGATCGGCGTTCGCCTTCGCCACCCCGGTCGCGACGGTGCCGACCCCGACCTCCGCGACAAGCTTCACCGAGACCTGCGCCCTGGGGTTCGCGCAGCGCAGGTCGTAGATGAGCTGCTTGAGGTCCTCGATCGAGTAGATGTCGTGGTGCGGCGGCGGCGAGATGAGGCCCACGCCGGGCGTCGTGTGGCGCACGCCGCCGATGTAGGCGTCGACCTTGTGGCCCGGCAGCTGGCCGCCCTCGCCGGGCTTGGCGCCCTGGGCCATCTTGATCTGCAGCTGGTCGGCGTTGACGAGATAGTGGATCGTGACGCCGAAGCGCCCGCTGGCGACCTGCTTGATCGCCGACCGGCGCAGGTCGCCGTTGTCGTCGGGGGTGAAGCGGACCGGGTCCTCGCCGCCCTCGCCGGTGTTGGACTTGCCGCCGAGGCGGTTCATCGCGATCGCGAGCGTCTCGTGCGACTCGGTCGAGATCGACCCGAGCGACATGGCGCCCGTCGCGAACCGCTTGACGATCTCCTGCGCGGGCTCGACCTCGTCCAGCGGGATCGGCGTCGCGCCGGTGCGGAACTTCAGCAGGCCGCGGAGCGTCGCGCGGCGCGCCGCGTCGTCGTTGACCTCGGCGGCGTAGGCGTCGTACGTCTCCTGCGCCGTCGCGCCATCGCGGAAGCGCAGCAGGCCGCGGAGCGTCGCGTGGCGCGTCGCATCATCGTTGACCTGGGCAGCGTAGGCATCGTACTTCTGCTGCGCAGTCGCGCCTTCGGCGCGGACGGCGTGCTGCAGCAGCGCGATCGTGTCCGGGTTCCACATCCGGCGCTCGCCGTCGCGGCGCCAGGCGTACATGCCGCCGACCGGCAACAGCGCGCCCGGCTTGTCGCCCCAGGCGCCCCAGGCGCGGGCGTGCCGGTCCAGCGCCTCCTGAGCGAGCACGTCCACGCCGACCCCGCCGATGCGCGACGCCGTGGCGGTGAAGTGACGGTCCACGAGGTCGCGCTCCAGGCCGACGGCCTCGAAGATCTGCGCGCCGCAGTACGACTGGATGGTCGAGATGCCCATCTTCGAGATCGTCTTCAGCAGGCCCTTGCCGATGGCCTTGACGACGTGCTGGTGGGCCGTCGCGATGTCCGCCACCTCGGGCACGCGGTCGTCGGCGACGAGTTCCTCCACGCTGTCGAACAGCAGGTACGGGTTGATGGCGCTGGCGCCGTAGCCGATCAGCGTCGCGAAGTGGTGCACCTCGCGCGGCTCCCCGGACTCCAGGACCAGGCCGGCGCGCAGCCGGTTGCCCAGGCGGACCAGGTGGTGATGGACGGCGCCGACGGCCAGCAGCGACGGGATCGGCACGCGCCCGGGGCCGACGGCGCGGTCCGACAGGATGATGATGTTGCAGCCCGCGGTGACGGCGTCATGGGCCTCGTCGCAGGCGTTCGCCAGCCGGGCCGACAGGCCGGCGGGGCCCTCATGCACCGGCCAGGTGATGTCGATCGTGTGGGCGCGGAACACCTCACTCGTGACGTGGCGCAGCGTCTCCAGCTCGTGGTTCAGCAGGATCGGCTGGTCCATCACGAGCTGGTGGGCGTGCTCAGGCGTCTCGGCGAGCAGGTTGAGCTCGGACCCGACGCCGGAGCCCAGCGACATCACGATCGCCTCGCGGATCGGGTCGATCGGCGGGTTCGTCACCTGTGCGAAGAGCTGCTTGAAGTAGCTGAACAGCGGCGGGCGCTGGTCGGACAGCACGGCGAGGGCGGTGTCGTTGCCCATCGAGCCGAGCGGCTCCTCCCCCTTTGCGGCCATCGGCGCGATCAGGACGCGCAGGTCCTCCTGCGAGTAGCCGAACGCGAGCCGGCGATCGTGGCCGGGCAGCACGCCGGTCCGCGTCACCTGTGCGGGCTCGAGGTCGCTGAAGTGCACGCAGTTGCGCGTGAACCACTCGCCGTAGGGCTGCTGCGTTGCGACGGCGTGCTTGACCTCCTCGTCCGCGACGACGCGGCCCTGCTCGAGGTCGACGAGGAAGATCTTGCCCGGCTGCAGGCGGCCCAGGCGCTTGACGTTGTCGATCTGCAGATCGAGCATGCCGGCCTCGGATCCGAGGATGACGTAGCCGTCCTTGGTCTCCACCCAGCGACCGGGGCGCAGGCCGTTGCGGTCAAGCGTGGCGCCGACGACGCGGCCGTTGGTGAAGCACACCGACGCGGGCCCGTCCCACGGCTCCATCAGGCAGGAGTGGAAGGCGTAGAAACCCTTCAGCTCGTCCGACAGGTCATCCCGGTCCTTGTAGGCCTCGGGGATCATCATCATCGCCGCGTGCGGGAGCGAGCGGCCGGCGAGCATCAGCAGCTCGATCACGTTGTCGAACGTCGCCGAGTCCGACCCGTCGGGCCGCACGACGGGCAGGATCTTCTCCAGGTCCCTGCCGAACAGCTCGCTGGAGAGCTGGTTCTCGCGGGCCCGCATCCAGTTGATGTTGCCCATCAGCGTGTTGATCTCGCCGTTGTGGGCGATCACGCGGAACGGGTGCGCGAGGTCCCAGCTCGGGAACGTGTTCGTCGAGAACCGCGAGTGCACCAGCGCGAGCGCCGAGGCGAAGCGCTCATCCTGCAGGTCGGGGTAGAACCCGCGGACCTGGCGCGAGATGAGCATGCCCTTGTAGACCAGGGTGCGCGAGGAGAAGCTGGGGGCGTAGAAGTCGGGACCGGACGCCAGCTCGACGACGCGGCGGATGACGTAGAGCTTGCGTTCGAACGCGTCCTGGTCCCCGCCGAAGCAGCTGCCGACGAAGAGCTGCTTGACGTAGGGGCGCGAGCGGTTGGCGGTCGCGCCGACGTGGGCCGTGTCAACCGGCACGTCGCGCCAGCCGAGCACCGTCTGGCCCTCGGCCTCGACCGTGCGGACCAGCAGCTCCTCGATCCCGCGGCGGACGGCCTCGTCGTGCGGGAGGAAGCACATGCCGACGCCGTACTCGCCGAGCGGCGGCAGGTCGAAGTCCGTGACCGCGCGGAAGAACGCGTCGGGCATCTGGGTCAGGATCCCGGCGCCGTCACCGGTGTTGACGTCGGCGCCCTCGGCCCCGCGATGCTCCAGGTTGTCGAGCGCCTCGAGCGAACGGACGACGACATCGTGCGCCGGCACGTTGTCGAGCTTGGCCACCATCGCGACGCCGCAGGCGTCGTGCTCGTAGCGCGGGTTGTACAGGCCTTCGGCCTGGGGTGGGAGCAATCTCGTCATGGAAGGTCCGGCGGGAGGGAGCGGTCCGGGCCGGGTGACCCGAGGAACGGCGAGCGGGGAATTCTAGACCAGCGGGGCGTCCGGCTGAAGGCCGCCCGGCCGCCGGATGGTGCGTCCGGCGTGCCTTTGCGCCCCGGGGCCCTCAGCGCTTGCCGGTGGCGCGTCCGGGCGTCCTGGGGCGAGCGGCCGCGGGCTTGGCCGCCGGCTTGCGCTTCCTGGCGGGCGGCTTGGCGTCCGCGACCTTCGCGGCTTCCAGGCTCGCCTTCAGCGCCGCCATCAGGTCGGGCACGGGCCCCGCGGCGGCCTCGGGGGCCGCCCCGACCTCGATCTGCTCACCCTGCGCCTTGCGCTCGATGAGCTCCAGGACGCGTTCGCGGTACTCGTCGCGGTACTTGGACGGGTCGAACGGCTCGGTCAGCGAGCCGATCAGCTGCTCGGCCATCGCCAGCTCGCGCTCGCCCACCTCGACGTCCTGGACGGCGGCGAGCTCGTCGAGTGCGGTCGCGTCCGCGATCTCGTCCGCGAAGATCATCGTCGACAGCTCGAGGACGTCGCCCGCCGGCCGCAGCGCGACGAGGTACTCCTTGGACCGCAGGACGAAGCGGGCGATCGCGACCTTGTCCGAGGCCGTCATCGCGGCGATCAGGAGCCGGTAGGGCTTGGCCCCGCCCTCGGCCGGGACGACGTGGTAGGTCGCGTCGTAGAAGATCGGCGGGATCTCGGCGGCGTCCACGAACCCCTCGAGGCTGATCTCGCGCGTGCGTCGCGGGTCGAGCGCATCGAGCTCGCGCGGCTCGACCACGACGTAGCGGTCGGGCGTCACCTCGTAGCCCTTGACGATGCGCTCGTACGGAACCTCGACCCCGGTGCGGGCGTTGACCCGCTGCTGCTGGATCCGGTCCAGGCCCTCGGCGTCGAGCTGGTTGAAGCGCACGGCCTTGCGCTGCACCGCGGAATAGAGCTTGACCGGGATCGACACGAGGCCGAACGAGATCGTGCCGCTCCAGATCGCGCGTGCCATGCACCGAAGGATGGCGCATCGGCGGCCCCGGTTCCGCACGAGCGCTTGCGGCCGCTCAGGCCGCGCCGGGCCCGGCGCGGCCGGTCAGCTCGTCCGGCCACGAGCACAGGCCGCCGCGGCCCGGGCACTCGGCGCAGAGTCCGGCGTGCGGCTCGGGCGCGACGGGGAAGTCGCCGGAGGCGATGCCCGCCGCGGCGTCCTTGAGCGCCTCGGCGAGGCCTGCGGCGTCCCCCGAGCCGAACACGGCGCTGACCGGCTGCGCCGGGCGTTCCAGGAACAGGTGCACCACCTCCACCTGCGACGCGCCGGCCCGCAGCGACGCCAGCGCGTAGACCGCTCGCTGCAGCACGTAGCGCTCGGCGACGTGGGCATCCAGGTCCCGGTCGGCCGGGACGTGGTCGCTCTTGTAGTCGATGATCAGGTGGGTGCCGTCGTGCTCCTGCGCCAGGAGGTCGATCACGCCGTTGAGGACGACCCCGCCGGTCGCCCCCGCCCGGAGCGGGAGCGCGAACCGGGCTTCGCGCAGGAGGTGCGCGGCCCGGCCCGCGCGCTCGCGCAGCGGCGACGCGAGGAACGCCGCGACGAGGCGCAGCTGGTCGGCGACGTCGTCATCGCGGACGGTGATGCCCAGCGCGCCGGCGCGCTCGCGGACCGTGTCGGCCGTCGGCCCCGGGGCACCGGGCGCCAGTCCGGCGTGCTCCAGCAGCGCGTGGGCCAGCGTTCCGCGGTCGCGGGCCGACGGACCGGGGCCCTGCTCGTCCGGCGGCGCCACGTCGGACCCGTCGCGCTGCGGGAGGCGCAGCACCCGCCGCAGGTACCAGGAGTACCCGCAGCGCTCGTAGTCGGCGAGCGAAGAGTAGCTCAGCTCACCGTCGAACACCGGCCCGGGCGCCGTGGCCGGCGCGCCGGCGACCCGCGGTCCGGGCGCGGCGGGGACCGCGTCCTGCGGCGACGCGGGCGCCAGGCGCTGCAGGACCCGTCCGACGGCGTCCGAGCGGCTGACGCGCAGGCGGATGCTCGTCCCCGCCAGCGGCACGCGCTCGTCCGCGGCCGTCGCCCGGGCGCCGAGGTCCTCGTCCCCGAGCAGCCCGCGCCCCATCCACGCCAGCGGCGCCGCCCCCGGACCGACGGCGGGCAGCGCGCCCGTGGCCAGCTTCGCCGCGCCGCTGAGGATCAGGAGGTCCTGTGCGCGGGTCACGCCGACGTGGATGACGCGACGCCCCTCGTCGACGTCGCGGTCCGACCGTTCCTTGCTGAGCGCGATGTGATCGAAGCCCTTGTGGCGCACGCGATCGGCCGTCAGCACGCTCAGCCCGACCCGGCCGTCGCGATCATCGACGAGGATCCTCGGGCCACCCGCCGGCGGCGTGCGCCCCAGATCGGCCAGCACGACGACACGGAACTCGAGGCCCTTGGCGGCATGGACGGTCATGAGGCGCACCGCCGCGGACGCGCCGACGTCGACCGGCGCGTCCGAGGTCGGGACGTCGGCCGCGAGTTCGCCGGCGGCGAAATCCGCGAATGCGCGGACATCACGCTCCCCGCGCGCCTCGAAGCCGTCGGCGAGCCGCACGAGCTTGCGGACGTTGGCGACGCGCCGGGCGCCGCCCGGCCGTGCGGCGGCGAGCGCCTCGTAGCCGGTGGCGTCGAGCAGCCGTCGCAGCAGTTCGCCCGGCCCGAGCCGTGCCGCCGCCTCGCGCTCGCCGAGCAGCAGTTCGACGTAGGCGCGCAGCCGCTCGCGCTCGCCGGCGCCGAGCCCGGCGAGCGCGCCGCCGGTCAGCTCCCCCGCGGCCCGCTGCACGACCTCCCACAGACCCGCGCCGCCGCGGCGGCCCGCCCCGAGCAGCGCCAGCACGTCGGCGTTCGCACCGGCGAAGGCGCTCAGGACGCCGAGCAGCGCCGCCTCGTCCCGGGGGTTGGCCAGCACGCGCAGATGGCTGAGCAGGTCCTGCACCTCGAGTTTGGCCCACCAGTCCCGCCCCTGACTGGCGACGGCGGGCACGCCGGCCTGCTCGAGCGCGCGTTCGTACAGCGCGAGGTTCGCCCCGGCGCGCAGCAGCACGACGACGTCCTTCGCCGCGATGCCGCCGGCCGTCAGCTCGGCGACCCGCTCGGCGACCAGGCGGGCCTCGGCGGTGATGTGCGCGTTCGCCGCCGGGAGCCCGGCCGCGAGCGCGGCGAGCTCCTCCGCGGACGGGCCGCCGTCCGCCGCGTCAGCTGTCCAGCTGCTCTCGTCGGTCAGCAGCAGCTCGACGCGGGGCGGATCGGCGGTCGCGGGAAGCCCCGGCTGCAGGGCGCTCCAGTGGCTCTGGAAGCGCCCGAACGCGGCGTTGATGACGGCGAGCAGGTCGGGCTCGGAGCGGTAGTTCTCGGTCAGGTGCTCGACCTCCCCGCGCTCCTCGCGCCGGCGCTCGGCGTCGAGGAAGACCTCGACATCGGCGTTGCGGAACGCGTAGATCGACTGCAGCGCGTCGCCGACGGCGAACACGTTCGCCTGCCCGAGCGCCTCGACCAGCTCCAGCTGCAGGCGATTGGTGTCCTGGAACTCATCGATCATCACGCGGCTCAGGCGATCCGCATACGCCGCCGCGACGCCGGGCTCCGCGCGGAACAGGTCCCGCGTGCGCAGGGCCAGATCGTCGAAGTCGAGCACGCCGAGCTCGCGCTTGCGCGCGTCCAGGCGGTCGGCCGCCAGCTCGAGCAGCTCCGCGACGAGCACCAGCGCCGCGTGGCATGCGGCGTCATCGACGCGCTGGAGGTAGACCGCGAGCGCCGCGCGGTAGTCCTCGGACGCCTGGCGCTTGAGGGCGCCCGCCCCCGCACCGAACGTCCACGCCTTGCCGGCCGCGCGCGGGTCGCGCGGATCCGGAGCGGCCGCGTCGCCGAGCGCCGCCGCGCAGGCGTCCAGCTTCGCCCGGGCCGCGTCCACGCGCATGGCCGACGGCTCGTCGGCGAGGTCCAGCTGCGCGGCACGGACCGCGCGCAGCAGCGCGCCGCGCTCCGCGGCCGGGTCCGGCCGCCCGGGCACCGGCAGCGACGGGCAGGCGTGACCGCCGCTGCGCAGCCGGTCGTAGACCTGCCAGATCGCCGTCGCCAGCGCGTCGTGCCCATAGCCCGCCAGCAGCTGCGCCGCCGCCAGCCGCTGCGGGCCCGCGTCCGGCCGCAGCCAGGCGTCGAGCGCGCGCGCGAACGCCTCGTCGCGCGCGGCCCGGCGCCCGCTGTCATCGAGGATCGTGAACGCCGGGTCCAGGCCCGCCGCGATCGCGTGAGCGCGGAGCACCCGGGCGCAGAAGCCGTCGATCGTCGAGATCCAGGCGCCCTCCGCGTCACGTGCGAGGTCCGGACGGCCGAGCTCGGCGAAACGGTCGCGGATCCGGCGACGCAGCTCGCCCGCCGCTTTGCGCGTGAACGTGATCGCCAGGATGCCGCCGACTGGCAGGTCGTCGAGCAGGACGTGCCGGACGAAGCGCTCGACGAGCACGGTGGTCTTGCCCGAACCGGCCCCGGCGATGAGCAGCAGCGGTCCGTCACGCCGGTCGATCGCACGCGTCTGCTCCGCGGAGAGCAGGCGCCCGCCCGCGCCGACGGCGCGCTCGCCGGAGCGCAGGCCGTCCGTGACGGCGCTCATGTCGCGCCCCGGCACAGCGTCGGGTGTACGCACCCCGCGTCGCGATGCCCGCACGTGTCCGGCCGCGGCTCCAGCTCGCCGGCCCGGATCTGCGCGACCGCCAGGATCGCCCCGCGGCGCACCGCCTCGAACGCCGCATCGCGCTGGTCGCGCGTCACGCGGTCGCCGCCCTTGACGTCCGACCGCCCGGTGTCGCTGCCGTCGAGCAGCAGCCCGCGGGGCGCCAGGTCGTCCGAGCCGATCGGCTGCAGCAGCGCGCCGACGACCTCGACGCCCGGCAGGAGCTGCCGCAGGACCAGGGCGTAGAGCCCGGCCTGCAGACGGCCGTCGGCCTCCCAGCCGGTCCACGGCGGCAGCTTCGAGCGGCCCTTGTAGTCGATGACGATCGCCTCGCGGCCGTCGGGCGACACGTCGACGCGATCGATGATCCCGCGCAGGACGAGGCCGTCGCCGACGTCGATCGCCGGATGGTCGGCGCCGTGCACGCCGAAGGCCAGCTCGAAGTGCTGCGGGACGAAGGCCGAGCCCGCCCCGGCGGCGTGCGTGACGTAGCGCAGCAGATCGGCCTCCAGGCGATGGCGCTCGGCGACCTCACGGCGCGGGTCGACCGACAGCGGGCGGTCGCGGACGGCCTCCCGCAGCCCGTCGATCACCAGGGCCTCGGCCTCGGGCAGCCGCTTGTCGGTGAGCGCGCCGGACAGCGCGCGATAGGTCCGTTCGAGGACCGCGTGAGCGACGGCACCGCGGCCCAGGGGCTCCGCCTCCGGGTCGAGCGACTCCGGCGCCAGGTGACGCTCGGCGAACCAGCGGACCGGGCACCGGGCCCAGAGCTCGAGCGCCGATGCCGACCAGCCGTCCTGCCGCGCGAGGCCGTCGAGCACGTCCGGGTCCGTCAGCGGCCCCAGGCCGGGGGCCACGGCGACCGGGACGGGCACGCGGGAGCCGGCGCCCGCGCCGGCGGCGACGTCGCGCTGACGCGGGCTCAGGTCGGCTCCGGGATCCCAGCCGATCGCCCCGAGCAGGCGCGTCTGCGGCTCCGGCTGCGGTTCCAGGCAGGCGAGGACCGCGTCCACGAACGGCGAGCGCACGCGCGGCTCGCCGTCGTCGTCGCCGGTATGCCACGACAGGACGAGCCGGGCCATCGGCCGCGAGACCGCCGAATAGAAGAGATGGCGCTCGGCGGCCAGGGGGTCGTCGTGCAGCGCCAGCCGCAGTCCGGACGCCGCGTTGATCGCGCGGCGCTCGTCGTCGCCGAGGAACGGCTCCGGGCGGCCGCGATCGGGGAACACGTCCTCCTGCATGCGGCAGAGGAACAGCGTGTCGACCCGCCGCGCGCGGATCGCGAGCGGCGTGGTGACGACGACGTGCCCGGGAGCCGCGGCGCCGCCGATGCGGACGGGGACCGCCTCCAGCAGCGCGGCGAGCTCGCGGGCCGCCGGGGCGAGCGGCGGCGCGTCGCGAGCCAGCCGCTCCAGCTCGCCGAGCGCGGCGAGCAGCACGCGCAGCGCCACCGCGTCGCGGGCCTCGTCGGCCGACAGCGTGCGAGCGGCACCGCGCCCGGCTCCGGGATCGCGCTGCGGAGCCGCGAACAACCGGCCCGCCTCGGCGGCGAGCTGCGCGCACAGCCGCTCGACGCTCTCACGGCCGGCGCGGCGGACCCGCGTGACGACGTCGAGCGGGAACACGTCCAGCGCGTCCCACGCCGCCTGCGCCTCGTCGGCCGTGCGGACGCCGCGCACCCGCAGATCGCGCTCGAGGTCGTCGACGCGCCCGACGCGCTTGACGAACCCCGGCGTGCGCAGGAACCGGAGCACGTCGGCCGCCGTCCCGGCCGGGAGCGCCGCGCGCAGCAGGGCCACGACGCCGGCCCCGAGCGCCGTGTGGCCGAGCGTCAGCCGCCGCTCGAGCGCGAACGGGATCCCGGCCTCGTCGAGGACGGCCCCCACCAGCGGGCCGGCGGTGACGAGGTCGCGCACCGCGATCACGATCTCCTCGGGTGCCGTGCCGCCGGCCACGAGGCGCCGCGTGCGCTCGGCCACGAGCTCCAGCTCCGCCCGCTCGCCGCCGCCTTCGAGCAGTTCGACGGCCTCCCCGGGCGCCGTCCGCGCGGGCTCGGCCTCGAACAGCGAGCGCTCCAGCCGGTGCAGCGCCGCGCGGGATCCCTCGGCGTAGGCGGCATCGCTCGCGGGCACGGCGACGCGTGTCGTCGCGCGCTGGTCCAGTTCGGCGTGCACCGTGGCGCGCGCCAGGAACGCCTCGCGCCCGGCCTCGAACGGCAGCGAGACGACCACCTCGGCGCCGACGTGGTCCGCGAGCGTCTCGATCGCGTCGATCTGCACCGCCGTGAAGTCGTCGAACCCGTACAGGAGCACCGGCGTCCCGCCCCAGGCCCGCGGGGCGACCCGCAGCAGGTCGAACGCGGCGCGGTCGGCGTCCGCCGGCTCGCTCCGCCCGAGGCGCTCGAGGCGGTCGCGGTAGGCCGCGACGACGACGCCGAGATCGGTCGCATAGGCGCCGCGCTCGGGCGCGGCAGCAGCCCACGCGCGCATCGCGGCCACGAACCGTGCCGTGCCCACCCCGCTGCGCGCCAGCTCGCCGACGAGGGCGACGAGGGCAGCGGCGAACCCCGCCGTCCGCGCACTCGCCGCCATCGGGCCGAGCTCGAGGCCCGCCATCGCGCCGCGGGCGATCTGATCGCGCGTGATCGCCCCGGCCCCCCTGGCCCGCAACCCGGCGCGCCCGCGAATCTCGTCCATCAGCCCCTGGAACTGCTCGATCCTCAGCCCCAGGAGCACCCCGTCGGCGGCGAGTTCGGCGCGGTAGGCGTGCACGTCCTCGGATGTCGGCACGACGAGCATCGGCTCCGCGCCCGCAGCCGCGAGCTCGCGGGCACGACCGAGGACCTGACGGGCCTTTTCGGCGTTCGCGGGTCCGGTGACGAGTGTCAGGGGCACGACCACCCAGGGTCGCGCATGGGGCGGCGGATCTGACAGGCGCCGCGGATCAGGCGGCGGCGGTGCCGGCTCCGGGCTCAGCCGTGGGCTCGGCGACCGCGACCGCCGTCTCGACCTCGTCGGTCTCGGGCGCCTTCGCGCCCTCCTGAGCCCACGGCTCGTCGAACTCGACGCGCCAGCGCCCCTCCTCGTTCTGCACGAGGGCGAGCTTGGCGCGGAACGAGCGCCCGGTGCGGCCGCGGAACCCGGTGACCTGCTTGGCGGTCCGGCCGGTGGCGATCAGCTCGCGGGCGACCGCGGCCGGCATCTGCTTGCCCGCCTTGGTCTTCCAGATGACGAAGCCGCAGCCCGGATCCTCGCGCGCCCAGCACGAGTAGCCCTTGCGATTCTCGATGATGTCGTTGCCGCAGACCGGGCAGGGTCCGAGGTTGGCGCGCGGGATCCGCACGTCCTTGAGCGTCTCGTCGAGGCGGTGGATCGTCTCCTCCGCGAACGTCGCGATGTCCGCCATGAACGCCTTGCGCGTCTCCTCACCGGACTCGATCGCCGCGAGCCGGTGCTCCCACTCGCCCGTCAGGTCCGGCCGCGTCAGCGCGTGGTCGTCGAGCAGGCGGATGACGTTCATCCCCTTCTCCGTCGGGACCAGGGCCCGCGCGTCGCGCTCGACGTAGCCGACGTCGATCAGCCGCTCGATGATCGCCGCGCGCGTCGCCGGGGTGCCGATCCCCGACTCGCCCATCGCCTCGCGCAGCGCGTCGTCGTCGATCTCCTTGCCCGCGCCCTCCATGGCGCCGAGCAGCGAGGCGTCCGAGTAGCGGCGCGGCGGCTTGGTCTGCTTGGCGAGGGACTCGACGTCGAGCGTGCGCACGTCCTCGCCGGCTTCGAGCTTGGGCAGCTGCTGGTCGCGGCCCTCGTCCTCGTCGCGGCTCTCGCCCTCGGACAGCTCGCCGTACACGCCGCGCCAGCCCGGGATCGTCAGCACCTTGCCGCGGGTGCGGAAGACGTGTCCGGCGACCGTGGTCTCCACGCGGGTGTTCTCGAAGACCGCCTCGGGATGCATCGAGGCGAGGAAGCGGCGGACGACGAGGTCGTAGATCTTGCGATCGTCGTCCCCCATCTTCTCGATGCGGTGGTCGGCGTTCGTGGGGATGATCGCGTGGTGGTCGCCGACCTTCTCGTCGTTGACGATCCGGCCGAGCGGCAGGACGTCGAGCCCGGTCACGTAGGCCGCGCCGGCGGCGTACTCAGGGCGCGAGCCGACCTTTGCCGCGGTCGGCTGGATCTCGCCGATCATGTCGCTCGTCAGGAACTTGGAGTTCGTTCGCGGGTACGTGAGCGCCTTGTGCTCCTCGTAGCAGCGCTGGGCCGCCGCGAGCGTGCGGCGCGCGGTGAATCCCATGCGGCTGTTGGCGTCGCGCTGCAGCGAGGTGAGGTCGTAGAGGAGCGGCGCCTTCTCGCTGCGCTCCTTCTTCTCGAGCTTCGTGATCTCGCCGTCCCGGCCCTGGACGTCGGCGACGATCGCCGCCGCTTCTGCGGCGCTGGCGATCCGCGGCTTGGCGCCGGCGTGGAACCGGCCCTCGTAGCCGCGCGGCGCGGCGACCGTCTCGAAGCGCGCGTCGACGAGCCAGTAGTCCTCGGGCACGAACGCCCGGATCTCCTCCTCGCGGCGCGTCAGGATCGCCAGCGTCGGCGTCTGCACGCGGCCGAGCGACACGGCGCCGTCGAACGAGGAGCGCAGGCGGATCGTCGCCGCGCGCGTCGCGTTCATGCCGACGATCCAGTCCGCCTCGGACCGGGACCGCGCGGCCTCCTCCAGGCGGTGGAGTTCCTCGGCGGGCCGCAGGTTGTCGAACGCGTCGCGCATCGCCTGCTCGGTCATCGACGACAGCCAGAGGCGCTGGACGGGCTTGTTCGCGCCCGCCTTCTCGTACAGGTAGGCGAAGATCAGCTCGCCCTCGCGGCCGGCGTCGCAGGCGTTGATGACGAGGTCGACGTCGTCGCTGCGCAGGAGCTTGCGGACGACGGTCATCTGCTTCTGCGAGCGCTCGTCGCGCACGATCAGCTTGAACTTGGACGGGACGATCGGCAGATCCGCCATCCGCCACTTCTTGAACTTGTCGTCGTACTCATCGGGCTCGGCCAGCTGCACGAGGTGCCCGACCGCCCAGGTGATGATGTGGTCCGGGCCCTCGAGCGACCGCGCGGTCTTCTCCCCCGGGCCGGCGACCTTCTGGAACGGGCCGGGCAGCACGCGGGCGAGATCCTGGCCGACGGACGGCTTCTCCGCGATGACGAGCGTCTTGGGCATCCGCGGCGGCAGACTAGTGGGTCGAGCGCCGGCGCCCGCCGCCAGGACGCGGGCCGGCGGCCCCTCCGCGAGCGCCGATAGGGTGCGCGGCCGACGCCACCGTGACCGCCCAGCGCCCGACATCATCGCCCCAGGGCCCCGCGGCGGCGGGCCTGCGCCGCGTGCTCGGCGACGACGCACGGATCGCGCGGCGGCGCGTCGCGCTCCTCGCCGCGGTGGCGTTCCTGATCGGGCTGATCGTCGCGGTCGGCGACGGCTCGGACGGCCGCGAAACCGCCGAGCGCTACGCCGTGGCCTGGTCCCGCGGCGACTGGGCCGCGATGCACGCCCTGCTGACCGCGGACGCGCAGCGGCGCCACCCGCTGCTGCGGTTCGCCCAGGAGCATCGCGCCGCGCTCGCCACCGCCACCGCCACCGGTGTGGCGGCGGGAAAGCCGGTACACCGGGGCGACGCGTGGCGGATCCCGGCGGTCGTGCGCACGCGCGCGTTCGGCACGGTCACCGGCGCCGTCACCCTGAGTCTGCGGGGCGAGGGCGACGCGGCGCGCGTCGCCTGGACGCCCGACCTCGCCTTCCCGGGCCTGCGGCCGGGTGAGCGCCTGACCCGCGACACGACGATGCCCCGGCGCGGCGCGCTGCTGGCCCGTGAGGGCACGATCCTCGCGCGCCGGGGCGATCGCGGCTCGCCGATCCCCGACGTCGCAGCGCAGGTGGTCGGCGGTCTCGGGCCGATCACGCCCGACCGCGCGCTGCAGCTGCGGGCGCTCGGCGTCCCGCCGGACGCGCAGGCCGGCACGTCCGGGCTGGAACGGATCTTCGAGGCCCGCCTGGGCGGCGTCCCGCGCGGCACGCTCCGAGCCGGCCGGCGGACGATCGCGCGCGGGCCGGGCCGCCCCGGCGCGGACGTGCGCACGACGATCTCCCCGGACATGGAACGGGCCGCGGTCGCCGCCCTGGCCGGTCGCTACGGCGGGGTGATCGCCTTCGATCCGCGCGACGGCGCCGTGCTGGCGTTCGCCGGCATCCCGTTCTCGCAGCTCCAGCCGCCGGGGTCCACGTTCAAGATCATCACCGTCGCCGGCGCCCTCGAGGCGGGGATCGCGACGCCGAAGGACGCCTTCCCCTTCGCGTCGGAGGCCGTCCTGTCGGGCGTGAAGCTGGCCAACGCGGCCGGCGAGGTCTGCGGCGGGACGCTCGCACTGGCGTTCGCCGTGTCGTGCAACTCCGTGTTCGCGCCGATGGGCGCGAAGCTCGGCGCCGAGCGCCTGGTGCGGACCGCGAGCGCCTTCGGCTTCGACCGGCCGCCGCCGATCGCGGGAGCCGCCGTCAGCACGATCCCGCCCGCGGGCCAGATCGGCGACGACCTCGCGGTCGGGTCGTCGGCGATCGGACAGGGGCGGGTCGAGGCGACGACCCTGCAGATGGCGGCCGTCGCCGGCACGATCGCCGACCGGGGCCGGCGGCCCCGCCTGACGCTCGACTTCGCCGAGGCCCGCGGCCGCCGCGGGCGGCGCTCAGCGGCGCGCGGCAAACGCGCGGTCAGCGAGCGCACGGCGCGGCGCGTCGAGCGCCTGATGCTCGGCGTCGTGCGCAACGGGACGGGCGCCGCCGCGGCGATCGCCGGCGTTCCCGTCGCCGGCAAGACCGGCACCGCCGAGCTGAAGAGCCGCGACCCCGGGGACACCACGGTCAACCCGCAGGACACCGACGCGTGGTTCGTCTCCTACGCACCGGCGGGCCGCGGCCGGCCGAGGATCGTCGTCGGCGTGATGCTCGTCCAGGCGGGCACCGGCGGCGCGAGCGCGGCCCCGGCGGCCCGCGGCGTGCTGCTCGCGGGCCTGCAGCGGCGCTAGGACCCGGCGGGCCGTCAGCCGGCCGCGTGAACTAGACGTCGAGGCGGATCGTCGACTCGACCTTGGGGAAGGACGAGTCGGAGAAGGCCAGCTCGAGCGGGCGGAAGTCGAGCGCATCGACCGCGAGCTTGTAGACGAGCAGCGCACCGGATGTCGGCGTGCCGTCCGCGGCGCTGCCCGCCAGCGGCAGCCGGTCCTGGTCGAGCACCGGCGCGGGGCGGTAGACGAAGCGGTTGACCGACGACATGCCGACGGGCTCGTACTCGCGGCCGCGCGTGTCGACGATCTTGAACGTGGTGGCCGACCGCTGGGTCACGCCGGACTTGTTGTAGACGCGGATCCAGACCCCGAACCACACCTCGTCGGCCTTCAGCGCGCGCTCGCCCGCGGGCAGGCCGACCAGGTAGTCGCGGTCCCCGACCTCGGCCGCGTTGAGCTGGCGCGAGAGCTGCACCTGGTACTGGAGGCTGCCCAGCGTCACGTAGGCCGCCTCGGACTCGCCCTGCGCGATGGTTGCGGGCTTGTCACCGCAGGCCCCGAGCGCGAGCACGAGGAGGGCGGCGATGGCGATCGGCAGCAGGCGGCGCGTCATGGCGGCCGGGAGTCTAGACATGAGTCACCGGGGGATGGGTGCTCGTCGCCGGCTTGCGCGGGCCGCCGGCGATCGTGGCGCGCGTGCCGCGGTCGCGATCCTCTTCGAGGATCCGGCCCAGGCGGCGGAGCGCCGCTCCCCAGCGGCGGCGGACCGCACGGCGACCGAGAGCTTCCAGGAGGCGGTCGGACGGGAAGTGGGGCCGGCTGTCGACGGTGACCGTCACGGCGGTCCCGCCGCCGGACGCCTCGCGCAGCTCGAAGACGGTGAGCGTGCGGACGCGGTTGAACTTCCCGGTCCGGCCGTGCAGGACGATCCGGTGCGGCGGCTCGAGCTGGACGATCGCCCAGTCGCCCCAGGGGAAGCGCTGGAACGGGACCTCGGCGCGGAAGCGCCCGCCGGCGCCGAGGCCGAAGGTCTCCTCACGGGTCATGTGCCACTCCTTCAGGAAGTGGTCCAGGAACTCCGGGTGGTGGGCGACGTCCGCGAGGTAGTCATAGACCAGCTCACGCGGGCGGGCCACGGTCGTCTCGAGCGTGAACGCCTGCATCGGGGCGCGGAGTCTATCCGCGCCGCCTCGGGTGGCTCAGGCCGCCGAGCGCAGGTCGCGCACGCGGACGCTGAGCCCGTGCTCGACGTGGTGGACCGTCGCCGAGGACTCGGGGCGCTCGCGGCGGTGCTGGCGGCACAGCTCGCAGACCGTCGCGCCGCGGGGATACCGGTGGACGCGTTCGCCGATCAGCGGGGCCCGGCCGCAGTCCGTGCAGCGATCGCAGCCGGCGGCGCGGTCGTCCACGCCCCTGCGCAGGAGGGCGCGTTCCAGGTCGGGTTCGGACAGGCCGAGGATCGGGCGGAGCACGCTGCCGTCTTCGACGCGAGAGGTTCGCCTCCTGCCGAACGGCGAAATCCGTGCAAACTGCGCGGTTCGAACCATGTTGCAATTGACACCATCCTGGGTAAGGGTCACAGTTCGAGGTGCCATACGCGCCTATCCCCCGAGCCAGGAGCGTCGAGTTGGATCCCAGCTACAAGCAGACGCTGTCCCCCGGCGCCGTGCTCGCCACGACGCTGGCCCAGGTGCCGACCGAGACCGATCCCACGGCCGCGGCTGTGGGTGAGTTCGACGCGGCACGCACTCGGCTCGAGGAGCCGGGCCAGTACCTGCTGTACAACGACGGTGCGGAGACCTGCGTCATGCGGCTCGCGCGTGAGTGGACCCGGATCGGCCGCAGCCTGGCCGCCGACGTCCGCTTCGACGACCCGACCGTGTCGCGGCGCCACGCGCTCATCGTGCGGCAGCACGACGGCGTCCGCGTGCTCGACGACCGCAGCCTCAACGGCGTGTTCGTCAATGGCGAGCGCGTGGAGTGGCGCGCGCTGGCGGACGGCGACGAGATCGTCGTCGGCCGCTACCGGCTGCTGTTCGCCGATGTGCAGCACGCCGCGGAGGGTGCCCTCGCGCCCGCCGCCGGCGGCGGCATCGAAGCCTGAGGATCGATCCGGCGCGGGCCCCGTGTGCCCGCGCCGGGGAGGTCTCCACGGCGATCCCGGGCAGGCGCGTACACTCGCACCCGTGGCGCAGACCATCGCGGTTCTCTCGCAGAAGGGCGGTACCGGCAAGACGACCGCGGTCCGGCATCTGACCGAGGTCTTCCGGGACGCCGGCCTCGGCGTTCTCGCCGTCGACCTGGACCCGCAGGGCAACCTGTCCGACTACTTCGACGTCGATCCTGACGCGTCGCCGACCATCGCGGACGTCCTCTCCGGCCGCGCGACGGCCTCCCAGGCGATCCACGACGACGTGATCCCCGCGAACCTCAGCCTGGCCGAGGCGGAGCTCTCGCTCGGCGGCAGGATGGGCCGTGAGCTGACGCTGCGGCGCGCGCTGACCGACGTCAGCGCCGGGTACGACGTGATCGTGCTCGACTGCCCGCCGTCGCTGGGCCTGCTCACGGTCAACGCGCTCGTCGCTGCGGACTTCGCGCTGCTCAGCTCCGAGGCGCAGTACTTCGCGCTCCAGGGCGTCGAGCAGGCACTCGAGGTGATCGAGCTCGCGCGCGACAGCCTCAACCCCGACCTGCACTGGCTCGGCGTGCTGTTCAACATCGCCGACATGCGCACGGTGCACTCGCGCGAGGCGTTCGAGTCACTGCGCGAGCACGTCGGCGACAAGCTTCTCGACCACTCGATCCGGCAGTCGATCGCCTACGCCGAGTCGGCCGAGCGCGCGATGTCGATCTTCGATCACCGCCCCGACCTGGGCGTCGACTACCTGCGCGTCGCCGAGAACGTCCTCGAGCGGCTCGGGCTGGACGAGCCGCGGCGGCGCGTCGCCGAGCGCCTCGCGCTCAGCGCGTAGGTCCTACAGCTCGCGCACGTCGGCGCCCGACGGCTCGAACGGCGCCCGCAGGACGTCCGCCCAGCCCTCGGCACGCGGGCGCACGCGGTCGATGACAGCGCCCGTCGCGTCCTGCAGCGTCCACAGCAGCACCGTCGGCCCGGCACCGGAGATCGTCGCGCCGAGCGCGCCGAGCCCGGCGGCGTCGCGCACCAGCTCGGCCGAGCGCGGGAACAGATGGGCGCGGCGGTCCTGATGCAGCCGGTCGGCCAGGCCGCGGCCGATCAGCCCGGGGTCCCCGGTCGCCAGCCCGACCGCCAGGAGCGCGCCGTGGGCGACGTTGAAGACGGCCTCGGCCATCGGCACCTGCGCCGGGAGCGCGGCGCGTGCGAGCTTCGTGCGCACCGCCTCGTGCGGCACGACGAGCACGGCCTCCAGGCCGTCGGGCGGCTCGATCCGGTGCGCGCGCCCGTCCGCGCAGACGACGATGCCGCCGCCGAGCGCGGCGGCGACGTTGTCGGGGTGCCCCTCGAGCTCGGTCGCCAGGGTGAGCAGATCGGCGCCGAGCTCGAACAGGTGATCGGCGGCCACCAGCCCGGCGACGTAGGCCGCGGCGCTGGTCCCGAGCCCGCCGGAGAGCGGGATCCGCGAGGTGATACGGAACGTGAACCCGTCCGCCGGATGCAGCCGCTCGAACCCGCGCACGACGAGGTTGCGCCGGTCGCGGGCGATCTTCAGGTCGGTCTCGACGGCGAACCGCCCCGGCGTCTCGATGACCTCGAGCTCCATGTGCAGCGCCAGCGCGGCGGCGAAGGTATCGAAGCCGGGACCCAGGTTGGCGGAGCTGGCGGGGACGCGGACGAGGCGGCGGCGGTGCACGGCGCCGAGGCTACCCGAGGACGGCGCGCTCGACGGCCGCGAACTCGGGCTCGCAGGGCACGACGGTGCCGGCCTGCTCGAGCGCGGTCTGCGGGTCCTTCAGGCCGTGACCGGTGAGGACGCAGACGATCCGCTCGACGCCCTCGGGGGCGCCGTGGACCAGCAGCCCCGCGACGGACGTGGCGCTCGCGGGCTCGCAGAAGACGCCCTCGTGGGCGGCCAGGAAGCGGTAGGCGTCGAGGATCTGCTCGTCGGTGACGGCCGCGACGGCGCCGCGCGAATCGCGCATCGCGGTCATCGCCTCCTCCCAGCGCGCGGGATTGCCGATGCGGATCGCGCTGGCCACCGTCTCCGGCTTCTCGACGCGCTGCCCGGAGATCAGCGGCGCGGCACCGGCGGCCTGGAAGCCGTGCATGCGCGGGGATTCGCCGCGCTCCTGGAAGCCCTTCCAGTAGGCGCTGATGTTGCCCGCGTTGCCGACCGGAATCGACAGCAGGTCGATCGGGCCGATCTCCTCGAGGATCTCGAACGCCGCCGTCTTCTGCCCCTCCAGCCGGAACGGGTTGACCGAATTGACGAGCCCGATCGGGTGCTTGGCCGTCAGCTCGCGCACGAGGTCGAGCGCCTGGTCGAAGTTGCCGCGCAGCGCGATCACGCGCGCCCCGTGCATCAGCGCCTGGGCGAGCTTGCCGGTCGCGATCTTGCCCTCCGGCACGATCACGGCGCCGGTCAGCCCGGCGCGCGCGGCGTACGCGGCGGCGCTCGCCGCCGTGTTGCCCGTCGAGGCGCAGATCACGGCCTCGGCGCCGTCGCGGACCGCCGCCGAGACGGCGCAGGTCATCCCGCGGTCCTTGAACGACCCCGTCGGGTTGGCACCCTCGATCTTCAGCCAGACCTGGGCGCCGACGCGCTCGGAGATGCGCGGCGCCGGGACGAGCGGCGTCGAACCCTCCTGGAGGCTGACGACGGGGTCGCCGGAGGCGAAGGGCAGGTCGTCGCGGTAGCGCTCGATCAGTCCGGGCATGTCTGGGCCCCGTTCTAGCCGAACTGCTCGTCGATGACGCGGATCGCGCGCGGCTTCGCGCGGACGAAGTCGAGCCCGGCGATCATGTCGCAGGCTGCGAAGAACTTCGATTCCAGCAGCGGGTGGATGATCATCACCAGGCGGGCGTTGTCGCCCAGCCCCTCCTGTACGACCGACTTGATCGACGCACCCTGCAGGCCCAGGATCTGCGCGACCTGCGCGAGCACGCCGGGCCGGTCGGCGACTTCCAGGTGCAGGTAGAACGCCGACGCCACGTCGCTGATGATTTCCAGGCGCTCGGTCGTCTCCGGGGTCGACACGGGCGGGATCATCGCGCTGACCACGTCGCCGAGGACCGCGCTCGCGGTCTGCGGGCCGCCGGCTCCCGGGCCGGACAGCGTGATCTCGGTGATCGCGTCGGATTCGATCGTGACGGCGTTGAACGGCCCGCTCACGCTGGCCAGCGGATGCCCGGCGTAGAGGAACGCAGGATGCACGCGGACCGACAGCTTGTCGCCGACGCGCTCCGCGGTCCCGAGCAACTTCAGCCCGAGGCCGAACTCGTGGGCGTAGGCGATGTCGTCCGTCGTCAGGTGCTCGATGCCCTCGAGCACCACGTCGTCCACGTGCACGGGGGTGTTGAACGCGAGCCGCGCGAGGATCGCCATCTTCGCGGCGGCGTCGCCCCCGCTGACGTCCTCGGTCGGGTCGGCCTCGGCGTAGCCGAGCGCCTGGGCCTCGGCGAGCGCGTCCGCGTACGAGGCGCCGGTGGCCGCCATCTGGCTGAGGATGAAGTTCGTCGTGCCGTTGACGATGCCGTGGATGCGGTTGACGTGGGCGCCGGCGAGCGATTCCGACAGCACGCGGATGATCGGGACGACGCCCGCGACGGCGGCCTCGAACCGCAGCTGCACCTGGTGCTCGCGCGCGGCCGCCCACAGCTCCTCGCCGTGGCGGCTGAGGAGCTGCTTGTTAGCCGTCACGACGTGCTTGCCCGCGGCCATCGCCCGCAGCACGTGGTCGCGGGCCGGGTCCAGGCCGCCCATCACCTCGACGATCAGGTCGCTCGCCGCGAGGATCTCATCGATGTCGCCGCGGCTGCGGGTCAGGACGCCGACGATCTGCGGGCGGCGGCCCGTGATCTCCGCGATCCGGCCGGCGCGCTGCTCGACGAGCTCCTCGAACGCGGCGCCGACGGTGCCGTGGCCGAGCAGGCCGATCTTGAACGGCTCACCGGCATCAGACATCTCGGGCCACCAGGTCCTCGTGGGTCTCGCGCCGCACGACCACGCGCGCGTCGCCGTCGGAGCAGAAGATCACCGGCGGCCGCAGCGCGCCGTTGTAGGTGTTCGCCATCGCGTGACCGTACGCGCCCGTGGCGGGCGTGACGAGGATGTCGCCGGGACGCGGGTCGGCCAGGTCGGCGTCGCGGACCAGGATGTCCCCGGACTCGCAGTGCTTGCCGACGACGTGGCAGCGCGTGCCGCCGCCCTGCCGGCCCGACACCTGGGCGTCGTAGCGGGCGCCGTAGAGCATCGGCCGCAGGTTGTCCGACATGCCGCCGTCCACCGCGACGTACGTGTCGACGTTGCGCTTGACGCTCTGGACGGTGTACAGCGTCACCGTGGACGGGCCGACCAGCGCCCGGCCCGGCTCGTCGACGACGCGCTTGCCCGGCCCGAGGATGTCCGCGACGGCGTCGAGCTTCGCGGCGACGTAGTCCTCGATCGCCGGTGGCTCGTCGTGCGCCCCGTAGGCGATGCCCAGGCCGCCGCCCAGGTTGTACGTCCCGAAGTCGCCGAGCGGCGCCAGTGCCTCGAGCGCCTTGCCGAACGGCTCCAGGTCGAGGATCTGCGACCCGATGTGGAAGTGCAGGCCCTGCAGGTCGATCGCCGGGCTCGCCTGCGCGCGCTCGATCGCCGCCGGCGCGTGCCGCAGGTCGAAGCCGAACTTCGTGTTCGGCCCGCCCGTGGAGATCGCCGGATGGGTCTCGGGGCTGACGCCGGGGGCGATACGCAGCAGCACCACCTGCCGCGGCCCGCCGGCGCCGAGCTCCTCGAGCAGGTCGAGGTCGCGCAGGTTGTCGACGACGACGGTGCCGACGCCGCAGGCACGGGCGTCCTCCAGCTCGTCGCGGGTCTTGGCGTTGCCGTGCAGGTGGATCCGCGACGGGTCGATCCCGGCCGCGAGCGCCAGCGCGAGCTCACCGCCGCCGGCGACGTCGCAGCCGATCCCCTCCTCCCACAGCAGGCGATAGACGGCAGTGCAGGGGAATGCCTTCGACGCGAATACGACCTCGAAGTCGTCCGTGCGCGCGGCGAACGCGCTGACGAAGGCCCGGGCGCGGGCGCGGATGTCGTCCTCGCAGACGATGTACGCCGGCGTGCCGAACTGCGCCGCCAGCTCGACGGTGTCGCACCCTCCGATCTCGATCCGGCCGCGCTCGTTGATCCGGCTTCCCAGGGGGTACACGTGGGAGAGCTGTTGCGCGGAGGCCATCGGCGGCGCATCATGCCACGCCGTGCGCACGGTCCACATCGACCCGCCGGCCGAGATCGCGATGCGCGACGGCCTCGCCTACGCGCTGTTCCTGCCGGCCGGCCGGCCGCTCGGCGGCGTCGTGGTGCTCCACGGCGCAGGCTCGCGCAAGGAGTCCCACTACGACTTCGCGCGCCGCTGCCGTGCCCGCGGCCTGGCGGCGATCGCCGTCGACCTGCGCGGGCACGGCGACAGCGAGGGCGCCCTCGGCGAGCGCGCGGCGTCGGACGTGGCGGTGATGGCGACGCTGCTGCGTGAGCGCGGCGCGGCGCGGATCGGGCTTCGCGGCTCCAGCATGGGCGGGTACCTGGCGCTCGTCGCCGCCGCGGCCGCGGGCGCAGACGCCGTCGTCGCGATCTGCCCAGCGAGCGCGGACGGGCTGCGCCGCGGGCTGGCCGCGGGCCGTTTCGACTTCCGGGCCGACCGGCCGTCGCTCGACGCGTTCCTCGCCGCCGGCGACGAGCTGGCGGCCGCCCGCGCCCTCGGCGTCCCGCTGCTGCTGCTCCATGCCGAGGGCGACGAGCAGGTCCCGGTCGAGCACTCGCGCGAACTCCACGCGGCGGCGGACGGGAGCCGCCTCGTCGTCGTCCCGGGCGGCCATCACCGCTCGATCCAGCACGACGACGAGCTGCAGGACCTCAGCGTCCGCTTCCTGCTGCGGGCGTTCGCGGCAGCGGGTGGCCCGCATTGACGTTCATCTGCGTGGTCGATACGGACCACCGCCTGCCATCTGGGCAGCCGGCGCCGCGGTCAGAGCGCCGGGACGGGCACAGCCGTGGTCGTCGCCGGCGCGACCGGCAGCCGCAGCGAGCCGTGCCGGCGCCGGACGACCACAAGCCACACGGCCCCGGCGATCATCATCGCCACGCTCTGCAGCTGCGGCACCGTGAGCCCGAGCAGGACGTGGTCGTTGCGGCGCAGGAACTCGACGAGCAGTCGCTCGCCGCCCGCCAGCAGCAGCCAGAGCGCGAAGAGCACGCCGGGGCGCACGACGTCGCGGAGCGTCCAGAGCAGCCAGGCGATCAGGCCCATGGCGATCGTCTCGTAGATCGGCGTCGGATGGACCGTCTCGCCCGGCGCGGTCGGCACCGTGCCGTGCGGATACCCCATCGCCCACGGCCCGTCCCACGCCTTGCCATAGTCGCCGTCGCCGGAGAGCTGGCAGCCGATCCGCCCGATCGCGTTGCCCACGGCGAGCGGCGCGGCAGCCATGTCGAGCGTCTCCAGGCCGAGCCACCCGCGCCAGCGCGCCCAGCCGCAGACGGCGGCGGCGCCGCCGAGAACGCCGCCGTACCAGACCAGCCCGGAACCGGAGAAGATCGAGCCCAGGACGTCGCCGCGCACCTGGTCGAGGTTCTCGAGCATCCAGATGCCGCGGGCGCCGACCAGACCGCCGACCAGCGCAGCGAAGATCATCTCGTAGGCCCAGTCGGGCGACCTGCCGAGTTCCTTCATCCGGCGATGGATCACCGCGCCCGAGGCGAGGAACCCGAGCGCGAACATCATGCCGAAGGTCTTGAGCGGAAGGCCGAACAGGTCGATCTCGGGCTGCACGAGCGCCACTCTGACAGGCTTCCCGCGTGACGGTCACGATCCGAACCGCGACGCTGGGCGATGCGGCGGCATTGACGGCGATCGACCGCGCCACCTGGCCGGTCGCGGCCTACAGGTAGTTCAGCGGGTTCGTCACAGCACCGCTGATGCGGACCTCGAAGTGCAGGTGCGCGCCGAAGCACAGCCCGGTGCAGCCGGAGATGCCGATGACCTGGCCCTTGCTCACCGTCTGACCGACGCTGACGCCGATGCTCGACTGGTGGGCGTAACACGTCGACAGCGTCGCCGTGTGCTGCAGGCAGGTGTAGTTGCCGTACCCGCCGGTCGGGCCGGCGAGCGCGACGCGACCGCCGAGCGCGGCGCGGATCGGCGTCCCCGACGGCACGCCGATATCGATGCCCGGGTGGCAGGCTTCCCAGGAGCGGCGCTCGCAGAACTGCGAGGTGATCGGGCCGTTGACGGGCCAGATCATCTGGCCGCTGCCGCCGCGGATGGGCTGATTGGGCAGGACGCCGGCGGCCGCGTTCTGCAGGATGCCCGTGATCCGCGCCTGCGTGGCCTTCATCGCCGAGAGCGAGCCTTCGAGCTTGACGCGCTCGGTGCGGACGTTGGCCAGCGCGTTCGCCTTGCCCTGGCGCGTGCGGTCGAAGCCGACGCGGGTGTCGATCAGATCCTGCTTGACCGCGGCGATCTCGTTGCGGCGCGCCACGATCCGGGCGGCGAGCGCCTGCTGGCTGCCCTCCAGCTTGTCGAGCCGGATCGCCGTCTCACGCGCGTTGCGCTTGGCGTCGCGCACGTCGGTGACGATCCGGCGGTCCTGCTCGTTGATCCGCGACAGGAACTCCCCGCGCTGCAGCAGCTCGGCGAACCCGTTCGAGTTCAGCATGACGGTGATGAGGTCCGGCTGATCGGTCTCGTAGAGTTGGACCAGGCGCGCCGACAGCACGCGGCGGGCCACCGCGTAGCGCGCCTTCAGCCGCACCTGGCGGCGGCGCTGGTAGCGCAGCTCGCTTTGCGTGCGCGCGAGCGCCCCCTGCGCCTGATCCAGGGCACCCTGGACGACGGACTCGCGTGCCTGGAGTCCCCCGATGCGGCGCTGCAGGCGGTTGACCCGCGCGGTCCAGCGGGCGATGTCCTGGCTCAGGACGCGCTCCGTGCCCTTCTTCCGCCCGATCTTGCCCTGCGCGACCTGGATCTTCTGCTGCAGCTGGTTGAGCTGCTGCTGGCGCGTCGGCGCACCGCTGGACCCGACCGGCAGGCCCGCCCAGAGGACGAGCGGGAACGCGAGCGCGAGCACGAGCGCAAGAGCGGAGCGTGAGCGCATGCGGCGCCGGAAGCTATGAGCCACGTCGGTCATCGGTCAAGGCCTGCAATCTGGCCTGCGAGGTGAGCTGTCGGGCTCGCGCGACGTGCGCTACGCGGGCGGCGGTGCCCGCGATTCGCCCCGGAGGACGGACGTCGTCCTCAGTGGGTCCCCCGCTTCCCCGGCCTTTCCAGGGAATTCGGCCCTGCCGAGGGTACCAGCGCGCGGCCGCCGCCGTGCGATTTAGCGCTCATGTAGGTCCAGGCGGCATGATGCTCGGCATGCCGACGACCACCTCCAGGCTCGGGCGCGACCGCGGACTCCAGGCGCGCATGCTGCTGACGCTGTTCCTGCTCGGGCTCCTCTACGCCGCGTTCATGGCCGCGCTGTTCGCCGCCGGCGCGGGGGCCGTGACGATGGCCCTCGTCGCCGCCGCGATCCTCGGGCTGCAGTACTTCACCTCGGACAAGATCGCCCTGGCGTCCTCGGGCGCGAAGGTCGTCACCCCGCAGGAGCAGCCGGAGCTGCACGGGCTGATCGACCGGCTGTGCGTCCAGGCCGACCTGCCCAAGCCCCAGGTCGCGATCATCGAGTCGAGTGTCCCGAACGCCTTCGCGATGGGCCGCTCGCCGAAGCACGCGACGGTCGCGGCGTCCACCGCGATCATCGACCTGCTCTCCCCCGCCGAGCTGGAGGGCGTCATGGCCCACGAGCTCTCCCACGTCGCCAACCGCGACGTCGCGCTGATGACGCTCGCGAGCTTCTTCGCGTCGATCGCCTCGATGATCATCCAGTTCGGGTTCTTCTTCGGCGGCGGCCAGCAGGACGACGAGGACGGCCCTGGCTTCTTCGCCGTGATCGTCGCCGCGATGATGGTCTACGCGATCTCCTTCGTCCTGATGCAGGCGCTGTCGCGTTACCGCGAGTTCGCAGCCGACCGCGGCGCCGCCGAGCTGACGGGCCGTCCCAGTGCGCTCGCGTCGGCGCTGCTGCGCATCAGCGGCCAGATCGAACAGGCGCCGCAGGTGGACCTGCGCCGGGCGCACGCCGAGCTCAACGCGTTCTACATCGTCCCGCTCGGGCTCAAGCGCGGCATCGGGAACGTGTTCTCCACGCACCCGCCGATGGAGGACCGCATCGCCCGCCTGCAGGCCATGGAGTCCAGCCTGCAACGCGCCGCGCCGATGCGCGACGACGTGCCGGTCGCGATCTGATGGGCCTGCTGGACAACGTCCTGGGCCGGCGGCGCGCCGCAGCCCCCGCCGCCGACCGGCTGTTCGCGATCACGACCGCGTACATCGACCTGCAGGCGCGCAGCGGCGTGCGCTGCGGCGGGGCGGCCGCGATCGTCTTCCAGCCGCTGGCGACCGGCGACTTCGAGCAGCTCGTCACCGACGTCGAGGCCGTCGTGCGCAGCACGGGCGAGGAGACCGCGTCGACGGTCGAGCGCAGCACGGATGAGTTCGGCTACCACTGGATGATCGTGCGCGACGACGACGTCGACGACCTCGCGGTCGGCATCAACGCCGTCTCCGACGAACTGGCCATCGGCGGCTACGCCGACCGCGTCCTGTGCGCCGTGTTCGCGTTCGCCGATGCGCAGGGCGCGCCGCTGTACCTGATCTACAACTACAAGCGCGGCACCTGGTACCCGTTCGCCCCCAGCGCTGCGGCCGTCCAGGAGCGCGACACCGAGCGCGAGCTGCGCCTGCGGGCCCTGCTCGGCGACGGCCTGCCGGTCGAACCCGAGGTGTCGCGCTGGTTCCCGCTCTGGGGCATCCCGATCTGAGCCCCCACCTGCGGCGGCGCGATACGCTGGCGCAACCCCTCTCCCGACCCTCGAAGGAGCGTTCATGGCCGGTCTCGGCGGACGGATGTCAACCGTCATCAAGGCGAAGGTCTCCAAGATCCTCGACAAGGCCGAGGATCCGGCAGAGACCCTCGACTACAGCTACCAGAAGCAGCTCGAGGCGCTGCAGAACGTCAAGAAGGGCGTCGCCGACGTCGTCACGGCCAAGAAGCGCCTGCAGATGCAGTCGACGAAGCTCGAGGAGTCGGTCGTCAAGCTCGACACCCAGGCCCGCCAGGCGCTGGCCCAGGGCAACGAGGAGCTCGCGCGGACGGCGCTCGAGCGCAAGCAGTTCGCGCAGACCGAGCTGCAGAGCCTCGACCAGCAGGTCGCCGAGCTGCAGGCCCAGCAGGACAAGCTGATCGACTCCGAGAAGCGCCTGCGCGCGAAGATCGAGGCCTTCCGCACGAAGAAGGAGGTCATCAAGGCGCAGTACTCCGCCGCCGAGGCGCAGGTGCGCATCAGCGAGGCAGCCAGCGGGGTCGGCGAGCAGATGGCCGACGTCGGCATGGCGATGCAGCGTGCCGTCGACAAGACGGAGGACATGAAGGCCCGCGCCGACGCGGTGGCCGAGTTGGAGGCCGCCGGCACGTTCGGTGACATCACGCAGCTCGGTGACGGTGGCCAGGACGACATCGACCGCCAGCTGGCGGCGCTGTCCTCGGGCTCCATGGTCGACGACGACCTGGCGAAGATGAAGGCCGAGCTGGGCGTGGGCTCCGCGCCCGCGACCCCCGAGCTCGGCGCCGGCGAGGATGCCGCGGCCAAGCCGCAGGAGGGTACGGCATGATCGTCCGCATCTTCAGCGAGGACCAGTACAGCCTCGACGAGAGCCATCACCACGAGCTCAACGGGCTCGACGACGCGGTCGTCGCCGCGGTCGACGCGAACGACGAGGACAAGTTCCACGAGACGTTCGAGTCGCTGCTGGACTTCGTGCGCAAGCACGGCACACCGCTGGCCGACGACGCGCTGGAGGCCTCGGACTTCATCCTCCCGCCGGCTGACACCTCGCTGGAAGAAGCCCGCGAGGACTTCACGGGCGACGGTCTGATTCCGGACCCGCCGGCCGCCGCCACCTAGCAGCACCCTCCGGTTCCGGCGCGGGCGGCAACTGCCGCTCGCGCCCCGGGTCGCGCCACGCGGGCGGCCCGCTCGAGCCCGCTCAGGCTTCCTTGCGCCGTCCGCTGAAGCGGCTGATGCGCGAGGCGAGCCGGTCGATGTTCTCGATGCTCGTGTTCAGGGCCTCGACACGTCCGTCGAGCGTCTCGGTGGCCACCCGGATCCCGCTGACCCCGTCGGCCATCGAGCTCACGCCGGTGCCGAGCGAGCCGACGCCGCCGCGCACGCCCTCCAGCTCGCCGATGACGTCGGCCAGGTCGGCCCGCATGCCGCGCATCTCGCGCTCCATGTCGTCGACCCCCGCCGCCATGCCGTCGAGGTTGTCCAGGGTGCGTTGCAGCCGGCCGACCGTCGCCCCGAGCGCCGAGACGACGCGCACGGGGGCGAGAACGATTGCGGTGGTGGTCGCGACGACCTCACCGGCGACGCCGGTGGCGATCCCGATCGGCGCGGCGACGACGTCCCGAACCGTCAGTTGACGCGGTTGGACATTCATGACCCTGGATGCAGCATGGCAGGTGCCGGGCCTACCCGCAGCGCCGCCAGGTGACACCCTGCACCCGTCCGGGCCGGACTCAGATCGGGGTGCCCCAGAGGGGGAACCAGCGCTCGAGCTCCGCCTCGAAGGGCAGCTCGCCGGTCAGCTGGGCCTTGAGCTGCAGCTCACGCTCGGCGTTGCGGGACTGGGCGCCGCCCGCAGGGACGAACGGGTACCACGTGCCGCGCTTGTAGTTGTAGATGAAGTTGATCGGCTGCTTGGCGGCGTCCTGGAAGGCGAAGAGCGCGCACAGGATCCGGTCGCTGTACCCGCCGACCGCCAGGGCGTCGGTCACCGCGTTCACGCCGACGGCCAGGTCTTCGATGTCGTCGTCCTTCAGGACGAACCACGTGTAGCCGAAGGTGTCGGCGCTCGTGCTGACCGTCGTCCCGGTCTCCTCGCCGGTCGCGCGCACGAGCTCCTCGACGTCCTTCGCGATCTGGGCGAAGTCGCCGGTGGCCAGCGGCTGGAACACGACAGCACACGACCCACGA
>JBKJRO010000023.1:0-10891 GCA_046594555.1 Solirubrobacteraceae bacterium
TCGAGCGCGATCTCGCGCGTCAGCTCGATCGGGAAGCCGAAGGTGTCGTGCAGCTGGAAGGCGTCGGCGGGGTGCAGCTCGCCCTTGGCCAGCAGGTCGTCGAGCAGCTTCAGGCCCTGGTCGAGCGTCCGCTGGAAGCCCTGCTCCTCGCCGCGGACCCACTTGAGGATCGTCTCGCGGCCGGCGACGAGGTCCGGGTAGGCGGCGCCCATCGTGTCGATCACGACCTCGGTGAACTGCGGCAGGAACGTGCCCTCGATGCCGATCCGGTGACCCTGCTGGATCGCGCGGCGCATCACGCGGCGCAGGATGTAACCCCGCTCCTCGTTGGACGGCACGACCCCGTCGGCGATGAGGAACGTCATCGCGCGCGAGTGGTCGGCCAGGATCCGCAGCGCCCGCTCGTCGTCCGTCACCGTGGCCAGCTCGCGGCCCAGGGTCATCAGCGGGATGAAGTGGTCGGTCTCGAAGATCGTCTCCACGCCCTGCTGGATCAGCGCCATGCGGTTCAGGCCCAGGCCGGTGTCGATGTTCTGCGCCGGCAGCGGCCTCAGCTTGCCCGGCGGGTCCTGGTCGAACTGCATGAAGACGAGGTTCCAGTACTCCAGGAAGCGCTCGTTCTCGCCGCCCGGCAGGTCATCGGCCTTGCCGTACTCCACGCCGCGGTCCAGGTACAGCTCGCTGCACGGGCCGCACGGGCCGGTCGACCCGGCCTGCCAGAAGTTCTCCGACCGCGGGCACAGGACGATCCGGTCGCGCGGCACGCCGACCGACTCCCACGCCGCGATCGCCTCCTCGTCGGGCCCGATGCCGAGGGCCTCGTCGCCTTCGAACACGGTGATCCAGATGTCCTCCGCCTTGAAGCCGAAGCCCTCCAGCGACAGCTCCCAGGCCAGTTCGACGGCGCCCTGCTTGAAGTACTCGCCGATCGAGAAGTTGCCGAGCATCTCGAAGAACGTCAGGTGCCGGGCGGTGTTGCCGACGTTCTCGATGTCCGTCGTGCGGAAGCACTTCTGGCAGCTCGTGAGCAGCTGCGCGGGCGGCTGCTCGTGACCCAGGAAGTAGCCCTTCAGCGGGTGCATGCCCGCCGTCGTCAGCAGCACCGAGGCGTCGTACGTGGCCGGCACGAGGGACGCCGACGGCCGGCGCAGGTGGCCGCGCCGCTCGAAGAACGACAGGAAGGTCTCGCGGACGTCGTCCGTGCTCATGCCCGTACTCATGGCGCGATTGTCGCAACTCGGCGGGCGCGGGCCGCCCCCGCCCACCCCGCAACGCCCGGCACGCGAATCGCCACACGCCCGCAACGCCCCGGCGCCGAACCCGTCGTGAACGCCCCGGGACAGCCGGTTCGCTGCGACTTTCTCGGTCCATGTCCGAGAAACGTGCAGCGAATGCGGAGGCCGCGATCGCGCGGGTCGCGCAGCGGCAACACGGGCTGGTCACGCGCCGGCAGCTCACGGGACTCGGCTTCGGCGACGATGCCATCGGCTACCGCGTGCGCGCCGGACGGCTGCACCGCCTGCACCGTGGGGTCTACGCCGTGGGACACACCGCGATGACGGTCAGCGCGCGGCGGCTGGCGGCCGTCCTGGCGCTGGGCGACCTCGCCCTCGCAAGCCACGTGACGGCCGCGGCGATCTGGGATCTCCGTCAGACCTCCTCCGGCCTCGTCCACGTGACGGTCCCCGGCGGCGCCCGCGGCCGACCCGGAATCCGCGTCCACCGGCGCGCGCCGGCCGGCGCCGGCCGCGCCCGCCGCGATGCGATCCCCGTGACGTCGCCGGCCCGGACGCTGGTCGACCTCGGCGACGTCGTGCCGACCGTCCAGGTGCGCAACGCGTTCGTGCGTGCCGAGCAGCTGCGCCTGATCGACATGGACGCGATCGACGACGCGCTCGCGCGGGCCGGCCGGTTCCCCGGCCCGCGGCGCCTGCGCGAGGTCCTGCGCGCCTACGACCCGCGCTGGGAGCGGACACGGTCCAACCTGGAGCTGGCCTTCCTCGACCTCGCAACGAGGTTCGCGCTGCCGCCACCGGAGGTCAACGCCTGGATCGAGCACACCTTCCTCGTGGACGCGCTCTGGCGGCCGCAGCGGCTGATCGCCGAAGTCGACAGCGCTCGCTTCCACGACACGCCCAGCGCACGTCGCGACGATGCACGCCGCGACCACGCCCTGCGCGCCCATGGCTACCGGATCCTGCGGGTCCGCGACGAGCAGCTCGACGACCGGCCGGCGACGGTGGCCGCGACGATCGCGCGCGCACTGACAGCGGGCTGACCGCGGCGAGCGTCAGGCCGCGATCGTCGCGGTTCCGAGCACGCGGTCGCCCGCGAGGAACACCGCGGTCTGGCCCGGCGCCGCGGCCCAGGCCGGCTCGTGCAGCTCGACCTCGTCTCCGCGCAGCGTGCAGGGCAGCGCCCGCGAGCGGTAGCGCAGCTTCACCGATTCGACCTCGTCCTCGGGCACGTGCAGGCGCAGGTCGTGCACGCGCACGTGGCGGCGCTCGAGGGCCGCGCGCGGCGCGACGGTCACGGTGTTCCGCGCGACGTCGGTCGCCACGACGTAGAGCGGTTCGTCGGACCCGCCGACGCCGACGCCGCGCCGCTGGCCGACGGTGTACGCGTGCGCGCCGTCATGGCGCCCGAGCGCGCGTCCGGCCTGGTCCAGCACGACGCCGGATCGCGGCTCGACTCCCCCGTGCCGCGCCAGGAACGCGGCCTGACCGGTCCCTGCCAGAAAGCACAGGTCCTGCGAGTCGGGCCGTCGGGCGACGGGGAGCCCCGCGCGCTCGGCGATCGCGCGGACCTCCGGCTTGGTCAGCTCGCCGAGCGGGAACCGCAGCCGCCGCAGGCTCGCCGGCCCCAGTCCCGCGAGCATGTACGACTGATCCTTGGCCGGATCGGCCGCCGCCCGCAGCAGGCCGTCGTCGCCGATGCGGGCGTAGTGCCCGGTCGCCAGCGCCGACGCGCCCACGCGCTCGGCCAGGTCGAGCATGGCGTCCAGGCGCACGTCGCCGTTGCACCGGACGCACGGATTCGGCGTCACGCCCGCAGCGTGCCCGGCGAGCCACGGGTCGACGACGCCTGCGCGGAACGCATCGCGCAGGTCCAGGGTCAGGTGCGGGAGACCCTGGCGGTGGGCCAGCGCGCGCGCGGAGCGCACCGCCGACGCCGAGCAGCACGAGCGCTCGGCGTCGTTGGCATCGTCGCGCCACAGCTCGAGCGTGACGGTCACGACCTCGGCGGCCCGCGCGGTGAGCAGCGCGGCGACGGCGCTGTCGACGCCGCCGCTGACGGCGACGAGCGCGCGGCCCGCGACCGGCGCGGCGGCCCCGTCCGCGTACGCCGCCGCGCCCAGCGCGCGAGCCAGCGCATCGGCCGCGAGGTCGGCGGCGTGGAGCTTGCCCGCGCTCAATCCGCCGAGCTGGGCCGCGACGGCCTCGGACCCCACGCGAGCCGCATCCAGAACCGGTGCGCCGCGGACGATCGCGACGGCCGCACTCGCGGCGGCGATCGTCGCACCGCAGCCCTCGGCGTCGAATCCGGCATCGCTCACGCGGTCGCCCTCGACCGCGAGCCGCAGCTGCACGAGATCGCCGCAGGCCGAACCCCCGGCGCTCGCGGCGTGGCCGCGGGCGGGCTGATGGCCGCGGCCCACCGGATGGCGCAGATGCTCCTCGAAGCGCTCGTCGGGCACGAGCAGCGAGTCTAGATGGGCGTGGTCGCGCGGCCCGGCCGCTCGCGGCTCCTCCTACCGGCGAGCGCGGCTGAGCGTCGCGCGCTTCGTCGCGACGGCCGCGGCGCGACCCTCCGGCGCGAAGGTCGCGGACACCGTGACGCGCAGGCGGCGCAGACGCGTGAGCGCCCCGGTCGCCCTGCGCGTCAGCCGCAGGCGCAGCGTCGTGCGGCCCGCCGTCGAGCGCGTCGCCGTGCCCTGCGCCACGGTGATCGTCCGGCCCCCGACCTTCGCCGTCACCCGCACGCGGATCGTGCCGGCGCCCGCGACCGTGACGGGCACCCGGAGCCGGCCCAGCACCACCTTCAGCGCGCCGATCGACGGCGCTCGCGTCACGGGGACCGCGGGCGGCGCGGACGGGGTCGTGCCGGTCCCGGGCGCCTCAGCCGGCGGCTCCGCGGGCCCAACGGCTCCCTGGACGCTGAACGTCGTCGCCGCGGCCGACGTCAGGCCCAGTTCGTCCGCGACCCGGACCGCGACAGTCCGATCGCCGGCGGCGAACGTCGCCTGCAGCTGCGGATTTGCGCCGCCGGCGGTCTCGAACGAGCCGTCGCCGTCGAGGTCCCAGTCGTACGCGGCGATCGCCGACTCGGGGTCGGTCGAGCCCGACGCGTCGAGCATGACGGCGGCGCCCGCGGCCGGACCGGCCGGGCTGACGCTGATGGCCGCGGTCGGAGCCTGATTCACCGCGCTCGACGAGCACGTCGGCTCGCGGCGGGTCATCGACCATGTCTGAAGGACCCCGGCGTCGCCGGCCGCGCCGTCGATGATCTTCAGGGTCCAGTTCCCGGCGGCGGCCTTGCCGGTGAATGCCGAGAGCGCCTGCAAGGGGCGGAAGCCGCCGGTGAACGGCGCCGCGCCTGCCGTGATCGGCGTCGCGGCGCCGTCGTCGAACACCGTGCCGGTGAAGTTGTCGCCACTCGCCCCGGCGCCGGCGGCGAGGACGACGCTCGTCGCGTCCGGGCCGATCAGCCTGATCGTGAGGTCGGCGTCGTAGGTGTGGGTGATCGTCATGCCGGCGTCGATGTCGAAGATCGTCCCGGCCGAGTCGACGTTCACCGTCGACGAGACGCCCGTGGCGCTGTTGTCCGGGATCGCCGCGGCGGGCGAGACCGACACGGCTGCCGGCGGGCCTCCGCTGCCGACCGGCAGCGTCACCGGCACGACGTACTGGTAGCCCCCGGGGGCCTGGAGCGTCAGTCGCAGTGACACGGATCCGCTGCATGCGGCTGCCGACTTCAGCCCGCCGACGATCGGCCCCGTCGGACCGAGGGTCGCGCCGCCGGTGATCGCGGGGTAGGGAACCGCCGCGCTGCGCACGACGAGGTCCGGCGACAGCGACGCGACGGTCGCCGTCGACGCGGCCAGCGTCGCGGTGCCGGCATTGCGGATGTTCTGGGGCAGCGTGAAGTACTCGCCGGGTTCCAGGACGCCGTCGGCGTCGCCCCCGCCGACCGCCGTGGCCGCGGCGACCGGCAGGACGGCGTCACCGAAGGTGAAGGCCTCGCCGTCCGACCCGGCGCGCTTGTCCGACCAGACGGGGAGCGCGAGACCGCCGGTCGCGTCGATTCCGGTGTAGTCGCCGTAGTCGTTGCCGAAGCCGCAGCAGGGACTCCCCGAGTAGTCGCTCGGCTGGCCCGAGACCTTCGTGAGCCCGCCGAGCGTGTGCCCGCCCGCGGACGGCGTCACCGTCCGGACGTAGAAGTTGGTCGTCTTCCGCGTCGCGTCGTCGCGCGTCGAGTACAGGTCGGCCCACGCCTGGCCCGTCGTCTGGTCCACCGCGAGCCACGGGAACCAGTCGTCCGCGTTCGCCGCCGCCGCGCCGCCCTCGCCGTCGGTGATGAGGCGCGTCGCAACGCTCGCCGAGGGACTCGCGCCGCCCGGCAGCGCGTCGGCGGCCGACGCGACGAAGGAGTCGAACGTCAGGTGGGTGAGCGCCGGTGCAGTGCTGTCCGCACACCGCGTGGAGCCCGTTCCCGTAGCGAGATCGCTCCACGTCACGTAGATGCGGCCGCGGTCGGGGCCGCTGGAGATGTCCGTCTCGATGTTCGGCGCCGTCGACGCGCGACCGCCGGGCTGGGCAAGGATCGGGCACGCGAACGGGACCGGCCCGCCGGTGCCGTCGAGCGTCGCGATCGTCTCCAGGCTTCCGCCCCACGGCGCGGTCACGCACTCCGTCGTCGCCGGATCGCAGGTCCGGCCGCGGATCGCGTTCGTGGCCGAATAGTCCCACCAGACGACGTTCACCCTGCCGTCGGGGGAGATCGCGACGTCGGCGTAGATGTAGCCGCCTGGCGACGGCGTGACCGAGACCGGAGCCGTCCAGTTGTCGGCGTCGTCGCATCGAGCCGCGTTCTTCGCCCCCAGCACCACGGTGTCGCACGAGGCCAGCACGACGTTGATCCCGCCTCCCGAGGCCGGCTCGTTCCAGACGACATAGAGCCGCCCGTACGTCGGGCTGGACGACGAGTTGTCGATCGTCATCATCGGCTTGTCCTGCGTGCCGCTCGTCCGGGTGCCCAGGCCGACCGTCTGCGCACGGAACGAGCCGCCGCCCGCCGCGATGCGGTTGACGACGATCCGGCTGGGGTTGGCCGCGCCGTTGGCCAGGGTCAGGCCCCCGTACCAGATGTTGCCCAGCTGATCCGCGGCCGACATCGGGTCGCAGCAGAGGCTGCCGGTCTCGGCACCCGCCTTGCCCGGCGCGTCGACCAGCGCGGGCATCGAGAGCTTCTCGAACGTCGCGCCCGCATTCTGCGACAACCAGGCGTTGAATCCCCCGCCCCCGTTGGCGCCGATGATCAGTCGCTGCCGATCGCCCGGGACGACGGTGATGAAGGTCTCCGACTCGTTCGATCCGTCATCGGTCGCGTTGAGTTCCGCGCCGGGGGCGTAGAGCTTGGCCCAAGCGGTCAGCTGCCGCTGCCGCCGCTCCGCGGCGCCCCCGCCCTCCTCCGCGGCCAGCGACTCCCGTGAGCGGGCGAGAACGGCGACGTCGATCGTCCCGCGAGCCACGACGGCGTCGGCCGCCGAGCGCCAGGTCCACGGGAGCGCATACGTCCCGGCCGGCAGGCCGATGTCGCGGATCGAGAACCCGACGACGTCACCGGCCCGTGCGTCCTGGAACGCCAGCGTCGCCGCATCGCCTGCCGTTCTCACGTCGGCGCGGCCCTGCGCGGTGCGTCCACTGGGCGCCTCGGTGTAGCGGATGCCGCTGACCTCGGACCGCGCCGCCACCCGAGTCGGGAGCTCGACCACCAGGCGCTCGCCGGGCGCGGCGCGATCGAGTCGCACGTCGACCCGGATCACGTCGCTGAAGCTCGCGAGGATCTGCGCCGTCCACTCGAGGTCCCCGCCCGGAACGGCGCGGCTGCGCTCGCTCGGCCCGCGAACCGCAAGTTCCTCCTTGGAGATCTCGAGCCCTCGCTCGTGCAGTTCGCGGCGGTCGGGCCGCGGCTGGGCCCCGGCGATCGCCGGGGCTGCCGCGATGATGACCAGCGTTGCGGCGAGCGTTCGTAACGCGAAGCGGATCACGGCACGCAGTCTGACATCAGGCGCGGCCGGCGCGGTCAGGGTCGATACGGTGCCGGCATGAGTGACGACCTCGCACCACGCAACCGTTCCCGCCTGACCCGCAGCCAGCGCGAGGGCCGCGGCTTCCGCCTGGTCGTCACCGGCGGCGTCGCAGGAGCCGTCGCCGTCGTCGGGGCGGTGCTCGCGATCGTCGGCGTCGTCGGCTGGGGCCTGCCGTTCCTCGCCGCCGCGGTGACCGCGGTCTGCGGATTCCTCTTCCGCCGGCTGGCGCGCTGAGCCGCGCAGCGATCAGCGGAGCCGACGACCCCGCCGCGCGGCCCGCAGACTCCGCGTGGAACCCGGCGCGCTGCTACTTCGCTGCGGCCTGGCGGCGCACGCCGCTCACGGCCTCGCGAATCTCGCCGGTCGTCGTGAAGCCGACGATCACGCGAGCGGTCTTCTTCGGGCCGATGATGAGCGTCGTCGGCGCCTGGCCGATCGGCGTCTTCTCGGTGAACACCGCGTACTTGCCGACGTTGCCGATGTTCGTGACGCGCAGGCGGATGCGGCGGTGCGAGGCGGCCGCGACCTTGCGGGCGGCGCGCTCGACGGCGGCGCTGTCGGACGAGCCGTTCTTGAAGACCATCACGACGACCGTGCCGTCGGCCAGGGCCTGCACCAGCGACTTCGCGGGGCCGGCGCCGGCGATGTAGGACTCGAGCGAGCCGGGGGCGGGCTTCGCGGGCTTGGCGGGCGCGGCCGGCGTCGCTGTCGCGGCCTGCGTGGCGGGCGCGGTCCCCGGGTCCACCGCGTTCGCGGCGTCCTCACGAGCCTTGCTGGAGGACTCCGCCTTGTTCACGGCCGACTTGGCGGCGCCGACGCTGTTGGTCAGGCCGCCGACGCCCGGCGCGACCGGCGCGGTGGGCGTGGTTGCGGGCGCGGGCGTGTCCTTCGGCTTGAGCACGACGGTCCACAGCGCTCCGAACACCAGCATGGCGCCCAGAGCAAGACGGAGGGGGAGCGGAATCTGCTGCATCACGTCCCCTTTCGGCTTGCGGGCCGCAGGGCTTGAGTCCCGCCAGCGGGCCGTCAGGGACGGGCGATCGCGACCTGCCACCCGGCGGGCCGATCGCTCTCGAGCGTCAGCCCGAGGACGGGGGCGGCGGACCCGGTCACGGCGACCGGATAGCTCACGCTGCGGCCCGGCACGATCCGGGCGAGCGACCCGAACCGGCCGTGCGCGTCAAGCGTGACGGTCCGCAGGGTGACCGTGCTCCCGATCTGCGTCGCCACCGAGACGTCGGCGCCGGGTCGGCCGCGGGACTCCGGAAGTTCCGGCTCAGCCCGCCGGCGGCGGCTCGACCAGCGAGCGCACCGCGAGCTCGCGCAGCTGCGGCATGTCCACGGGCGCCGGAGCTCCGGTCAGCGGGTCGCTGCCGCTGGCGGTCTTCGGGAACGCGATCACGTCGCGGATCGAGTCGCGGCCGAGGCAGATCGCGACGATGCGGTCGATCCCCATCGCGATGCCGCCATGCGGCGGAGCGCCGTACTTCAGCGCCTCGAGCAGGAAGCCGAAGCGCTCGCGGGCCTCGTCCTCGTCGAGGCCGATCGCGTCGAACACGCGCCGCTGGACCTCCGGCGTGTGCACGCGGATCGACCCGCCGCCGATCTCGACGCCGTCGAGCACCAGGTCGTACGCGCGCGACAGCAGACCCGCCGGGTCGTCCAGGTCCCCCGACGGCGCGGTGAACGGGTGATGGATCGCGTTGAAGCGCTGTGCATCCTCGTCCCAGTCGAACATCGGGAAGTCCACGATCCAGAGCGCGTCGTGACCGCCCGAGGGAATCAGGCCGAACCGCTCGCCCAGCTCCAGGCGCAGGCCGCCCAGCGATGCCGCGGCCACGGCGGGCCTGTCGGCGACGAACAGCAGCAGGTCGCCCTCCCCCGCCGCCAGTTCCGCGTTGACGGCCGCCATCTGCTCCGTGGTGAAGAACTTCGCCAGGTTGCCGGCCCACGGCGTCTGCGCGTCGGCGCTGACGTAGATCGGCGCGACGGCCTTGGCGCCGTGGATCCGCACGACCTCGTTGAGGCCCTCCAGCTCCGACCGCGACAACTCGCGGGCGCCGGCGTTGATCGCCCGCACCACGCCGCCGCCGCCGAGCACGGCCTCGAAGACCTTGAACTCCGAGCCGCGGACGTGCTCGCTGACGTCACGCAGCTCCAGCCCGAACCGCGTGTCGGGCCGGTCGACGCCGTAGCGCGACATCGACTCGGCGTAGGTCATCCGCCGCCACGGCGTCGGCGGCACGTCCAGGCCGGCCGCGGCGAACACCGGGCCCATCACGGCCTCCATCAGCTCGATCACGTCGTCCTCGCCGACGAACGCCATCTCGACGTCGAGCTGGGTGAATTCGGGCTGGCGATCGGCGCGCAGGTCCTCGTCCCGGAAGCAGCGCGCGATCTGGTAGTAGCGCTCCAGCCCGGCCATCATGAACAGCTGCTTGAACAGCTGCGGGGACTGCGGCAGCGCGTACCAGGAGCCCGGATTCATCCGGCTCGGCACGAGGAAGTCGCGCGCGCCCTCAGGCGTCGAGCGCGTCAGGATGGGGGTCTCGAGCTCCAGGAAGTCGCGCTCGTCCAGGACGCGGCGCATCGTGCTGGTCACCAGCGCGCGCAGCTCCATCGCCTCGCGCATCCCGGCGCGGCGCAGGTCGAGCCAGCGGTACTTCAGGCGCGTGGTCTCGTCCACGGGCGAGTCCTCGTCGATCGGGAACGGCGGCGTCTCGCTGCCCGCCAGCACATCGCACGCGGCCACGTTCAGCTCGATCTCACCGGTCGCCAGGTTCGGGTTGACGTTGCCCTCCTGGCGCCGCGCGACCGCGGCCGACACGCTGACCACGTGCTCGGACCGCAGCCGCTCGGCCCGCGCGAACGCGGGTCCGCTCGTCTCCGGATGGAAGACGAGCTGGACGATGCCCGCGCGGTCGCGCAGGTCGATGAAGATCAGGCCGCCGTGATCACGCCGGCGATGGACCCAGCCGGCGACGCGGACGGTCTCGCCGACGCGGGCGGCGTCGAGCTCCCCGCACCAGGCGTCGCGGAAGCCGTTGGGACGCGGGGGCTTCATGACGGGTGCCGCCCGCGCAGCACGCGGGCGACCACGCCCGAGGCCGACTCGACGGCCTGCTGCTCGCCGCTGTCCATGTCCTTCAACTCGATCCCTTCATCGCCGAGCACGGCAACGTAGCGGGCGCGCAGGCGCGCGGCCTGCTTGAACTGGCCCTTCAGCGACCGGCCCGCCAGCTCCAGCTGGGTCGGGACACCGGCGCGGCGCGCCTCCGCCGCCAGCGCGAACGCCTGCACCCGCAGTGCCGGCGTGACCTCGCCGGCCATCGCCACGTAGAGGTCCGTGATCGCCTCGGGCTCGGGGCGCTCCTCGGCGGCGAGCAGGATGCGCTCGATGCCGGCGGCCCAGCCGAATCCGGGCGTCGGCGCGCCGCCGAGCTGCTCGGCCAGGCCGTCGTAGCGCCCGCCACCACCGAGCGCCGACTGGGCGCCGAGGCTTTCGCTGGTGAACTCGAAGACGGTCCGGGTGTAGTAGTCCAGCCCGCGCACGAGCGTCGAATCGACGTCGTACTCGAC
>JBKJRO010000108.1:0-16840 GCA_046594555.1 Solirubrobacteraceae bacterium
GCAGCAACCACTTGGGGCTGTAGCTCAGCTGGGAGAGCGTCTGGCTGGCAGCCAGAAGGTCAGGGGTTCGAGCCCCCTCAGCTCCATGTCATCGTCGCGTGAGCGAGCTTCGGGAGATCACCGGCGATCGCGGCTCGCGCGACGGACGAGGCGGCGGACTGCCGCAGCAGCTCGAGCGCGGTCAGATGCGTCAGTGACGTCGTCGTTCGCAAAGGCCCGCACGCACTCGTCGGCGGCGTCCCGGAGGCGGCTTGGAGCTGGGTGAGGTCAGGCTGCACGGCGCCATCTTCCTCGATGCGGCGACCCAACGGCGAGCCGCGGCACTCGAACCCCGCGGCGGCGACGCTACGAGCCGACGGGGTCCATCGTGCGCGACGGGACCTCGCCCCAGAGTTGCTCGAGGCGGTAGAAGTCGCGCGCCTCGGGCGTGAAGACGTGGACGATCACGTCGAAGTAGTCGAGCAGGACCCAGCGTGCCTCGGCGGCGCCCTCGGTGCGACGCGGGAGCGTGTCGTGCTCCTTCTTCAGGCCGAAGTGGATCGCGTCGTGGATCGCCTTGACCTGCCGGTCGGTGTTGCCGGTGCAGATGACGAAGAAGTCGGCGAACCCGGCGACGCCGCGCAGGTCGAGCGTGACGACGTCGATCGCCTTCTTGTCGATGGCGTACTGCGCGGCAAGCTCAGCGAGCTGCTCGGCGGGGATCGGGAGGGTCTCGGTGGTCATGGAATCAGGCATGACGGTACAGCCCCAGCTGGTCGATCCTCGTGGCCACCGCGTCCGGGACCAGGTGGCGCCACGGCTCGCCGGCCTTGACACGGTCGCGGATCGCCGACGAGGAGATCTCGATCAGCGGCATGTCGAAGAACACTGCCGCACTGCCCCCGGCCAGCCCACCCAGCGCCGCGAGCACTGCCTCGCGGTCGGTCCCGGCGCGCTGCGCGACGGCCGGGCGCGCCAGTTCCAGCACCGCCTCGGGCTCGCGCCACGCGGGCAGGCTCGCCGCCATGTCGGCCCCCAGGATCAGCGTCAGCTCGTCCTGGGGGCTCGCTGCCCGCAGCGCCCGCAGCGTGTCCACGGTGTACGAGGTGCCGCCGCGCTCGAGCTCGACCGGGGACACCGCCAGCTGCGGGTCCCCCGCCACCGCGAGCTCGCACAGGTCGGCGCGCACCGCCGCCCCCGGCTCGTCGGCCACGGCCTTGTGCGGCGGGAGCGCCGCCGGGACGAGCAGCACGCGGTCGAGCCCCAGGCGCAGCAGTGCCTCCTGGGCCAGCACCAGATGACCCAGGTGCGGCGGGTTGAACGTCCCGCCCAGGATGCCGACGCGGGCCAGGGCCGTGCCTCAGGACCGCACGTGGCCGTCCCCGACCACGACGTACTTGAACGTGCACAGCTCGCGCAGCCCGATCGGCCCGCGGGCGTGGAGCTTCTGCGTCGAGTTGCCGATCTCCGCGCCCATGCCGAACTCCGCGCCGTCGGTGAACCGCGTCGACGCGTTGATGTAGACGCAGGCCGCGTCCACCGTCCGCTGGAACAGCTGCGAGGCGCCGAGGTCCTCCGTCACGATCGCCTCCGAGTGCCCGCTCCCGTACGCCGCGATGTGCGCGATCGCCTCCTCGGCGGAATCGACGACGGACACCGCCAGGATCAGCGCCAGGAACTCCGTCGCGTAGTCCTCGTCCGTCGCGTCGCGCAGCCCCGCCTGCTGCGTCGAGCCGGCCAGCGACCGCGTCCGCGCATCGACGCGCAGCTCGACGCCCGCCTCGCGCAGCGCCGACAGCGCCCGCGGCAGGAACGACCCGGCCACGTCCGCGTGGACCAGCAGCGTCTCCGCGGCATTGCAGACCCCGGGCCGGTGGACCTTGGCGTTCACGGCGATCGCCAGGGCCTTGTCGAGGTCCGCGGCCCGATCGACGTAGACGTGGCAGTTGCCCGAGGCGGCGTAGATCACCGGCACCGTCGCGACGCCCTTCAGCGCCGCCTTCAGTCCCTCACCCCCACGCGGGATGATCAGGTCGACGTTGCCCTCCTGCGTCGCCAGCTCGGCGAGCTCCTCCCGGCCCCCGCCGGCGACCAGCGCCAGCGATCCGGCCGGCAGCCCGGCACCCTCGGCAGCCTCGGCCGCGATCGACGTCATCACGGCGTTGGAGTGCGCCGCCGACGAGGACCCGCGCAGCACGCACGCGTTGCCCGACTTCAGGCACAGCACCGCAGCGTCGATCGTCACGTTCGGCCGCGCCTCGTAGACGATCGCGACGACGCCGAGCGGCACGCGCACCTTGGTCAGCTCGAGCCCGTTCTCCAGCCGGCGGCCGTCGAGGACCTCGCCCACGGGGTCCGGCAGCGCCGCGACCTGGCGCGCGCCGGAGGCGATGCCCGCGATCCGCTCCTCGGTCAGCTCGAGCCGGTCCAGCAGCGCCGGCGACAGACCGGCCTCGCGCCCGGCCTCCATGTCCCGTGCGTTCGCCTCGAGGATCTCGGCGCTGCGCGCCTGCAGCGCGCCGGCGATCGCGTGGAGCGCCGCGTCCTTCGTCCCGCTGTCGATGCGCGCCAGGACGCGCGCCGCGTCCTTCGCGGCGCGGCAGATCTCGGTGACCGACTGGGCGACGATGGCCATGCGCACAGGGTAATCGCCGCGGTCAGGCGAGCAAGCGCCCCCAGCGCCAGCAGCTCCGCCTCCGTCACCCGGCCGGCCCCGGCGGCGCGAACGACGCGCCCTCGGGTGCCCCGCGGCGCCGCGCCTCGGTCTCGGCGCGCTCCAGGCCGCCGTGCTCCAGCGCGGCCAGGTCCGACGTGCCGCTCCAGACGACCCGGCCCCGGCGCCGCACCACCACGTGCATCGTGCCGCCCAGGTGCTCGAGCGCCCCGGGGACGTTGCGCCGCTCGGCCGGCAGCGGCACCGGCAGCAGATGCGCCGCATGCAGCGGCGCCGCGCCCTCGATCTCGACGGTCCAGCGCGCGCCGCGGCCGCGCAGCGACCAGTGGTCGTCGCCCACCTCGGCGCTGACGGCGGACACGAGGGGATCCCCGAGGCGGATCAGCTGCCCGCCGGGGAGCCGGACCACGATCGCCGTGATCTCGCGCCGCAGCGGGCCGGCCTCGACGATGCCGCCGGCGAACGCCACGCACGCCTCGGGCTCGGCGAAGCCCTGCGCCTGCCCCCACCACCAGCCGGGCGGGAACCCTCCCCGGCCCCAGTTCTTCTCCGCGTAGACGCTGGCGCCGTCGAGCGTCCACGTCTCGTCGCCGACGGTCGCCGTGCCCACGGCCCGCCCGCCGAGCAGCCAGGGGTGCCAGTACTGGTTGAGCGCGGGAACGGCCTGGAAGACGCTCGACCCGCCCAGGCTGCGCCGCGGCCACGGGACCGGGTCCTCGATCCGCACGTCCAGGCGCGCGTCGGGCCCCAGGTCGACGCGCAGCGCACCGGGCTCACCGCGGAACGCATCACCGGCGAACGCCCCGAGGCGCTCGTCGTCCGCGCCCGCCACGGGGTGCTCGGTCGCGCGCAGGAAGCCGTTGGGATGAGACCCCAGGCCCAGCGTGCCCCACTGCCCGTCGGCAGCGCGGTTCACCCCGATCAGGGCGATCACGACGCGGCCGCTCGCCGTGTCCGTGAAGCGCCAGAAGTAGCCCTCCATCGCCACCCCGTGCGCGGGCAGCGGGTCGCCGAACGGCAGGTCGGCGCCGGTGGCGCGGTACGCGCGGAGGACCCTGGACATGGGCCCGACTCTACGTGGCCCGGCGCCGCGTCCCCTGCTGCCCCGGATCGACCCGCACGACGTCCCACACCAGCCCCAGGCGCTCCAGCAGCCCGATCGTCGCAGCGGAGACGTCGACCTGCCACCAGCGCAGGCCGTGCGCGGCCGACGTCGGGAACGCATGGTGGTTGTTGTGCCATGCCTCGCCGAACGAGGGCAGCGCGAGCCACGCGAGGTTGCGCGACTCGTCCCCGGTCGCGTACGGGCGGCGGCCGAAGAAGTGGCAGAGCGAGTTGATGCTGTACGTGACGTGGTGCAGCACCATCATCCGCACCACCCCGCCCCACAGCAGCGCCGTCAGGCCGGCGCCGACGCTGCCGCCGATCGCGCAGCCGAGGCCGAACGCCGCCGCGAACCCGGACAGCGCCCAGAGCACGAACCAGCGGTCGACCGCGCGGACCACCGGGTCGCGGAGCAGGTCCGGCGCGTAGCGCTCCTTGGACCCGCGCTGCGTGTGGACGAACAGCCAGCCCAGGTGCGCGTGGGACAGCCCGCGCAGCGCACCGGTCCAGCCCGAGCCGTGATCGACGTGCGGGCTGTGAGGATCGCCGAGCCGGTCGGAGAACGCGTGGTGCTTGCGGTGGTCGGCGACCCACGAGATGACCGGACCCTCGATGGCGACCGAGCCGAGGACCGCGAACAGGCCGCGCAGCGCCGGGCTCGTGGCGAAGCTTCGATGGGTCAGCAGCCGGTGGAAGCCGACAGTGATCCCGAGCGTCGTCGCGCCGTACAGCACCGCGAACACGATCAGGTCGCTCCAGTGCAGCAGACGTCCCCAGGCGAGGACGGCGCAGACGGCGAGGATCGCGACGGGCGCGACGGTGATCGTCCCGGTGATCACGCGGTCGCGGGTCTCGTGCGCGACGGGCTGGATGTCCGCTGCGGTGAGTTCAGGATCCTGCTGGGGCGCTCCCAGGGCCATCGGCCGACCTCCATCTCGCCCTCGGCGTGAACCATGTCGCGCCGAACGAGGACGTGAGCGCCGGCGCGAGGCTCTACCCGATCGAGTCTAGGCGCCCGCGCGGCGCTCGCGGACCGGATTCCGGGCGGCCGCGGCGCTACGCCAGAACGAGGTAGTCGCGGTGCACGGCCTCGTCGGCCGCCCGCGGCAGCACGGCCCGGACCGCGTCCGTCTTCTGCCCGAGCACCTTGCCCAGTTCGGCTGCCGCGTAGTTCGAGATGCCCTTGCCGACGAGGTCCTCGCCGCAGCGGATCTCGACCGCGTCCCCCTGCTCGAAGGCGCCGTCCACGCCGACGATCCCGACCGGCAGCAGCGAGGCGCCGCCCTCGCGCAGCGCGCGGACCGCTCCGGCATCGACCAGCAGCGTGCCGCGGACGGGCTTGGCGTACTTCAACCACAGCTCGAAGCTCGAGTAGCGCTGCTTCTGCGGCGCGAACCGGGTCCCCTCGCGCTCGCCGGCGATCGCCCGCGTCAGCGCCTGCGGCCGCAGCCCGCTGCAGATCGTCGTCGGGATGCCCGCCGCCGTCGCCATCTCGGCGGCGACGACCTTCGACCGCATCCCGCCGGACCCAAGCGCCGACGGGCTCTGCCCGATCTGCAGCCCGACCAGCGCACTCGCGTCCGGGACCTCCTCGACGAGCGGCGCGCTCGGATCGCGTCGCGGATCCGACGTGTGGAGCCCGTCCTGGTTGGTGAGCAGCAGCAGGCGGTCGGCGCCGACGAGAATCGCCACCTGCGCGGCGAGGAAGTCGTTGTCGCCGAACGAGATCTCCTCGGTCGCCGTGGTGTCGTTCTCGTTCACGACCGGGACGACGCGCCAGTCCAGCAGCCGCCCGAGCGTCTGGCGTGCGTTGAGATAGTGCGAGCGGTGGCTGACGTCGAAGAACGTCAGCAGCACCTGGGCGCTCGTGATCGAGCGGTCGCGCAGCAGCTCGTCGTAGACGCGGTAGAGCTTGCCCTGTCCCACGGCGCTCGCAGCCTGCAGGTCGGCCATCGCGCTCGGCCGGCCGGCGAGGCCCATGACCTCCATGCCCCGGGCGATCGCACCACTGCTGACCAGCACGATGTCGTCGCCGGCGGCGTGGCGCTCCCCGACGACATCGCAGACGTGGCGCAGGACGTCCGCGCGCAGCGAGCCGTCGTCGTGCGCGACGATGTTCGATCCCAGCTTGACGACGTAGCGGCCCATGCGCGGCGGAACGATACGCGGCCTACGGCTCGAGTTCGAAGACGACGCCATCGATCTCGACGTCGTCGCCCGACTCGAAGCCCGCGTTCTGCAGGGCGCGGATGACGCCCATCTTCTTCAGGCGCCGCTCGACGTAGGCCAGCGCCTCCTCGTTCTCCAGGTCGTGCTTGGCCAGCAGCCGCACGACCGGGTCGCCCGTGACGGTGAAGTGCCCGTCCCGAAGCCGCTCGACGCGCCAGCTCCGCGCCTCGGCCGGCCGGAAGACCTGATGCTCGGCGAGATCCTCCTCGCGGGCCAGTGCCACCAGCGCCCCCGCCGTCTCGACCGGCACACGCCGGAACAGGTCGCGCGCCAGCTCGTCGAGGCCCAGGCGCGTCGCGCTGGAGGTGATGTGCACCGGCACGTCCGGTCCCAGGCGCTCGCGCCACTGCGACGCGGCGGCCTGCGCCTCCTCCTCCGTCACCAGGTCGGCCTTGGACAACGCGAGGATCCGCGGCAGCCCCGCCAGGCGCGTGTCGTGCGCGGCCAGCTCCTCCTCGATCACGCGATGGTTCTCCACCGGATCGCCGCCGTCCACGGGGGCCAGGTCGAGCACGTGCACCAGCAGCCGCGTGCGCTCGACGTGCGCGAGGAAGTCGTGGCCCAGGCCGGCGCCGTCGCTGGCGCCCTCGATGAGCCCCGGGATGTCGGCGATGATGATCTGGCGGTCCGGGCCGTCGAGCGTGCCGAGCACCGGCTCGAGCGTCGTGAACGGATAGCTGGCGATCTTCGGGGCGGCGCGCGTCAGGCGGGAGATCAGCGACGACTTGCCCGCGTTGGGCAGGCCGACGAGCCCGACGTCCGCCAGCAGCTTCAGCTGCAGCTCGACCTCGTGCTCCTCGCCCGGAAGGCCCTTCTCGGCGAAGCGCGGGCCCTGGCGCGTCGAGCCGGCGAAGCGCTTGTTGCCATGGCCGCCGGTGCCGCCGCGGGCGATGACGGCGCGCCGGCCCGGGATCACGAGGTCGTGGACGGTGCCGTCGGGCATGCGGACGACCGTTCCGGGCGGGACCTTGACGACGAGGTCGGTGCCGTCGGCGCCGTGCTTCAGCGCGCCCTGACCGTGACGGCCGCGGTCGGCCCGGTAGTGCGCCTTGCGCTTGAAGCTCTGCAGGTCGCGCAGCGAGTCGTCGCAGATCAGGACCACCTCGCCCCCGCGCCCGCCGTCACCCCCATCGGGACCGCCGCGCGGGACGTGGGCCTCGCGACGGAACGACAGGCACCCGTCGCCGCCGCGACCGCCTTGAGCGAAGATGCGAGCCTGGTCGTAGAGCATGTCCGTGACGCGCGCCGCCGGCGGCGCGCGCAATTCCCCCCAGCAGACTAGGAGCCGCAGTGTCCGACAAGGTCTTCCTCATCACCGGCGCCTCCAGCGGCATCGGTGCCGCCACCGCCCGCGCCGCCGCCCGCGACGGCTACCGCGTCGTCCTCGCCGCCCGCTCGGCTGACCGCCTGGAGGCCCTCGCGGCCGAGTGCGGCGGCCCCGACCGTGCGCTCGCCGTCGCGACGGACGTGACGGTGTGGGAGGACAACCAGCGGATGGCAGCCGCGGCGATCGAGCGCTTCGGGGCGATCGACGTCGTCTTCGCCAACGCCGGGTTCGGCGGCAAGCGCAGCTTCACCAACGAGGGCGACTCGCCCGAGCACTGGCGCGACATGGTCCTGACGAACGTCCTGGGCTGCGCGTACACGGTCCGCGCGACGGTCGACGCCGTGAGGGCCGCGCGCGGCCACATCCTGCTCACGAGCTCCGTGGCGGGCCGCGTCGCGATCCCCGGCAGCCTCTACTCGAGCACGAAGTGGGCCGTCACCGGCATGGGCCAGTCGCTGCGCGGAGAATTGACCGGCAGCGGCGTCCGCGTGACCCTGATCGAGCCCGGCATGGTCGACACGCCGTTCTTCGACGACCGCCCGCAGGGCGCCCTGAACGAGGACGACATCGCCAACGCCGTCATGTACGCCGTCGGCCAGCCGCCCCACGTGGACGTCAGCGAGGTGCTGATCCGCCCCGTGGCGCAGCCGATCTAGCGTCCTGGCTTCCGGGCGTGGGCTGGATTGGAGCGGTATACCGCTCCAATCCACCCCACCCGCGCCGTCAGTCGCGCAGCGCGACGGAGATCGCGAAGCCCGTGAGCGCGCTGCCGAGCGCCAGCGCCGTCACGGCCTGCGAGCGCGACGGCAGCGTGCCGCCCGCCGCGGCCGTGGCGCCGCCGTCCACGACGTCGCAGACGGCGATCGCGGCCGACCAGCGCGCCGCGACCATCGGGTCGGCCGATGCCGCGACGTGCACGGCCATGAAGCCGAGCAGCGCGTCGCGGATGCCCAGCGCGCGCAGGGCGACCTGGCCGCCCGCGTCGTCGGCGACCGCGCCGATCCACGGGCGCCCGAGCGCAACGGGCGCGGCGACGAGCCCGAGGCCGAGCGCCACGCGGCCCGCGCCGAGCGTCTTCATCGCCAGGCGCGGATCCATCCGAGCTGGTGCGCTACTCGCCGGCGGTCTGGATGTTCACGACGCGGCCCTTGCGGCCACGGGTGAACTCGACCACGCCGGCGTCCTTGGCGAACAGCGTGTGGTCGCGGCCGATTCCGACGCCGGCGCCGGGCTTGAAGATCGTCCCGCGCTGACGGACGATGATCTCGCCGCCGCTGACGGTCTCGCCGGCGAAGATCTTGACGCCGAGCATCTTCGGATTCGAGTCGCGGCCGTTCTTGGAGGAGCCGAGGCCCTTCTTATGCGCCATCTGCCTATGCCTCCTGGGTCTCGGTCGTCGTCGCTGCGACAGGCTCGGGCGCCTCGGCGACCGGCTCGGCCTTCTTGGCGGCCGCCTTCTTGGCAGCGCCGGCCTTGATCGCGGTGACCTCGATGCGGGTCAGGTCCTGGCGGTGGCCCGCCGTGCGCTTGTAGCCGCTCTTCGGCTTGAACTTGAAGACCCGGATCTTCGGCCCGCGCAGATGCTCGAGGATCTTCGCCTCGACGCTGGCCTTGGCCAGGCCGGCGGCGTCGAACACCGACTCGTCCGAGCGGACGAGCAGCGGCTGGAGGGCGACGGTCGCACCCTCATCTTCGGGCAGGCGCTCGACGAGCAGGGTCTGCCCCTGCTCGACGCGGTATTGCTTGCCGCCGGTCTTGACGATCGCGTACATGACTGTTCCTACTCGGTGGTGGTGTCCGGAGCCGCGCCGGAATCGGACGCTGCGGCAGCCGAACGGCGCCGCCCGCCTCTGCGGCCACGGCGCCGGGGCTTCGATTCTAGGGCATCGCCGTTCGCATCGGTCTCCGGTGGCCGCTCGGCGGCCACGGCGCCCTCGGCCGGCTCCACCTTCGGAGCCTCCGCGGCGCGTGGCGCGCGCGCCACCCGGCGCACCGTCCTGGCGTCGTTCTTGGCCCCGCCGTTGTGCGGCACCGCCTTCGGCAGCGGCGGCGGATCGACCATCGTCGCGCGGGCCGAGGTGCGGCCCGGCTCCTCGATGCGGACCAAGTGCTTCTGTCCCACGTACGGGCCGCCGCCGGCGACGGACACGATGTACCCGTCGATCTTGGCGACCGCATCGTCGACGTTGTACATGTGCGGCTCGACGAGCGTGACGAGGACCTCCTCCCCGGCGCGGAACGGGACCGCGCGCTCGCCGACCTCCTCCGCGGTACCCTCCATCGTGATCGCGAAGTGGTCGAGCGGCAGGTTGTCGCTGCCCTCGAAGTGGAAGACCTTGCCGGTCGCCTCCTCGAGCTCGTGCAGCATCCGCGCGCTGAGCCCGGTGAACTGGGCCGACACGTCGGGGTGCATCTGCACGAGGAACGCCTCGACACCGCGCGGCGCGCGCGAGGCGGCGTCACGCAGCTTGCGCTCGTGCTCGATCGCGAGGGTCTCCTCGCTCAGCACGACGGCCGCGCCGTCACAGGTCGGGCACGTGCGCGTCATGATCTCGCGCACGCCCTCGGTGACGTTCTGGCGCGTCATCTCGACCAGGCCGAGCTTGGAGATCTCGGCCGTGAACGTCTTGGTGCGGTCCTGCTCCAGCGCGCCGCGGAGCGTCTTCAGCACCGCGTCGCGGTTGCGCGCCTTGGACATGTCGATGAAGTCGATGACGATGATGCCGCCGATGTCGCGCAGCCGCAGCTGGCGGACGACCTCGTCGGCCGCCTCGAGGTTGGTCCTGGTGATCGTGTCCTCCAGGCGGGCCTGCTTGCCACGGCCGACGAACGAGCCCGAGTTGACGTCGAAGACGGTCAGCGCCTCGCCGTAGTCCACCATCAGGTATCCGCCGCTGGGCAGGTCGATCCGGCGCTGGCGCAGCCCGTCGATGACCTCGTCGATCCCGAGCGCCTCGAACAGCGGCTCCGAGCCCGCGTGCAGCTCGACGCGCTCCACGAGCTCGGGCGCCGTGCGCTCGAAGAACGAGCGCAGGCGGTGGTACTGGCCCTCGTCGTCGACGACGGCGCGCTCGAAGTCGGCGCTGAAGATGTCGCGCACGACGCGGACCGACAGGTCGGCCTCCTGGAACACGAGCGATGGCGAGACCTGCTCCTCGACGCGGCGTTGCAGGACCTCGTGGAGCTTGTAGAGGTAGGGCAGCTCGCGCTCGAAGTCGACGCGCGTCGCGCCATGGGCGGCCGTGCGGACGATCGCGCCGCCGCCGAGCAGGTCCAGGCCCTTGACCTGGCGCCGCAGGCGCTCTCGCTCCTTGTCCTCGAGGCGCTTGGAGACGCCGACGCCCTCGCCGGTCGGGGTGTAGACCATGTAGCGGCCGGCGATCGTGAGGTCCATCGACAGGCGCGCGCCCTTGGTCTTCAGCGGGTCCTTGACGACCTGGACGACGACCTCCTGGCCGGGCTTGAGCAGGTCGCTGATGCGCTTGCCGCCCTCCTGGCCGCGGCCGCGCCGCGGGATCTCGACCCCGGGCAGCACGATCTCGTCGACGTGCAGGAAGCCGTTCTTCTCCAGGCCGATGTCGACGAACGCCGCCTCGAGCCCGTCGAGCACGTTGTCGACGCGCCCGAGGTAGATGTTGCCGGCGATCGACCGGTTGCCGCGGCGCTCGAAATAGAGCTCCGCGACGCGATAGTCGCCGCCGGTGGTCTTGCCGGCGGCCGGTCTGCGGCCGCCGCGGGGTGTGGCCTTGGCCGGCGTACCGGAGGCCTCAAGCAGCGCGACCCGGGTCTCCCACGGATCAACGCTGACGAGCACTTGCTTCTTCACGGGTCGTTCTGCTCTCTGATTAGAAGGTGAGCACCCGTCCATTCGCCTTGGAAGCGTCTCGGCCCTGCCCGTAGATGGACTGCAGGAGGCCGACGGCGAGCAACGTCGCGATGAGCGACGAGCCGCCATAGCTCATGAGCGGCAGCGGGATGCCCGTGATGGGCATGATCCCGACCGTCATCCCGATGTTCACGAAGACCTGGAACAGGAGCATCGTGACGATGCCACCGGCGACCACTGCGCCGTACAGGTTCTTCGAGATGATCAGGATGCGCAGGCCGCGCCAGATGAGCAGCGCGTAGAGGGACAGGACCAGCGCGGCACCAGCGAATCCCCAGCGTTCGCCGACGACGGCGAACACGAAGTCCGTGTGGTGCTCGGGAAGGAAGTTGAACCGGGTCTGCGTCGCATGCGCGCCGCGGCCGGTCTTCTCCCCGGAACCGATCGCGATGCGCGACTGGTTCTGCTGGTAGCCCTCTTTCGAGGCGGTGTCGGATGGGTGCAGGAACGCCGTCAGGCGGTCCTTTTGATAGCTGTGCAGCACGTTGACGCCGGCGGCGGGCAGGACGGCGAGCGCGAGTGCGATCGCCACGGCTGCGAGTGCCGCCAGTGCTGCGAAGTGCTGCCACGGAGCCCCGGCCACGAACAGCGTGGCGAGGCCGATGACGATGAAGACCAGGGACGTTCCCAGGTCGGGCTGGAGCATCACGAGCGCGGCGGGGATCAGCGTCAGCAGCATGATCCGCGCCGTGGTCCGGCGATCGGTGAGCTTGCGCGAGGCGTCGACCATGAAGGCCGACAGCGACACGACGAGCAGCACCTTGCCGAGCTCGGACGCCTGGAAGGAGAAGCCTGGGAGGTCGATCGCCCGGCGCGCGCCCTTGGCGTCGCTGCCCAGGACCATGACGGCCAGGATCGACGCGATCAGCGCGCCGTAGATGACGTACTTCAGCTCGCGCAGCCGCGAGTAGTCCAGCCGCCAGGCGATCACCGCGACGACGGTGCCCGCGGCGAGGTAGATCAGCTGGCGCTTGACGTAGAAGTTCGGGTCGCCCGGGATGTCGTCCGCCGTCGCCTTGCCGACGGTCAGCACCGAGCAGATGCCCAGGCCGATCGCGGCCAGCGCCAGCGTCAGGTCGAACGGAAGCGTGAGGCCGCGCGTGCGCGGGACGGCGATCGTCTGGCGACCGTCGCGCGTGGCGAACTGCGTGCTCACAGCGTCGCCGACTTCCCGGCGGCGCAGGCGGCCTTCTGGCGGTACCAGCGGTTCAGCATCCGGCAGACGACCGGCGCCGCGGCCTCGGCCCCGAAGCCGCCGTCCTCAACCGTCGCGGCGATGACGATCGGCCGGGTCCCGTCCTTCACGAACGCCACGTACCAGGACTGGTCGTTCGGGCGCCCGGTGCGCTGCGCCGTGCCGGTCTTGCCGAACAGCGGCAGGCGGCTCTGGTTCCAGCCGCGGAAGACCTCGGCCGAGGTGCCGTCGGCGATCGTCGAGAGGTGCAGGCCGTCGAGGATCGCCTGACGGTACCCGCCGTCGATGGCGACCGGGCGCGCGGGTCCGCTGTCGATCCGCTGCAGCCGGCGTCCGGCGTCGTCCTCGACGGCGACGCCGAGGTGCGGCCGGACGACCTTGCCGCCGTTGGCGAGCGCTGCGTAGGCGACCGCCATCTGGAGCGGCGTGGCCTGCACGTCGCCCTGCCCGACGGCGAGGCTGACGTTGTCGCCCAGCGTCCACGGGCGCTTGTCGGAGATCCCGCAGGAGGCCTTGTGCGTGCGCTTCTCGCAGGCCAGCTCCTGCGCTCCGACGCGGGCACGCCAGGCCTTGTCGGGAACCGTGCCCCGGGCCTCGCCCGGGACGTCGATGCCAGTCGTGTGGCCCAGCCCCAGCCGCCGCGCCCAGGACTGGATGACCTGGCCCCGGAGGCGGTTCGCGTCGCGGCCGAGCGTGTAGAAGTAGATGTCCGAGGAGACCTGCAGCGCACGGCGCAGGTCGACCGGCCCGTTGACCGCCTTGCGGGCGTTGCAGCGCTCCTGCTTGTCGGCGCCGATGGTCATGCAGCCGCTGTCGACGATGACGGTCTGCGGGGTCACCAGGTCGTGGTCGAGCGCCGCGAGCGCCGTGATCGGCTTGAAGACCGATCCCGTCGGGTAGAGCCCGCTGATCGCGCGGTTGACCTGCGGCGAGCCGGCCTGCGGGCCGAAGATCGCGTCGAGGCGCTTCTTGGAGATCGGCTTGGCCAGGACGCTGGGGTCGAACGACGGGTTCGATCCGACGGCGAGCACCTGCCCGTTCCGCGGGTCCAGCGCGACGAACGCGCCGGCGGTCCCGGGGCCACCCGCGACCATCCCGTCCAGTGCCCGCTGCCCGGTCCGCTGCAGCCCCAGGTCCAGCGAGGTGCGCACGCTCTTGCCCGGGACCGGCTCGCTCGCGCGCTGCGCACCGCGCCGGCGCCCGGCGGAGTCGACCGTGATGCTCTGCACGCCGTCGCTGCCGCGCAGGAACGTGTCGAACGCCGTCTCCAGGCCGCCCTGGCCGATGACGGTGCCCTGCGGGATCCCGCGATAGGCCTTGCTGCCGAGCTGCTGCTCGTTGATCTGACCGACGTTGCCGACCACCTGGGCCGCGGTGCGCCCATATTGGTAGTGGCGCAGGTAGATGCGTTCGACGGCGATGCCCGGGTAGTCGCCCTCGCGCTCGAGCAGGTAGTTGCGCTGCGCGTCGGGGACGTCGACCTTGAGCTTCACGTTGGCGTACGGGACGACGACGAGCTGCTCGACGACCCGCCGCCACAGCTCGCTCGACGGGATGCCCAGCACCGGCGCCAGGCGCCGCAGCCGCTGCTGCACCGACGGCGTCGTCGGCCGCGGGAACGCCGGCACGGGACCGCGCAGCGCCGGAGCCTTCGCCTGCCGGCGGCCCACGTCGCTGCCCCACTGGTTGATCGCGTCGCGCTCGGCGGCCGGCAGCGACTTGGGATCCAGCTGCACCACGGTCGCGACGCGGTTGTCGACGATGATCGCGCCGTTGCGGTCCAGCACCGCGCCGCGCGGCGCGGCGACCGGGACGTGCCGCACGCGGTTGTTGAGCGCCTCCTGCCGGTAGCTGTCGCCGGTGAGGACCTGGAGGAACCACAGGCGCAGGAAGATCGCCGCGAACAGCGCCAGCGCGATGCCGCCGAGGATCGCCACGCGCAGCGCCAGCTGCGGCGTGATCGGCGCCCGGCGGGGGTCGACGGGTTCCATCATCGCCATGCGGCTAGGACCTCGAGAGCGGCGAGAGCCCGCCGGTCGTATACGCGCGGCGCCGGCGCTTGCGCGGGTCCTCCGGCAGCGCCGGGCCGAGCCAGCGGCGGGCGACGACGTGGACGGCGGGGGCGATGATCGCGCCGAGGATGATCGCCAGCAGAATCTGCCGGATCAGGCCGAAGCCGAGCGGCACCTCGTCGCCGAGCAGGAACTGCATGACCGAGAAGCCGATCTGCGCCACTGCGGTCGCGGCGGCGCCGACGGCGATCGGGACGACCGCGGCCTGCGGGTCGCGCAGCTCGCGCAGCCGCCCGGCGCCGTACCCGATGATGAGGAACAGGAGCGAGGACAGCCCGACCGTCTGGACGAGCGCCAGGTCGAGGAACAGGCCGACGCCGAACCCGAAGACCGCGCCCGCCATCGATCCGGCGAGCAGCCCGGCGCTCGCCACGATCAGCGGCGTCAGGTCGGCGTTCGTGCCGAAGATCTTCAGCTGCGAGATCGCCGAGATCTGGACGAGCACGGTCGCCAGGCCGAGCGACCCCAGGCGCCAGACGAGCCGCAGGTCGGGTGCGGGACCCATCAGCCGCGGTTCCCGTTGATCTGGCGCGTCAGCACCTGGACGAACTCCACGTGCCGCAGGTCCGCGAACGGCCGGATGTGGATCTGCGGATTGTCGCTGCCGGCGTCGTCGACCCGCGTGACGCGCCCGATCGGGATGTCCGGCGGGTAGAGCGAGGTGTACTTCCCGGCGTCGCGCGCCGTCCCGGCGGTGATGATCGTGTCGGACGGCTTGACGACGTCCTTGCGCCCGTCGGTGAACTTCAGCCGCAGGTCGTCGGGGCTGCCCGATCCGGTCTGCACGACGCCGGTCACGCCGATGCGCTCGTTGACGCGCGCCGGCACGCTGATCGAGCTGTCGGTGATGAGCGTGACGACCGCCGAGTTCGACGCCGCGGTCGTGACCTGCCCGATCAGGCCGTCGCCGGTGACCACCGGCTGGCCGATGCGGACGCCGTCGCCTGTCCCCCGGTCGATGCCGATCGTGGCGTACCAGATCGTCGGCGACTGGAAGATGACCCGCGCGGTCACCGGCCTGGCGGCCGACAGGCCGCTCTGGTCGAGCGACAGGAGGTTGCGCAGCTGGCCGTTCTCGCGCGCCGCGGCGGCGTTCTCCACGGCCTTGGCGCGCAGCACCTCGACCTGCTGCTTCAGCTTGCTGTTGTCGCCCTTGGCGGACAGCGTGTCCCCGAACCAGCCGACCAGGTCGCGGATCGGCTTCAGGGCGCGGCTGGCCCCGTCCTGGATCGGCGAGACGACCTCGAGCACGCCGCGCTGCACGCTGTGGAGGCCCCCGCCCGCCGACTCACCGAAGTACGCGGTGAGCAGCAGCAGCGAGCACGCCACGAGCAGCGCGACGGTTATCCGCCGGCGGCGGACCGACTTGTCGTACACGGGAAGATGGGCTCCGGATAGGGCATGAGGGTGTCGCGCCCGTGCCTAGCGGCGGCGGCGGTTCCTCGAATTGCGGGCGTTGGCGCGATGGATGACCTCGAACTCCTCGAGCGAGCGGCCCGAGCCGACGGCCACGCAGGTCAGCGGTGACTCAGCCAGATGGCACGGCATCTGCGTCTCCTCGCGCAGGCGCTCGTCCAGCCCCATCAGGAGCGAGCCGCCGCCCGCGAGCATGATGCCGCGGTCCATGATGTCCGAGGACAGCTCGGGCGGCGTGCGGTCGAGCGTCTCCTTGACCGCGTCGATGATCTGCGACAGCGGCTCCTCGAGCGCCTGACGGATCTCCTCGCTCGTCAGCACCACCGTCTTGGGCAGGCCCGACACCATGTCGCGCCCGCGGATCTCGGCCTGCAGCTCCTCCTCCATCTCGTGCGCTGAGCCGATCTCGAGCTTGACCTCCTCGGCCGTCTGCTGGCCGATGAGCAGCTTGTACTCGCGTTTGGCGTAGTTGATGATCGCCTCGTCGAGCTCGTCGCCGCCGATCCGGATCGACTGGCTGACGACGATCCCGCCAAGCGAGATCACCGCGACCTCGCTCGTGCCGCCGCCGATGTCGACGACCATCGAGCCGGTCGGCTCGCCGACGGGAAGCCCGGCGCCGATCGCCGCCGCCATCGGCTCCTCGATGAGGTATGCCTGACGGGCGCCGGCGCTCAGGCAGGCCTCCTCGACCGCGCGCTTCTCGACCCCGGTCACGCCCGACGGCACGCAGACCACGACGCGCGGATGCGCCCAGCGGTTCTGGTGCACCTTCTGGATGAAGTGGCGCAGCATCTCCTCGGTCACCTCGAAGTCCGCGATCACGCCGTCCTTCAGCGGTCGGATCGCCGAGATCGTCCCCGGCGTGCGGCCGAGCATGCGCTTGGCCTCGATGCCGACGGCGTGCACCTCGCCGCTGCGCGAGTCGATCGCGACCACCGACGGCTCGGACAGCACG
>JBKJRO010000131.1:0-4067 GCA_046594555.1 Solirubrobacteraceae bacterium
GTCGCCGTGGCCGACGACGGCGTCCTGCTGCGCGACACGCCGACCGCCTCGCTGCCGGTGATCCCGGCGCGCGTCCCACCGGGCGGCGCCAGCGTCGCCGACACGCGCACCAGGGCCCGCGTGGAACTGCTGGCCGCGGCGCCGGCATCGATCCGCGCCCGCATCCTGCGCGTCGTCGTCACGCCCGACGGCCTGGTCGTGCGCCTCGACGGCGGACAGGAGCTGCGCTTCGGCGGGCGCGGGCGGATGGAGGCCAAGTGGATCGCCGTGCGCCGCGTCCTGGTCGATCCGGCCGCGCGGGCCGCCGGCTACATCGACGTGCGCGTCCCCGAGCGCCCTGCCGCCGGCGGGCTGTCCGCCGACCAGGGCGGGGCCGTCGTGCAGGCGCCCGTCCAGCAGGCGCCCGTCGCGGCCGTCGTCGCCCCGGCGACCGGCCCCACCGGCGCGGCTGCGGCGACGGCTCCCGCCACGACCCCCTAGACTCAAGCTCAAGCACCAGTTGAGGGTTAAAAACAATTCAACCCTCGATGCTCACATGAGGTACGGTCGTCGTGCAAGGGATCTTGCCCGGCTAGGGTCTCGTTGACAGCTGGAGTTGCCGATGCGTACGGTGCTCAGGCTCTCTGAGCACCTCCCGGGGCGTCCAGCCTCTACACAAACTTGAGGGTCGGTCCGATCACATGGAAAGCAGCGGCACGTATCTCGCGGTCATCAAGGTCGTCGGCGTCGGCGGCGGTGGAACCAACGCCGTCAACCGGATGGTCGACGCAGGCCTGCGCGGCGTCGAGTTCATCGCGGCCAACACGGATGCCCAGGCGCTGCAGATGTGCGACGCCGACATCAAGCTCAACATCGGCCACGAGCTGACCGAGGGGCTCGGCGCCGGCGCCAACCCGGAGGTCGGCTTCGGCGCGGCCGCCGAGTCGCGCGACGAGATCAAGGAGGCGCTCAAGGGCGCGGACATGGTCTTCGTCACCGCCGGTGAGGGCGGCGGCACCGGTACCGGCGCGGCGCCGGTCATCGCGGAGATCGCCAAGAACGAGATCGGCGCGCTGACCGTCGGCGTCGTCACGCGCCCGTTCGACTTCGAGGGCACGCAGCGCCAGCGCTCGGCCGAGGAGGGCATCGCCCGCCTGCGCGACGTCGTGGACACGCTCATCGTGATCCCGAACGAGCGCCTGCTGTCCACCGTCGAGCGCCGCACCACGATCCTCGAGGCGTTCCGCGAGGCCGACAACGTGCTGCGCCAGGGCGTCCAGGGCATCACCGACCTGATCACCATTCCGGGCCTGATCAACCTCGACTTCGCCGACGTGCGGACGATCATGTCCGACGCCGGGTCCGCGCTGATGGGCGTCGGGGCGTCGAGCGGCGAGCAGCGCGCGGTCGAGGCGGCCAAGATGGCCGTGTCCAGCCCGCTGCTGGAGGATGCCGTCGACGGTGCCACCGGCGTGCTGCTGAACATCACCGGCGGCAAGGAGCTCGGGCTGTTCGAGGTCAACGACGCAGCCGCGATCGTCCACGACGCGGCCGACAGCAACGCGAACATCATCTTCGGCGCGGTCATCGACGAGTCGATGGGCGACGAGGTGCGCGTCACCGTCATCGCCACCGGCTTCGATCACGGCCGCTCGCGGCCGCGGGCCGCTCGGGGCGTCGTCGGTGAGCGGGCCGACAAGTCGGCCAAGGACCGCCGCCCGCGGGTGGGCCGGGACAAGGCCGACCTCGAGATCGGCGATGACGATCTCGATATTCCCGCGTTCCTCAAGTAGCGCCGCGGTGTCTGCCGGTTGATGCTTCGCGGATCTCGCGGCGCCTGAGGCGTCGTGTGGCCGCGGTCTGTGCAGAGCACCATCCCGCGGCCACCCGCCGCCTCATGCATCCACGATCTCTCGCTCGGGCGGTGGTGCTCGCTCCGGTGGTGGTTGCCGGCGGGCCTGCCGTGTAGGACGCGGTCGCCGGTGGTCCGGGGGGAGGGCGCTGGGGAAAAGGCCTGCGATACGGGCCTTTGCGGTCCGCCGCGCTACCGTCAATCGTCATGGACGCCGCGCTTCGCCGGACGCCGCTCTATGACCGCCACGTCGCGGCGGGTGGGAAGGTCGTGCCGTTCGCTGGGTGGGAGATGCCGGTGCAGTACGCCGGAATCCGGGAGGAGCATCTGGCCGTCCGCGGATCGTGCGGCGTGTTCGACGTCTCGCACATGGGCGAGATCGTCACGCGCGGGCCCGACGCGCTCGACCTGCTTCAGCACCTGCTGTCCAACGACGTCGAGCGCCTGGCGATCTGCGGGGCGCAGTACAGCGTGCTCTGCCGCGAGGACGGCGGCGTGCTGGACGACCTGTTCACGTATCGCCTCGGCGCCGACGAGTATCTGACGGTCACCAACGCGGCCAACCACGACAAGGACGTCGCCTGGTTCCGCCGGCATGCCGAGCGCTACGACTGCGAGGTGCGCGACGTGGCCGGCGACTGGGCGATGCTCGCCGTCCAGGGGCCGCTTGCCCGCGAGACGGTCCAGGCGATCGCCGACGGGCCGCTGCCCGAGCGCATGCACGTCGCGCCGACCGTGCTCGCCGGCTACGACGCGCTCGTCTGCGGCACCGGCTACACCGGCGAGGACGGCGTCGAGATCCTCTGCCGGCCGGATGCCGCCGGCCCGATCTGGGACGCGGTGACCGGCCGCGGCGCCGTGCCGGCGGGCCTGGCCGCCCGGGACACGCTGCGCCTGGAGGTCTGCTTCCACCTGTACGGCAACGACCTGATGGAGTCGCGCGGCCCGATCGAGGCCGGCCTCGGCTGGTGCTGCAAGGAGGAGACGGGCTTCGCCGGCTCCGAGGCCGTCGCCGCTGCGCGGGCGAACGGATCCGAGGAGAAGCTGGTGGCCTTCGCCATCGAGGGGAAGGGGATCGCGCGGGCCGGGAATCCGATCCTCGCGCACGGTGAGCCCGCCGGCGCCGTCACGAGCGGTACCTTCTCGCCTTCCCTCGAGCTTGGGATCGGCATGGGTTACGTCTGCAGCGAGCTCGCCGAGCCTGGACAGGCGATCGATATCGACGTCCGAGGCCGGGTCCGAGGGGCTGAGGTCCGCAAGAAGCCGCTCTACGCGAAGCAGAGCTGATCAGAAGGAGAAGGTTTTGGCCGCTGAAGAGAGCTATCCCGACGACCTCCGCTACCACCCCGAGCACGATTGGGCGCGGATCGACGGTGAGGAGGCCACGTTTGGGGTCACCTGGTACGCCCAGGACTCGCTCGGCGAGGTCGTCTTCTTCGATCCTCCCGAGGTCGGCGCGACGGTCAGCAAGGACGAGCCCTACACCGAGGTCGAGTCCGTCAAGGCCGTCTCCGACGTGATCGCGCCGCTTTCGGGCGAAATCCTGGCAGTCAACGACTCCGCCGGGACAAACCCGGAGCTGATCAACACGGACCCCTACGGCGAGGGCTGGATGATCAAGGTGAAGCTGAGCGACATGGGTGAGCTCGACGTGCTCCTTGATCCCGCCGCGTATCGCGAGCTGCTCGCCGACTGAAGCGGAGCCGGACCGACCTCCCCGCTACCCTCGGAGCCCGATGAGCAGGTACACGTCCGCAACCGATTCCGAGCGCGCCGAGATGCTCGAGGCGATCGGCGTCTCGTCCATCGAGGAGCTCTTCGACCTCCCCGGAGGCGTCCGCCTGGACCGCCCGCTAGACCTTCCGGACGGCCTCGACGAGGCGGCCGTCTACGAGCGCATGCGCGAGCTTGCTTCGCGCAACGCCGACGCGGAGTCGGAGACCTGCTTCCTCGGCGCCGGGATGTACGACCACTACGTGCCGGCCATCGTCGACGCAATCACCTCCCGCTCGGAGTTCCTCACCCCCTACACGCCCTATCAGCCCGAGATCTCCCAGGGCGGCCTCCAGGCGATGTTCGAGTTCCAGACCGCGATGTCGGAGCTGACCGGCCTGCCGCTCTCGAGCGCCGGCCTCTATGAAGGCCCCTCGACGGTCGCCGCCGCCGGCTACCTGGCGATCAGCGCGACAAAGCGGCGCAAGTTCGTCGTCTCCAAAGGACTTCATCCGCACAGCAT
>JBKJRO010000066.1:0-22233 GCA_046594555.1 Solirubrobacteraceae bacterium
GCGCGGAGGTCGCCATCGCGCTCTCGGCGCTCCCGCCGACGAGCGCGAAGTAGGCCCGCAGGAGCTGCGGCTCAGAGGTGATACCGGCCCAGAGCACCGCGACCGGTTGCGCGGATCCGGTGCTGCGGACCTCCGCGTCGATGTTCGCCGCGATCCGCTCCCCCACGGTCTGCACGACCCGGACGAGGAGTGCCGCGCGACTGCCGAAGTGGTAGAGCACCCCGCGCTTGTCGATGCCGGCCTCCTCGGCGATGCGGCCGAGGGTCGCGCCGCCGAAGCCGTCGCGGCTCAGGACCGTCGTCGCCGCGTCGAGGATCCGTGCAGCGGTCTGGGCGCCCCTCGGGGTCAGCGGCTGTCGGTCCCCCGATGCCATCGCGGCCAACGCTACCCCGAGCGCCCGCGCGCCACGATCTTGCACCGATCGGTGCAGGTCGTTAGGTTTGACAGCATGTCGACTTCCGCGAAGCTCGCCCTCGACCAGTTGCAGGTCGCCGACGAGGCGCTGTGGGCCGAGGGTCCGCCCCACGAGGTGTTCAGGCGGCTGCGCGGCGAATGCCCGGTCCACTGGAGTCCCGGCATCTCGCAGTCGCCCGAGGACGCGGGCTTCTGGTCGGTGACCAAGGCGGACGACGTCTTCGAGGTCAGCCGCGACTGGGAGACGTATTCGTCGGCGTCGAACATCCTGATCACCGACTACGGCGTGCCGCTGGAGCTCGTCCAGGGCATGTTCATCGGGATGGATCCGCCGAAGCACGACCGGATCAAGGCGCTGTTCCAGCGCGCGTTCACGCCGAAGGCGATCGCCGCGCACGAGGACGCCATCCGCGACATCACGATCGGCGTGATGGAGGGCCTCGAGGGGAGCGAGACGTGCGACCTGGTCACGGAGATCGCGCAGCCCGTCGTCGCCCGGGTCATCGGGAGCTTCATGGGGCTCGACCCGGCCGACGACAAGCCGTGGGCCGAGTCGATCAACGCGCTGCTCGGCTTCGGCGACCCGGACCTCAACCCCAAGGGCCTCGAGCAGCTGGTCTCCGAGGACCTGCCGCCGATGTACGAGAAGTGCATGAAGCTCGTCGCCGAGCGACGCGCGAACCCGACCGAGGACATGCTCAGCGTCCTCGTGTTCGCCGAGATCGACGGCGACATGCTGACCGACGAGGAGATCTTCTCCGGATTCGTGCTGCTGATGGCCGCCGGCAACGACTCGACGAAGGCGACCTACACGAGCACGATGCGCGCGCTGATGGAGCACCCCGACCAGCGCCGGATGCTCGTCGAGGACCCCTCGCTCGTGCCAGGCGCGGTGGAGGAGGCACTGCGGATGTTCCCCGCGTTCGCGCACTTCCGCCGCACGGCGACGAAGGACACCGAGCTCGGCGGCTGCCCGATCAGGCAGGGCGACAAGGTCGCTCTCTGGTACCCCTCGTCCAACCGCGACGAGGACCGCTACGAGGACCCCGACCGGTTCGACATCCTGCGTAATCCCGAGCACCAGGCCTTCGGCGCCGGCGGGCGGCACTTCTGCCTGGGCACCGCGCTCGCGCGCCTGGAGCTGCAGATCCTCGTCGAGGAGACCGTCAGGCGCTTCCCGGACATGGCCGAGGCCGGCGAGCCGACGTGGGTCATCTCGCAGTTCTCCAGCCAGCTCAAGAGCCTGCCCGTCACGCTGCGCGGCTGACGGGCCGGCCGGCCGCCGGGCCCGATCGGAACGATTCCGGCCCGCTTGCGCGGGCCGGTCACGGTGCTGGGAGGAGGACGCACGTGCGAGGTGCTTCGTGTTGTGGACGCCACCCTCGCGGCCCCGCCTCAACGCGCCCTAAGGCGCCGGTAGCGGGTGCGTAAGACTTCGCGCCCGACCCGCGGCGCGGGGCTCTGGGCGCGGCGTCAGTGGACTGTGCGCAGCGCCGTCGCCGCCGGTTCGGGCTCGCTCGGGAGCAGCCGCGAGAGCAGGCCCGCCGCCAGGACCAGCAGGACCGACGCCCACAGGCACGCCTCCAGGCCCTGCCACTGGTACAGCAGGCCGGAGAGCACGGTGCCGGTGAGCCGCCCGACCGCGTTGGCCATGTAGTAGAAGCCGACGTTCATCGCCACCCGGTCCCCGTCCGCGTAGGCGAGGATCAGGTAGGAGTGGACCGCGGAGTTCAGCGCGAAGATCACGCCGAACGCGAGCAGCCCCGCGACGATGACGACGCCCGGGTCGATCGCGGTCGAGAGGCCGATCGCGATCCCCGCCGGGAACGCCGCGAGGACGAAGGCCAGACGCGTCGCCGTCGCGCCGTCCGGCTCCCCGCCGCCCTCGTCGGCGCGGCGGCGCACGAGGCGCGGCGCCGACGCCTGGACGATGCCGTAGCCGATGACCCAGATCGCCAGGAAGCCGCCGACCTGCCAGAAGCTCCAGCCCAGTTCGGTCCGCAGATACACGGGCAGGCCGACGACGAACCAGACGTCGCGCGAGGCGAACAGGAAGACCCGCGCCGCCGCGAGGATGTTCACCGCGCGGCTGTTGGAGAACATGTGGCTGAACTTCGCCTTGCGGTCCGGCCGGCCGAGATCACCGCGCATCATCACGAACACCACGACGAGCGCGGTCGCGACCATCGCCGCGAGGATGGCGAGCGCCACGCGGAACCCGGCGACCGTCAGCAGCAGCCCGCCGAGGAAGAAGCCGACGCCCTTCAGCGCGTTCTTCGACCCCGTGAGGATCGCGACCCAGCTGTAGAGCGTCCCAGCAGAGTCGTCCGGCACGACGAGCTTCACCGCGCTCTTCGAGCTCATCTTCGTCAGGTCCTTGGCGATGCCGGACAGCGCCTGCGCCACCATCACGTACCCGACGATGAGCCACGCCTCGGGCGCCAGCGCGAGCATGCCGAGCGCCACGAGCTGGACGCTCAGGCCCATCAGCAGCGTCCTCTTCAACCCGAATCGCGCGGCCAGGAAGCCGCCGACGAGGTTCGTGACGATGCCGAAGACCTCGTAGAACAGGAACAGCGAGGCGACCTGGAACGGCGTGAACCCGCGCTCGTAGAAGTAGAAGAGCACGAGCATGCGGCTCGCGCCGTCCGCGACCGTGTCCGTCCAGTACGCGCCGGTGACGACGGCGTAATTGCGCCGGTCGGCCTGCGCGGTCATCGCTCCGGCAGGCTCGCCGCGACCGTGTCCGCCAGCTCGGCCATCCGGTTCACGTAGCCCCACTCGTTGTCGTACCACGCGTAGATCTTCACCTGCGTCCCACCGGTCACCATCGTCGACAGCGCGTCGACGATGCCCGACCGGGGATCGTCCTTGTAGTCGACCGAGACGAGCGGGCGCTCCTCGTACCCGAGGATCCCGGCGAGCGGGCCGTCGGCGGCGGCGCGCAGCAGGTCGTTGACCTCGTCCACGGTCGTCGGCCGGCGGACCTCGAAGACGCAGTCCGTCAGCGACGCGTTCAGCAGCGGCACCCGCACCGCCAGGCCGTCGAGCCGTCCCTGCAGGTCGGGGAAGATCAGGCCGATCGCGGTCGCCGACCCGGTCGAGGTCGGGATCAGCGAGACGCCGGCGGCGCGGGCGCGGCGCAGATCCTTGTGCGGCGCGTCCACGATCGTCTGCGTGTTCGTCAGGTCGTGCAGCGTGGTGATCGACCCGTGCGAGATGCCGATGCCCTCGTGGATGACCTTGACGACGGGCGCCAGGCAGTTCGTCGTGCACGAGGCGGCCGTCAGCACATCGTGTCGCTCGGGTTCGTACAGCTGGTCGTTGACGCCGACGACGACGTTCAGCGCGCCGTCCTCCTTCACCGGCGCGGCCACGATCACCTTGCGCACGCCGCGCTCGAAGTACGGCGCGAGCGACGCCATCGTGCGGAACCTCCCGGTGGCCTCGATCACCACGTCGATCCCGGCCTCGTCCCACGGCACCTCGCCCGGCGACGGGGCGCCCGTGAACCCGATGCTGCGGCCGTCGATCGACAACGACCCGCCCGCCCCGTGGACCGCGCGATGCCACCGGCCGTGGATCGAGTCGAACGTCAGCAGGTGCGCCGCCGTCGCTGCGTCGCCGTGCAGCTCGTTGACGTGGACGACGTCGAATGCCGGGTGCTCCCACGCCGCGCGCACGAACAGGCGCCCCATCCGCCCGAAGCCGTTGATCCCGACCCGCACCGTCGCCATGTCGCCCACGCTACTCAATCGATACCTGTCGTTGCAATGCCGTTCACACGCCGGTAGCGTCGTGATCGATGACGATCGATCTGCAGCTCACGCCCAAGCGCAAGCGCCCCGCCGGCGAGCCCTGCTGCGAGCCGGTCGTCTACCCCGACGTCGAGCGCGAGCAGGCGCTCCGCCTCGCCGTGATCGCCAAGGCGCTCGGCGACCCGATCCGCCTGCAGCTCGTCGACGTGCTGCGCAGGCACGCCGGGAAGGTCTGCGTCTGCGAGCTCGTACCGCTCTTCGAGATCGGCCAGCCGACGCTGTCCCACCACCTGAAGAAGCTGCGCGACGCGGGCATCGTGGACTCCGAGCGCAAGGGCCTCTGGGCCTACTACTACGTCCTGCCCGAGGCGCTCGACGAGCTGCGGACCTGGCTGGGCTGACGCCGGGCGGTCAGGGCTCGACGGTGAGCTTGGCGATCGGGACCGCCGACCGCTCGAGTTCGACCTCGAACACGCCGTTGATCGTCGCGGGCACGACGAAGACGGCCGGCCGCCCAGGGGCCACGACCTTCGCGATGTCGTAGCCGTGCATGTGGACCTCCTCCAGCGCGTCGGACGTGACGGTCAGGCGGACCACCTCGCCCTGCCTGACCGTGATGTCCTTGACGCCACCGACCGGCTGCCCGCCCTTCACGCGGATGACGCGTCCGGACGGCGCCGTCGCGACGGGAGCCGTCGACGCCGGCGCACGGGTGGTCGTCGCCGGCGAGGTCGTCGTCTCCTCGTCGGGCTTCAGGACGGCGAAGGCGATGGCCGCGGCGGCCATCGCGAGGACGGCGGCGAGCAGTCGTGCGCGGGAGGACATCGCGGGAGTTCTAGCGACTGCGCCGCGCAGGGGCGCCCGTCGTGCTGGGAACGTCGGGCCTCAGGCGGCCGGCTTGCGCGCCTTGACGCGCTGCTTGTGCGTGGCGGCCTCGCCGGCCTCGTCGGCGTCCACCAGCTCGATCAGCTCCTCGTACGCCCGGCGGATCTCGTCGGCGACGAACCACGGGTCGGGCACGGCCTCGCGGCAGCCGACGATGCCGAAGTCGACGCGATCCAGGTAGCTGATGATCGTCAGGTTCAGGCCCATCCCGTCGGTGATGACCGACAGCGGGTAGTTCGCCTCGAGCCGCGCGCCGGCCATGTACAGCGGGACCGGCGAGCCGGGAACGTTCGAGATCACCAGGTTGAGCGGCGGGTTCAGCTGACCGGAGGCCGCGACCCCGAGCAGCATGCGAGCGGTGCGGCCCAGGAGCACCGGCGGGATCGCCGCGTTCGCATCCTCGATCAGCATCCGTGGCGTCGTCTCGTGCCGCGCCTTTGCCTTCTTCATCGCCCGGTGCGCCTTGCGCACGCGCTTTGCCGGCTCGTGCTCGGTCGTCGGGATCGGGACCGTCATCATCGACACGCGGTTGCCGAACGTGCCGAACTCCTCCGGCAGCCGGACGGAGACCGGGACCATCGCCAGCAGCTGCTTCGTCGGCAGGTCGTCGTGCTCGATCAGCCACTCGCGCACGGCGCTCGCGCAGATCGCGATCACGACGTCGTTGACGGTCACCCCGTAGTGGTTCTTGATCCGCTTGATCCCGGCAAGCGAGACCGTCTCGAACGACACCGACCGATGGGCCGAGATGCGGGTGTTGAGGGTCGTCTTCGGCGCCGCGAGCGTCTCGACCTCGAGCTCGGGCTCGCTGCCGGGCAAGTGCCCTTCGACGAACCGCGCAGCCGACGAGAACGCCCGCACGCCCGGAACGCTGCGGAACGTCGGGATCAGGTCGAGATTCGGCAGCGTCCGGGGAACGTGGCGCAGAGCCCTCGCCGTGTGCCGGGGCATGCCCGTCAGCGCGCGCGCGGTCAGCTCGACCCGCCCCGGGATGGCATCGCGCTGGGGCGCGACCTCGGGTGGCGCGATCACGCGACCCGTCGGCTCCAGGTCGAGCAGCGTGACGAGGATCTCCGCCCCCGACAGGCCGTCGAGGGCCGCGTGATGCACCTTCGTCAGCACACCGACGCGTCCGCCCTCGAGCCCGTGGATCAGGTAGATCTCCCACAGCGGCCGGGCGCGGTCCAGCCGCCGTTCATAGATGCGGGCCGTCTGCTCGGCGAGCTGGTGCAGGTTGCCCGGAGCCGGCAGGCCCAGCTCGCGGACGTGGTACTCCAGATCCGGATCGGGGTCCACGCCCCAGTACGGATGGTCGAGGTCGAACGGCACGCGGACGAGCTTCCAGGTGAACGGCGGCAGCAGGTGCATCCGCTCGCGCAGCAGGGCGCGGACGCTCTCGACGTTCAGGCGCCCGCCCGGCGCCGTCGACGGGTCGTAGATCGCCAGGCTCCCGACATGGCCGTGCGTCCGGTCATCCTCCACCGCCAGGAACTGCACATCGAGACTTGTGAGCTGTCGCACACTGCGATCGTACGCTTCGGGGCGAGGCGCTGCAGGCGAGCGTTTCCCCAGGCACCGCGGGCCTGGAGGGTTTCCCTGCAAACACGAGAAACCAATCGCGTTTCCCGTGTATGTCTCCGTGCAGCAGTGCACGGAGACCCGTGATGCGACACACTTGAGGTCGCCTTTACGGCGACGTGGGAGCTTTCGCGGCACTGCGGCACCCCGCAGGACCCGTTCCCCACCCCCCATCGCCACGGCTCCTGCCGACGGCGCCTGGTCAAGCAGCAACGAAGACGGTTGCGCGAGCAACGATATCGCGCTAAAATCCGACTACCTGAATCGGATATGGATATGAAGCTGAACATCATCACTGCCCCCACCGACGAGCCCCGTGAGACCCTCACGGTCGCCGACCCGGTTGACCAGCTGCTGCGCCGTGCGTCGCAGTACCGCCTCCTGCGCCCGCACGAGGAGCTCGAGCTCGCCAAGGGCATCGAGCGCGGCGATCTGCACGCGAAGGATCTGCTGATCAACTCCAACCTGCGCCTCGTGGTCTCGATCGCACGCCGCTACCAGGGCCTCGGCCTCGGCATGGGCGACCTCGGCCAGGAGGGCATGATCGGCCTGATCCGCGCCGCGGAAAAGTTCGACTACCGCAAGGGCTTCCGCTTCTCGACGTACGCGACGCTGTGGATCCGCCAGGCGATCCAGCGCGGGCTGGACAACACCGCCCGCACCGTGCGCCTCCCGGCGAACGTCGCCCAGCAGACCCGCAAGGTCGACCGCATCGCGGCGGACCTCGCAGCGAAGCTCGAGCGCGACCCGACGGTCGAGGAGATCGCCGCCGAGACGGGCTTCGAGCCCGACGAGGTCGAGCGCCTGCGCAAGCTCGACTCGCGTCCCGCGAGCCTCGACGCCCGCGTCGGCGACGACGACTCGGCGTCGCTTGGCGAGCTGCTCGACAGCCACTCGCCGACCCCGGAAGAGGTCGTCGCGGTCGACGAGGTCGCAACGAAGCTCGACGCCGCGCTGGCGGAGCTCCCCGAGGCCGAGCGTTCGGTCATCGAGCTGCGCTTCGGCCGCAGCGGCGAGGAGCCCCACACCGCGGCCCAGACCGGCCGGCGCCTCGGCGTCAGCACGGCCGAGGCCCAGCGCCTCGAGCAGCGCGCGCTCTCGCGCCTGGCGCAGCTCGACAGCGTCGCCGCGCTGCGCGAAGCAGCCTGAGCGATCGCCGCACCCGCTTGACCGAGCGCCCGCCATCCGGCGGGCGCTCGGCGTTTGCGGGGCGGTCACCCGGTGACGATGACCGTCACTGCGCGGCTGTAGCCGTTGGCGAACGGGTGGTCCGGGCTCGGCGGCACGCGCAGGCGGAAGCGGTACCGCACGGTGCCGCGCGTCGCGCTGAAGCGGTAGCTCGCGTGCCAGTTGCCCTGCCCGTCGCTGCGCAGGCCGCTGGTGCGGACCGGCTGCCAGCGACCGCGTAGCGGGTTGTAGCCCTGGAGTTCGAGCTCGCGGCCGCCGGCCGGCAGGAACCCGCCGAGCACGCGACCCGAGAACCGCGCCGCGCTGCCGTTGCGCAGCATGCGCCGCGCGACGCGGATCGTGGCACGCGCCGGCACGGCGATGCGCAGCGTCCGGCTCACGCCCCCGATCGTCAGCTCGTCGGCTTCGGCGACCAGGCGCAGCTCGCGACTGGGGCCGGGCGCCAGGCTCGCGGCGACGGCGCCGTCGGGGTCCGTCGGCCGCGTCGCGATCGTCCGCCAGTCGCCCCCGCCGATCCGCTGCTGCACCTGTACGACGCGCCCGCCCGCAGGCCCGCCGTCGGCATCGGCCAGCCGGCCCCGGATCCGCACGCCGCGGCCGAGCGCAAGCGTCGCCCGCGTCCGGTCGCCGGCGAGGTCGTCGCCGTCGAACGCCAGCTGCAGGCGCAGCTCGGCGCGCAGCGGCAGGCGCAGCGACGCGCCGGAGCCGGCGGCGCTCTGACTCGCGAACCGCGAGAGCACGCCGACGTTCCCCGCGCAGTCCTCGACGCGGAATCGCACGTCGTACGAGCCGGCCGCCAGGCGGTCGTCGGGGATGTCGGCCCACGCCTCGCGACCGTCGAGCGTCGCATCCAGCGTGCGCCAGTCGACGTCCCCGCGGCGGCGGAGCTCGAGCGTCGCCGACCGGATGCACAGGTCGTCGATCACGGCGCGGATCCGCCGCGGGCGGCCCGGGTCGAGCGGCAGCAGCTCGCCCGCGGGCGCTGTCCGATCGACGCGGACGCGCAGCACGCGCTCGCGGCTGACGTTGCCGGCGGCGTCATACGCCCGGACCGTCACGGCGTGATCCCCCGTCGCGACCAGCGCGATCGCGGCGTCGGGACCGCGGACGATGACGGGGTCGCCGCCGTCCACGGCGTAGACGATGCGGCCGCCGGCGGTGTCGGGCTCGCCCGCCGGCGCGGCGGTCATCCCCGACAATCCGTCCGCCGCGTGCACGGCGATCCGGGTCTCGCGCCCGATCCAGTCGGTCTCGGCGCCGTCCGGGTCCCGCGCGACGCCGACGAGCGGCGCCGTGCGATCGACATGCACGGTGACAGCGGTGACGGCTGCGGCGGGGACTCCGGAGCCGCCGATCGCCCGGGCGCGAACCACCGTCGCGCCCTCGGGGAGCGCGCCGAGATCGACCGTCGGCGACGCGCCTGCGACGGTCGCCGACGTGCCGGCGACCGCGTCGCCCAGCACCACCGCGTACCCCGCCAGCCCCGAGGGCCCGCGAGCCTGATCCACCGGCAGGTCGAGCACGACCGACGGCGCCGTCGCACGGGTCCACCCGTCGGCGCCGGTGAACCGCGCCGCGCCCGGGACCGTGTCGTCGAACCGCAGCGGCGCCGACCACTCGCTCTTGACGCCGGCGCGGAGCGCGTCCGACGCCCAGAAGCGCGCCCTCCAGGTGCCGGTCTCCGGCACGGCGAGGCGCACGGGCGCGACCGGGTCGGTGGTGCTGCCGGGAACGCAGCCGGTGCCGTCGTCGCGGCAGACCTCCCAGCTCAGCCGGCGGATGCCCGAACCCCCGGGCGGGTCGGCAGCGGTGATCTGCAGGTCGAACGCGTTGACCCGCTGCCAGGCGCCGCTGGTCAGGGTCCGGACGGCGGACACGACGGGTGCGCTGTTATCGACGAGCAGCGCCACGTCGGCTGTCGCCTGGTTGTACCCGGCGTCCTCGGCATGCAGCGTGACGGTGTGCCGCCCGTCGGCGAGGGCCGCGAGCGACAGCTCTGCGGCGGCGGTCCCCGTGTCGGCCGGGCACGGCGCCATCGCATACGGGTCGCAGGCGAAGGCCGATGCCGAGAGCGGTTCCCCGCCGTCGATGGTGAACCACGTGCGGCGGACACCCGCGCCGTCGGTGGCGCGCACGGAGGCGGTGACCGCGGCGGCGTTCCAGTTCGACGACCAGGCATTGCCGGCGGCCGAGACCGCGGGCGCGACCTGGTCGCTGACCTCGATCCGCGCGTCGTCGAGGTTGACGACCGAGCGCAGGCGGTCGCGCAGGCAGCCGGTCCACAGGGCGCAGGTGACCGTGATGTCCAGCCGGGTCGCAGCGGCGTTCGGCGCCACGTCGATCCCCGGCATCGGCGGACCGCCCCACGCGCAGGGCTGATGGAAGCCGCACCAGAGCGGTCCCACGTCGTCGGCGATCCCGCCGCGCCAGCCCTCGATCGAGGTCGAGCCCATGTCGTCGTAGGCGGTCGCCGAGCCGCGCAGCCGGGTGATGAACGTGCCGCCCGGCGCCTGCGCGCGCAGGCCGCCGCTCGTGAACAGGGGCGCGAGCGTGGAGTAGCCGGGGGCGTTGACGCTGTTGCGCACCCGCACGCCGCCCGACTGGTAGCCGGTGCCCGTGAACTGCGGGCGACAGCCGGGCTCGGCGACGACGAACGCGGAGTCGCCGTACGGCACGAAGGCGCGGTTGACGCCGGTCGCGTCGCAGACCGTGACGGTGTAGGTGCCGGCGCGCGCTGTGCCGGCGAACGCCAGCGACACGACGATCAGCATGAGTGCCGTGCGAGCGCCGGCTGGTGCGGCGCGGTGCGCAAGATGCGACATAGACGACGTCCCTCTTTCAGATGTCCCCCGCCCCCGCGGGAGGGGCCTTCCGTGGCCCTAGGCGTCTGCGGCACCGATCTTCCCCCCGGCCCAGCCGACGCGGCCGACCGTAGGGAACGGTCATCACGCTGCCAAGTGGAACACTTGCCGAGTGCCGGAACTGCCTGAGGTAGAGATCACCGCTCGGCGCCTGGATGCCGTGCTGCGCGGGGCCGAGGTCGCCTCGGCGACCGCGCCGGGGATCAACGCGCTGAAGACGTTCGACCCGCCACTCACCGCACTCGCCGGACGAACGGTCGACGCGGTGCGGCGGCGGGGCAAGCACCTCGTCGTCGATCTGTCGGGCGACCTGTCGCTGCTCATGCACCTGATGTCGGCGGGCCGCCTGCAGCTGTTCGACACGCCGGCAACGCCGCGCGACCGCACATCGCGGCTGCTCGTGCGCCTCCAGGACGGGCGCGAACTGCGCCTGCGCGAGTTCGGCACCCGCCAGGCCGCGTGGGTCAAAGTGCTGGGGAGCGACGTGGTCGAGATCGACGACGCGATCGCCGGGCTGGGCCCGGAGGCGTGGCCCGATCCGCCCGACCTCGCGGCGCTGCTCGCACCGCACGGGGCCCGGCCGCTGCACGCCGCCCTGCGCGACCAGCGGATCATCACGGGGATCGGGCGCTCCTGGGTGGACGAGATCCTCTGGACCGCCCGCCTGTCGCCGTTCCACCGCGCGAACGACCTCGACGACGAACGGGCCGCCCGGTTGCGCGCGGCCGTGATCGACCGCCTCGGCGGCGCGATCGAGCACTACGAGGAGGTCGTGCGCCTGCCGATTCCGGACAAGCTGCCGCTGCCGCTGCAGGTCCATCGCCACGAGGGCGATGCGTGCCCGCGCTGCGGCACGACGATCGCCGCCGTGCATTACGAGAGCTACGTCCTGTGCTACTGCCCGCGGGACCAGACCGGCGGGCGCGTGTTGAAGGACCGGCGGCTCTCGCGGCTGCTCAAGTGAGGCGGCGGGCGCGCCGTTCGTGACGCCCCTCCCCGGCGCCGCCGCCGATCCCGTCACGCGGCGTCCGACCCGGCGGTCCGCGTCGTATCGTCGGACGAGTCCCCACCACTGACAGGAGCGCCCGATGATCGAGTCCGGTGAGCAGGCCCCCGACTTCGCCCTCGCCGACCAGGACGGCACGAGCGTCTCGCTCGCCGATCTGCGCGGCAGCACCGTCGTCCTCTACTTCTATCCCAAGGCCTCGACGCCGGGGTGCACGACGCAGGCCTGCGGGATCCGCGACCACCTGCCGCAGTACGAGGACAGCGGCGCCGTCGTGCTCGGCGTCTCGCCCGACCCGGTCACGAAGGTCAAGAAGTTCCACGACGCCGAGGGACTCAACTTCACCCTGCTCGCCGACGAGGACCACGCGGTCTGCGAGGCGTACGGCGTGTGGGCCGAGAAGTCGATGTACGGACGCACCTACTGGGGCGCGCTGCGGACGACGTTCGTCATCGACGCCGACGGCGTCTTGCGCCACGTCATCCCGAAGGTCAAGCCCGCGACGCACGACGAGCAGGTGCTCGCCGCGCTGAAGGACCTGACGGCACCCGCGTAGCCCCCGCAACCACGGCGCCGGGCGGCCAGTATCGTCCAGCCATCCGGCAGTTCGCGCCCTGGAAGGCTCACCACCATCGGCACGGGAACCAACGAGCTCGAGAAAGGCTCATCTTCATGAAGATGTTGAAATGCGACCTGTGCGAAGTAACGGCGGAAGGTGAAACGTTCGAGGAATGGATGCAAGCGCTTCGTCCTCATTACGGTGAGGCCCATCCTGAGGCGATGGACGCCAGTCACACCCAGGAGGACATGGAGAAGTGGATGGCTGAGAACCGGGCAAGGTTCGACGCTGCCTGACGCCATGGGCGCAGGCGGCTGCTTCTCGTAGGTCCGCCCGCAGCACGCGGTCTCTGTTGACCGACCCTATGCTCCGCGGACATGGCGATTCAGCGGATGGACAACGTCCTCATCGTTGTCGACGACCTCGACGCTGCCAAAGCGTTCTTCGCCGAACTCGGTATGGAGCTGGAAGGCGAGGCGCCGGTCGAGGGAGGTTGGGTGGACCGCGTCGTCGGGCTCGACGACGTCCGTGCGGACACCGCCATGATGCGGACTCCGGACGGCCACAGCCGGATTGAGCTGACGAAGTTCCACACGCCGCCGTCGGTCAGAGCCGAGCCGGAAAGCGCGCCGGCGAACGCGCTGGGCATACGCCGCATCATGTTCGCCGTCGATGACATCGACGACGTCGTTGCCCGCCTGGGCAGCCACGGTGCCGAACTCGTAGGCGACATCGCGCAGTACAAGGACAGCTACCGGCTCTGCTTTCTGCGTGGCCCTGAGGGCATCATCATCGGACTGGCCGAGCCGCTCAGCTGAGACCTCCGCCGGTGCGACCGGGGGCGGCCCCGGACGGCACAGGCCATCGCCCGTTCCCCCCTCCCCGCGGTCGGTGCAAGAGGGCTAGGGTCCAGTTCATGGACGACGACGAGCTCCGCTCCGTGATCACCCGACTTGCTCGGCCGCATCCGTCCGGCGGGAACGTGATCGAACGCGCCGCGGTCCTCGCCGAGGGCGCTCGGTCCGGTGCGCTCCTCGCATGGATCGCCGATCACGACGGGCAGCCCGAGGCGGTCGTTCCGGTGGCCGCGAGAGGCGGGCTGCACAGCGCGCGGCTGACCGGCGGCCGCGTGGCCGATGCGTCAGCGCCGCGGCGCTACGTGCTGCCGCCCGGCGCGCTGTCCTGAATCGACGGCGCCGGGCGCGGATAGTGTGGCCCGGTGGACGTTCCGCGGACGCGCTACGCACGCAGCGGTGATCTGCAGATCGCCTACCAGGTCGTGGGCGAAGGGCCGCTCGACATCGTGCTGGTGCCGTCGTACCTGTCGAACACGGAGATGTTCTGGGAGCTGCAGTCCTTCGCGCGCTTCTTCGGGCGGCTCGCGTCGTTCTCGCGCCTGATCCTGTTCGACCGGCGCGGCAGCGGGATGTCCGACGGCATCGCCGGGGCAACGCCGCTGGAGCAGCAGATCGACGACGTCCAGGCCGTGATCGACGCGGCGGGCTCCGAGCAGCCGGTGCTGCTCTCCTACCTGGAGGGCTGCGGCCTGACGGCGCTGTACGCGGCATCGCACCCCGACCGCGTGCGTGCACTCGTGCTGGTGTCGCCGCAGGCCCGGCTCGTGGCCGGACCGGGGTACGAGTGGGCGCCCACCGTCGAACAGCGCGCCGAGTTCGTGCAGACGATCGTCGAGACCTGGGGCACCGATGCGAGTCCGCTGGCCGGCGTCGTCGCGGGGAACGACGACCGGCAGCGACCGCTGATGGCGCGCATCCAGCGCCTGGCGATGAGCCCGGCCGCCGCCGCCGCGTCGCTGGCGATGATCGGCGAGACCGACGTGCGCGACGTGCTGCCGAGCGTGCAATGCCCCGCGCTGGTGCTGCGCCCCAAGGACGACACGTACCTCGACGAGCGTCACTCGAGGTACGTCGCCGAGCACATTCCCGGCGCGCGGTACGCCCAGGTCCCGGGCAAGGGCGCGCTCTGGGTCGGCCAGGAGGACGCCGTCGCGGACGAGATCCAGCACTTCCTCACGGGCGTCCGGCGTCCGGTCGTCAGCGACCGCATCCTGGCGACGGTGCTGTTCACCGACATCGTCGGCTCGACCGAGCGCGCCGCGGACCTGGGCGATGGCCGGTGGCGGTCGCTGCTGGAGCGCCACGACGCGCTGGTGCGCGAGGAGGTGCAGCACCATCGCGGGCGGTTCGTGAAGTCGCTGGGCGACGGCGCACTCGCGGTCTTCGACGGACCGAGCCGCGCGATCAGCGCGGCGATCGCGATCCGCGACCGCGTCCGCGACCTGGACCTGGAGATCCGCGCCGGGCTGCACACGGGCGAGTGCGAGCTGCTCGCCGATGACGATGTCGGCGGGCTGGCGGTCCACATCGGCGCGCGCGTGAGCGGGCTCGCCGGACCGGGCGAGGTGCTCGTCAGCAGCACGGTCCGCGACCTCATCGTCGGCTCGGGCCGGACGCTGGCCGACCGCGGGGAGTACGACCTCAAGGGTGTTCCCGGGCCGTGGCGGATCTGCGCCGTCGACGCGTAGGCGAGCTTCCTACACTCGACCCGTGCCCGCCCCCGCCGCCGTGGTCTTCGACAACGACGGCCTCACGCTCGACACGGAGGTCGTGTGGACGCGAGCGGAGGTGACGCTCTTCGGCCGCCGCGGGCTGGAGTTCACGCCGGAGCACAAGGTCGACCTCGTCGGCAGCGCCGGACCGGTCGCGGCGGCGAAGCTCGCGGCGATGCTCGGCGAGCAGGCTGAGCAGGCGCTGGACCTGCTGGCGGAGCTGCACGTCCTGGTGCTCGAGGAGCTGGAGCTGGGCTGCGTGCCGATGCCCGGCGCCGTGACACTGCTGACGGCGCTGCGCGAACGCGGCGTCCCGATCGGGCTGTGCTCCAACTCGCCGCGGCGCTTCGTCGACCTCGCGCTGGAGAGCGGCGGGCTGACCGGCGTGTTCGCGACGACGCTCGCGGGCGACGAGGTCGCGCGGCAGAAGCCCGACCCCGAGCCGTACGCGACGGTGTGCGCCGCGCTGGGCGTCGCGCCGGCGGACTGCGTCGCGCTCGAGGATTCCCCGACGGGCTGCACGAGCGCGCGGGCCGCCGGTCTGCGGGTGCTCGGCGTGCCGTCGGTCGACGGCGTCCGGCTCGACGGCATCGCGCACGAGGTGCACGCGTCGCTGGACGAGCCCGCGCTCTGGGCCGCGCTCGGCCTCTAGGTGGCCGCCGCGGGCTGCGGCGGCGGAGCCCCGCCGGACGGATGGCGCCGGCGGAACACCCAGTACGCCGCGCCGCCGATCGGAACCGGCAGCCAGTAGGACCACAGGCGCCACGCGAGGGTGGCGAGGACGGCGTCGCCGCCGTTGACGCCGATCAGCGCGAGCAGGCCGGTCAGGCCGGCCTCGACGAAGCCCAGGCCGCCCGGCGTCAGCGGGATCTGCCCGAGGAGCTGCGCGAAGCAGTAGGCCAGCAGCACGAGCGACAGCGGCGGATGCGACCCGAGCGCGGCGAGCGCGGCGACCAGCACGCCGAGGTCGAGCAGCCACTTCAGGACGGACGCGAGCAGCGCGCGCTTCCAGCGCTCGCCGACGATCCGGAGCATCAGGTCCCGCTCGCTGACGATCCGGTCCGAGACGCCGCGGAGCGGTGCGGCGTGCGGCCGCAGGCGGTTGCGCAGGCGCTCGAAGCGGTCACCGACGAAGCGCAGCGGAGCGTCGCTGACCACGAGCACCACGGCGCCGGCCACCACCGCGAGGAGCAGCATGCCGGCCCAGACCAGCGCCTGGCGCAGGGTCCGGTCGATCGGCAGCCCGAGCAGGATCGCCGGCAGCGCCAGGAACGGCAGCCCCAGCAGGACGCCGAAGACCAGGATGTTCGTCGCGGTCAATCCGGTCGCAGCGGCGCCGCGCGGCGTCCCGGAGTCGACGAGCATCCGGTACTGCAGCGCGCCGGCGGCGGCTCCGCCGCCCGGCACGATCCGGCCCAGCGCGTTGCCCGCGAGCTGCGAGGTCGCGATCTCCCACCAGTGGGCACGGCGGATCGCGATCCACGAGACGGCCCACTGCGAGGCGAAGCTCGCGACTTCCAGCACGGCCATGATCGGGAACCACCACCAGGTGATCGTGGCCAGCCGCGGCGCCGAGGAGAGCGTCTCGACGATGCTCGGCCCCACGATGTAGAAGCTGAGCAGCACGACCGTGAGGGCCAGCACCAGCCGGATGATCTGGCGGCGGGTGCTCTGCGGCGCGTGCTCGAGCTCCTCGTCGATGCGCTCGCCGGCGATCCGCTCGAGCTCGGCCTGCTCGGCCGGGCCGGGCTGGTGCGGAACGGATGGGCGTGGGCGGTGGGACATGCGGCGGCCTCAGTCCACGTGGACGCCGATCGCGCCCGCCGCCGCCCTCGCGAGCACGCGCGCGGCGTCCGCGTCGGCGGCGGTCGCCAGCGCGACGCCCATCCGGCGGTTCGGCCGGGCGTCCGGCTTGCCGAAGATCCGCACGTCGACGTCCGGCGAGCTGCCCAGCGCCTCGGCGAGCCCGGTGTAGGACGGGGCGTCGCCCGACGCCGGCGCCAGCACGACCGCGCTGGCCCCCGGCGAGCGCAGCGGCACCTCGCCGGCCGGGACGGGCAGGCCGAGGATCGCTCGCGCGTGCAGGGCGAACTCCGACAGCGCCTGCGTGGCCATCGTCACCATCCCGGTGTCGTGCGGGCGCGGCGAGACCTCGCTGAACAGCACCTCGTCGCCGCACACGAACAGCTCGACGCCGAAGATCCCGGTCCCGCCGAGCGCGCCGGTGATCGCAGCCGCGACCTCGGTCGCCCGGGCTCGCGCGACGGCGGACATCGGCTGAGGCTGCCAGCTCTCGCGATAGTCGCCGTCGACCTGGACGTGCCCGATCGGCGCGCAGAACGAGGTGCCGGCCGCGTGACGGATCGTGAGCAGGGTGATCTCGTAGTCGAACGCCACGAAGCCCTCGACGATGACCTTCGACCCTGCGACGCGCCCGGCGGACTGGGCGTGGTCCCAGGCGCGCTCCGCGTCCTCGGCGGACGCGACGACCGACTGGCCCTTGCCGCTGGAGGACATCACCGGCTTGAGCACACATGGAGCGCCGAGCGCGGCGACCGCCTCGCGGACCTCGTCGAGCGACGCACAGAAGCGATACGGCGACGTCGCGATCCCGAGCTCCTCGGCGGCGAGGCGGCGAATGCCCTCGCGATCCATCGTCAGCCGCGCGGCGCGCGCGGTCGGGACCACGTGCAGTCCGTCGGCCTCGAGCTCCTCGAGGACCGGCGTGGCGATCGCCTCGATCTCGGGCACGACGAGCAGGCGCCCGTGCGGCCGCTCGCGCTCGGCCCGCAGCAGCTCACGCAGGGCGTCCGGTTCCGTCATGTCGATGACGGCGCTGCGATCGGCGACCTGCATCGCCGGCGCTCCGGGGTAGCGGTCGATGGCGACGACCTCGCAGCCAAGGCGCTTGGCCTCGATCGCCACCTCGCGGCCGAGCTCGCCGGAACCGAGCAGGACGAGCCGCGTGGCCCCGTCGGTGTTCGGCGTTCCCAGAGCGCTCGGCATCGGCCCGGACCCTAGGGGACTCGTTGCGCCTAGGCTTCGACGCGTGGTCCTGGCCTCGATCCTCGACGGCGCCGCCAACTTCTTCGACGCGGTCGGCAGCTTCTTCGACAGCCTCGCCCATGTCCGCTTCCTGCCGCTGCTGGCCGGAATGGCCGTGTTCACCGCCTACCTGTCGATGCGCGCGCTGGCGCTGAACAACATCCTGCGGGCCGCCTACCCGGACGAGCGGATCGACTTCCGCCATGTCTGGGGCGCGTACATCGCGGCCTACGGCTTCAACAACGTCGTGCCCGCGCGCGGCGGCGACGTGATCAAGCTGTTCCTGGTCAAGACGTCGATCCCGGCCTCCCGCTACCCGGCAGTCGCCTCGTCGTTCCTGGTCGAGAGCGTGTTCGACCTGACGATGGCCTTCCCGGTGCTGCTGTTCGCCTTCACGCAAGGCGTCTTCCCCAAGCCGCCGGACTTCTCCAAGCTCGAGGCGTTCGACCTGTCGTTCTTCGCCCGGCACCCGCGGTTCGCCCTGTTCCTGCTGACGGCGGTCGCCGTCCTGCTGCTCGCGCTGTTCGCGTTCCTCTCGCGGCGCGTGGCGGCGTTCTGGCAGGAGGTCCGCCAAGGTCTGTCGATCCTGCGCGACGGCCCGCGGTACCGCAGGGAGGTCTGGCTGATCCAGTTCGGCGGCTGGCTGCTGCGCTGCCTGGCGTTCTGGCTCCTGCTCGAGGCGTTCGGCATCGGCGGGTCGGTTCGCAACGTCCTGCTCGTGCTCGGCGTCAACGCCGTCGCGGCGATCGTCCCGTTCACCCCCGGCGGCGCGGGGGTGCAGCAGGCGCTGCTGGTCAAGGTGTTCGCCGGGACGGCGGCGGCGTCGACCGTTGCGGCGTACTCCGTCGGCCAGCAGATCGCCATCGCGACGATCTCGCTGAGCGTCGGGTTCGCGGCGCTGGTGTTCGTCTTCGGCTTCCGCTCGTTCCGCGACGTGATCGACGCCGGGCGCGAGCACCGGGCCGCAGAGCGCGGCCCGCGGTCTACGTCAGCCCCTGGCGAGCCTCTCTGACGAGCGTGACCGCCTCGGGGAACACGACCGCCATGACCGCGCGGATCTGCTCGGCCTGCTCGTTCGTCGTGCCCTGCACGTTGACGCGATTGATCGCCGCGACGGTCATGTCGACCGCGAGCTTGATCGCGTTGTCCGCCCACGCGAGCGACTGCTGGCTCTGCATCTGCTCCGCGAACTCCGCCATGCGGCGCTGGAGCTCCTCTGGGTCACCGAACAGACCTCCGAATCCTTCCATGGTTCAATCGTAGGCCATGGCACCCATCGCCCCCGGAGCCGGCGTCGACCTGGTCTGTGCCGAGCACGGCGCGGGACCACCGGTGGTGCTCGTCCACGACCTCGCCGGCGACCACGTGGAGCTGGAGCCGCTCGCGCGCGAACTCGCGGACGTGGCGCGCGTGATCACGTATTCGCGCCGCGGCTACGGCGGGAGCACGGCACCGGAACCGTATGCCGGCACCACGGTCATGGAGCAGGCTGAGGACCTCGCGACGCTGCTGCGCTCGCTCGGGGTCAGCGGCGCGGTCGGCGCCGGCGACGGGTTCGGCGCGCTCGTCGTGCTCGACCTCGTGCGCCGTCATCCGGGCGTCATCACGGCGGCCGCCCTGCGCGACCCGCCACTCCTGGCGTTCGCCCCGGACGGCGCCCGTGCGCTGTCCGACGAGTACGCGCGGCTGGAGGAGGCGGTCGCGGCGGGCGGCCCGGCGGCCGGCGTGAAGGCGTGGCTGGCGGCGCGGCCCGGGCGATCGGGCGGCGCCCGCACGCCCGACGCCGACCGTGCGTTCTTCGCCGACTACGCCGGCCTCGCCAGCTGGCCGGCGACGCGCCGCGACCTGCGGTCGATCGCCGTGCCCGTCGCGATCGTCACGGGTCCGGCGACGCCGCCGCAGATCCTCGAGTCCGCGCAGGCGCTGGCGAGCCTCGTGCCCGGTGCGCGGCGCTCCGCCGACGGCGACCTGGGCGCGGCGACCCGGGCGCTCCTCGTAGACTGACCGCCCCCGGCCGTCGCGGCCGGGCCCCGCACGATGTCGACCCCCGCCCCCCAGGCCACGACCCCCGAGCAGGCCCTTGCCTGGGAGTCCGCGCACCGCACCCGCGCCGCCGCCGGGAGCATCGCCGCGGGCATCCTCACCCTCGTCGGCAGCATCCTCACGACGGTCGGCTTCAACGGGATCCCCGAGTACGCGGGCAGGGTCGTCACCCCGCTCGACACCCTCGGCCACCTCGTCACGGGGACGACGATCCCCCAGGGGCGCGGGGCCCTGCAGGTCCTGTACCTGGCCGACCACGCGACAGTCCCGATCGCCGGGGCCATCATCCAGGGCCTGGGCGGGCTGTTCCTGTTCCTCCCGGCGTCCTACCTCTTCATGGCGACGAAGGCGCGCAACCCGACGCTCCTGAGGCTGACGCTGTTCGCGGCGGCCGCCGGCGCGGCGATGTACGGCATCGGGACGGCCGCCAGCGGCATCGCGCGGTACAGCGCCGCGACCGGCCTGGCCGCCGACGCGACCAACGCGGACGCCGTCGACGCGCTCAAGAGCGGCGGGGTCCTGATCGGTGCGGCAGTCCAGCAGCTCGGCGGCTTCCTGCTCGGCTTCACGTTCGTGATGCTCGGCCTGAACGCCATGCGCGTGGGCCTGCTGACCCGCTTCATGGGCATCCTCGGCGTCATCACCGGCGCCACGTTCGTCCTGCCGCTCGACCAGCAGGGCATCCTGCGCTCGTTCTGGCTCGTCGCGCTCGGCTTCCTGATCGCCGGACGCTGGCCGAGCGTCATCCCGGCCTGGGAGACGGGCCGTCCGCAGCCCTGGCCGACGGCGCAGCAGCTGCGCGAGCGCCGCGACGGCGCGGGCGAGGTCGCGCCGGCGACCCCCGCACCGGCTCCGCGAGCGCCCAGCCCGAACGCCTCGAAGAAGAAGCGCAAGCGCAAGTAGCGCACGGGCGGCGGTCGTCTAGGGTCCGGGGCGAGAATCCTCGGACCCAGGAGTGATCGCATGGCCGACGACCCCCAGCTGGAGCAGGAACTCGCAGAGCTGCTCGACCGCGAATGGTTCATGCCGCCGCAGGGCTTCGTCGACGACGCCCTGATCAGGGACCTGTCCGTCCACGAGGCCGCCGAGCGCGACCCGGCCGGCTGGTGGGCGCAGCAGGCGCGCGCGCTGGATTGGGCGACCGAGCCGACGCAGTCGCTGGACGAGTCGGATGCGCCGTTCTACCGCTGGTTCGCCGACGGCCGGATCAACGCCTCGCACAACTGCCTGGACCGCCACGTCGACGCCGGCCTGGGCGAGCGCGTCGCCTTCCACTGGCACGGCGAGGAGGGCGAGCACCGCGAGCTGACCTACGCGTGGCTGCTGGCCGAGACGCAGAAGCTCGCCAGCGCGCTGAAGGCGCGCGGCGTGCAGCCCGGCGACATCGTCGGCATCTACCTGCCGATGATCCCCGAGGTCATCGTCGCGATGCTCGCGTGCGCGCGGATCGGCGCGCCCCACAACGTCGTCTTCGGCGGGTTCAGCGCCGAGTCGGTGGCCGAGCGGATGGCGTTCTCGCACGCCAAGGCCCTGATCACCGTGGACGGCGCGCGCCGCAAGGGCAAGACGGCGCCGGTCAAGGCCGAGGTCGATGCCGTCACCGCGCCCGACGCGACGATCGAGACGATCGTCGTCGTGCGGCACACCGGCATCGACTGCCCGATGACCGAGGGCCGCGACATCTTCTACGACGAGGCCCTCGCGGCGGCCGACCCGGTCTGCCCACCCGAGGCGCTGGCGGCCGAGCACCCGCTGTTCATCCTCTATTCCAGCGGCTCGACCGCCAAGCCGAAGGGGATCCTGCACACCACCGGCGGATACCTGACGGGCGTGGCGTGGTCGTTCAAGCACGTGTTCGACGTCAAGCCCGAGTCCGACGTCTTCTTCTGCACCGCCGACGTCGGCTGGATCACCGGTCACAGCTACATGATCTACGGGCCGATGGCCAACGCCGCGACCTCGGTGATGTACGAGGGCGCGCCGGACTATCCGTCGACGGACGTGTGGTGGAAGCTCTGCGCCGAGCGTGGCGTGACGATCTTCTACACCGCGCCGACGGCGATCCGGACGTGCATCAAGTGGGGCGCGCAGGAGGTGCTGCGCCACGACCTCAGCGCGCTGCGCCTGATCGGCACGGTGGGCGAGCCGATCAACCCGAAGGCCTGGGTCTGGTACTGGCGCGTGGTCGGGGGCGGGAACTGCCCCGTGGTCGACACCTGGTGGCAGACCGAGACCGGCCAGATCATGATCACCACGCTCCCGGGCGCCCAGCCGATGAAGCCCGGGAGTGCCGGGACGCCGCTGCCCGGCGTGCGCGCCGGGCTGCG
>JBKJRO010000111.1:0-17200 GCA_046594555.1 Solirubrobacteraceae bacterium
GCGGTCATGCTGCTCGGCGTCCTGACGTTCGAGCAGTCGACGGCCGTCGCGATGTACCCGCTGATCCTGGGCGCGGTCGCGATCGTCGCCTCGATCATCGGCACGTTCGCGGTGCGCACGAAGACGGGCAACGTCGAGCGCGCGCTCTACCAGGGGCTGTTCGTCTCCGGCCTGATCGCGGCGATCGCGTTCTACCCGGTCACGAGCTGGCTGATGGACGGCGTCACGTTCGCGAAGGCCTCGGCGGGCATCGATCCGCCCAGCGTCACGGACCTGTACCTCTGCTCGCTCGTCGGCATCGGCGTCACCGCCCTGCTGTTCGTCATCACCGACTACTACACGTCGACGCGCTTCGGCCCGGTCCGCAAGACGGCCGAGGCCTCGCAGACCGGCCACGCGACGAACATCATCTCCGGCCTGGCCCAGGGCCTGCAGGCGACGGCGCTTCCGGCGCTGGTGCTCGTGCTCGGGATCCTCGCCTCCTGGAAGCTCGCGGGCGGCGGCACGACCGGCATCTACGGCATCGGCGTCGCGGTCATGGGGCAGCTGTCGCTGACCGGCCTGATCGTCGCGCTCGACGCGTTCGGCCCGATCACGGACAACGCCGGCGGCATCGCCGAGATGGCGAACATGCCCGAGGAGGTCCGCAACGTGACCGACCCACTCGACGCGGTCGGCAACACGACGAAGGCCGTGACGAAGGGCTACGCGATCGGATCCGCGGTGCTGGCCGCCATCGTGCTCTTCGCCGGCTTCAAGGCGGAGCTGCCGGTGAAGGACCGCATCTTCCTCATCGACGACCCGGCGGTCCTGATGGGCCTGCTGATCGGCGGCATGATGGTCACGCTGTTCGCCGCCCTGTCGATGGAGGCCGTCGGTCGTGCCGGCGGCGCTGTCGTCGAGGAGGTTCGTCGTCAGTTCCGCGAGAAGCCGGGCATCATGGAGGGGACCGACGAGCCCGACTACGCGACCTGCGTGGACATCGTCACCAAGTCCGCACAGCGCGAGATGATCATCCCGTCGCTGATCCCGATCGTCCTGACGACGGTCGTCGGCCTGATCAGCGTCCAGGCCCTCGGCGGCCTGCTCATCGGCGTCATCGTCGTCGGCTTCTTCTTCGCCGTGATGATGACCGCCGGCGGCGGCGCCTGGGACAACGCGAAGAAGCTGATCGAGGACGGTGCCTTCGGCGGCAAGGGCTCCGACGCCCACGCTGCGTCGGTCACCGGCGACACGGTCGGCGACCCGTTCAAGGACACCGCCGGCCCGGCGATCAACCCGATGATCAAGGTCGCCAACATCGTCGCGATTCTGATCATCCCGATCATCACCTGATCGGCATGATCTGTCGCGGCGCCTGACGCCACCCGCGCGCCGAGGGCTGTGCCTCCAGCACAGCACCTCGGCCGCGTGTGGCCTGGCGGTCCGGGCGGCCTGTGGGCCGCCCTTCGTCGTCCGGTGCACGTTTCTCGGACATGGACCGAGAAAGTCGCAGCGAACAGCGTGGACCGCGGGCCCCGACCCCGGGGACCGCTGACGCCCCGAACCTCCAACAACACGGCAGCCGGAACGCCCGCCACGCATGAGCTTTCGAACATGTGTCCAGAAAGCGTCCAGTCGGCCTGGACGCACGCTCATGGCCCGACGGCCGGATTGCCGATCTATGCAGTACCGCCGGCGCGACCTATCGTGCCTTCTGTGCTTGCACGGACGGCAGAGATGGGACCGCGAACGGTGGTCCTGGGGGGATGGGCGGTCATCCTGGCGGCGCTGATCCTCGGATCGGCGCCGTCAGGAACCGTAGCCCTCGCGGCGACCGGCACCACGCCGGTGGCCGGCGCCAAGGATGGCTCCGGCTCCGTCTCTGCCTCCGTGGCGATCCTGGCACCCGCGGGGGGCGCCACGTACCGGGCCGGGGTGCCCGTCGCGCTCCGCGGGTCCGCCCGCGCCGGGGGGCGCGCGCTGATCGGGACGGCCCTGCACTGGACCGTCCTGCGTCACACCGGCACGGCCACCGAGCAGGTCGCCGACGCGACGGGTACGGATGCCTCGTTCGTCCCGGCTCCCGGTTCGAGCGCCGACACGACCTACGAGGTGCGCCTCACCGCCACGGACGAGGACGGATCGGCCACGGCTTCCGTGACCATGTACGCGGAGGGAACCGCCCCGGGCGATCCGCCGCTGCAGGAGGTCCGCCCGTCGCTGACGGCCACGTCGCCGGCGTTCGGGATCAGCGGCCCGGTCCGCTTCGCGGGGCCGGTGCTGGCCATCGGCTCCCCGGCGGACCCAGGTGCGGACGCCGTCACCGGAACCGCCAGGGGCCTGCCCTCGGGCGCGCGCATCGAGGTCGCGCTGCGGCGCGGCTCACGCGCCGCCGGCTGCCGCTGGTGGTCGTCCGGGCGCGCGCGGTTCACCCGCGGGCCGTGCTCGGACGCGCGATTCATCACCGCGTCCGTCCACCGCGCGGGCCTGGGTCGCGCGACCTGGCACGTCGACCTCGGCGGGCGGCTCCCGGCGGGCCGGACCGGCATGACGCTGCGGATCCGCGACCGCCACGGCGCGATCCTGCCGTTCAGCACCCGCTGATCCGGGCCCGCCTGGCGCACGGCCGCCGCCCGCTTGCGCCGGAACGGGCATTCCCGGCGCGCCGCGCGACCTCTAGGTTGGTGCCATGAGCACCGACACGCGCTTCTGGCATCCGTTCGCCGACATGGCGGCCGTCCGGCGCGCGGCGACGACGATCGTCCGCGGCGAGGGCACGACCGTCTGGGACGCCGACGGCAATCGCTACTTCGACGGCACCGCCAGCCTGTGGTGCGTGAACGTGGGCCACGGCCGGCAGGAGATCGCGGACGCGGTTGCGGAGCAGGTGGGCCGGCTCGCCAGCTATTCCACCTTCGGGGGGTTCACCAACGGCCCGGCGGAGCAGCTCGCCGAGCGCCTGGCGGGGTACGCGGCGCCCGCGGTGGACGACGCGCGCATCTTCCTCTGCCTCGGCGGCGGCGATGCCATCGACAGCGCCGCCAAGCTCGCACGACGCTACTTCGGACAGATCGGCCAGCCCGACCGCATCCACCTGATCGGCCGCACGCAGGGCTACCACGGCACCCACGGGCTCGGTACGAGCATCGGCGGCATCGCGGCCAACCAGGCCGGGATGGGCCCGATGGACCCGCACACGAGCCACGTGCAGCACGACTCGATCGAGGCGCTCGCCGCGGAGTTCGACCGCGTCGGGTCCGACAGGGTCGCCGCGGTCTTCGCCGAGCCCGTCATCGGGGCCGGCGGCGTCCACCAGCCGGTGCCCGGGTACCTGGAAGGGCTCCAGGCGCTGTGCCGCAAGCACGGGGCGCTCCTCGTCATCGACGCCGTCATCAGCGCGTTCGGGCGCATGGGCACGTGGTTCGCGGCCGACCGCTTCGGCCTGCAGCCGGACATGATCACGTTCGCCAAGGGCGTCACCAGCGGCTACCTGCCGCTCGGCGGCATCGTCGTCGGCGCCCGTGTCGCCGAGCCCTTCTGGGAGCCCGCGGCGAGCCCGGTGTGGTTCCGCCACGGGCAGACGTACAGCGGCCACCCGACCGCGTGCGCGGCGGCACTGGCGAACCTGGACATCTTCGAGCGCGAGGACCTGCTCGCGAGCGGGCTGCGGCTGGAGGGCGACATCGCCGACCTGCTCGGGGCACTCGACGGCCATCACGAGCTGATCGGCGGCGTGCGGGCCGGGACGGGCGCGCTGGGCGCCGTCGCGTTCGCCCCCGAGGCCCTCGCCGCGCACCCGGACCTGCCGATGCGCACGTTCGTGCAGGCCAAGGCGCGCGGGGTCTTCGTGCGGCCGCTGGGCGACGCGGTGGCGATCTCGCCGCCGCTGATCGCGACCCGCGAGGAGATCGAGCACGCAGCGGGCGTCATCGGTGAGGCCGTCACGGCCGTCGGCGCCGCGCTCTGAACATCGACGCACCGGTTCGGAGCGCTACGCTGCGCGCGCTGATGGGACGATCGTCGTAGATGGCTGAGCGCCGGCTGCACGGGCTTCAGCGGGTGCTGGGGGTCAACGCGCTCTTCGCGACCGCGTACGGCAACGTCGGGTCGTCGATCTACTACGCGCTCGGCCTGGTCGCGTCGTTCGCGCTCGGCCTGACCCCGGTCGTCTTCGTCATCTCGGGCTTCATCTTCTGGCTGACCGCCTCGACCTACGCAGAGGCGACCGCGATGTACCCGGAGGCCGGCGGTTCGTCGAGCTTCGCCCGGCACGCGTTCAACGAGTTCTGGAGCTTCTTCGCCGCCTGGGCGCAGATGCTGAACTACACGATCACGATCGCGATCTCCGCGTTCTTCGTGCCGCACTACCTCGGCGGCGTGCTCGGCGCCGAGTGGCTGCGCGGCTCGCCGGGGGACATCGTCGTCGGCATCGCCGTGGTCATCGTGCTCTGCGGCGTGAACGTGTTCGGCGCCAAGGAGTCGGCGGGGGTCAACGTGACGCTCGCCGTGCTGGACTTCGCGACACAGCTGCTGCTGGTGCTCGTCGGCGCGGTGCTCGTCTTCTCACCGCAGGTCCTCGCCGACAACATCCACCTCGGCGTCGCGCCGACGTGGAAGAACTTCTTCCTCGCCATCCCGGTCGGCATGATCGCCTACACCGGCATCGAGACGATCTCGAACATGGCCGAGGAGGCCAAGGACGAGAAGGTCACGATTCCCAAGGCGATCAACCGGGTCGTCGTCGCGGTGTTCGCGATCTACGCCGCGCTGCCGGCCGTCGCGCTGTCGGCCCTGCCGGTGACCAGGCAGGCGGACGGCTCCTACTCGACGCTCCTGGGCGTCACCGAGGAGCAGGGCGGCTTCGCGGGCGACCCGATCCTCGGCGTGGTCAAGCAGATCGACCTGGGCGGCCTGCAGGGCGCCGCGACGGTCTACGTCGGCCTCCTGGCCGCGACGATCCTGTTCATCGCGACCAACGCGGGCATCATCGGCGTGTCACGGCTCGTCTATTCGATGGGCGTGCACCGGCAGGTGCCCGACCGCCTGCGGCGGCTGCACCCGAAGTTCGGGACGCCCTGGATCGGGATCATCATCTTCGGCGCGATCGCCTGCGTCGCGATGATCCCGGGCCAGGCCGCCTTCCTGGGGAACATGTACGCGTTCGGCGCGATGCTCTCGTTCACGATCGCGCACGTGGCCGTGATCCGGCTGCGCTTCTCCAAGCGCGACTTCGACCGGCCCTACACCGGCCCGATGAACCTGCGGGCCGGGGGCGTGAGCCTGCCGCTGTTCGCCCTGCTCGGCGCGCTCGGGACCGGGCTCGCGTTCGTCGTCGTGACCGCCCTGCACCTGGATGTCGCCGCGGCGGGCGTCGGCTGGCTCGCCGTCGGGTGCCTCTTCTACCCGCTGTACCGCCGCAGCCAGGGCCTGGACCTGACGACGACCTACAAGGTCGAGCTCCCGCGGTCGGTCGTCGATCGCGAGGCGGAGTACGAGTCCGTGCTCGTCGCGATGGAGCCGGGCCGCTTCTCGCCGGGCGCACTGGCGACGGCGGTGAAGATGGCCGCGCCGCGCCGGCGCGGGATCCACATCCTCGTCCCGATCACGGTGCCCTCCTCGGCACCGCTCGACGGTGAGATGCCCGAGCAGGAGGCCGCCGCGATCAAGGTCATCTCGCTGGCCAAGCTCCAGGGAGGCCGCCGCGTGAGCGGGCACTGGGAGAAGGTGCGGATGGGGCAGGAGGGGCACCTGATCGTCGAGGAGGCCCGCGAGCTGAGCGCGCGCGCGATCATCGTGCCGCTGCCGCCGCGCACCGCCGGGTCGGTGTTCGGCAAGACGCTGGAGACGGTCCTTGCCGATCGCCCCTGCCGCGTCATCATCCAGACCGATCCGCAGGCGCGACCGGCCGCGGTCGCCAAGGCCTGACCGCTCGATCATGCGACGCAACTTCCACGCAACCACGACCGCACTGCTCTCGCTGGCGCTGATCGTGCTCGGCGTGGCGATGATCATCCGCACGCTGGTCGCGGGGGGCGGGCCGCTGGCGACCGGCCTGCTGCTGGGCGGGCTCTTCGTCCTGGCCGGCGCCGGCCGGATCTGGGTCGGGCGCAGGAGCGGCTGATGTTCCATCGCCGCCAGGACGCGGGCCTGCTGTTCTCGATCATCTGGACCGCGCTCGCGAGCTCGATCTACTTCGCGCTCGGCGTCGTCGCCGGGTACGCGCTCGGGCTGACGCCGGCCGTCTTCATGCTCGCCGGGTTCATGTTCGCGCTCGCGTTCATGACGTACGTCGAGGGCTCGGCGATGCACCAGGACCGCGCCGGGTCCACCGTCTTCGCGCGCTACGCCTTCAACGAGGTCTGGAGCTTCATCGCCGGCTGGGCGATGCTGCTGGACTACGTCATCCTGCTCGCGGCGACGTCGTTCTCGGCCACGAACTACCTGGCGCCGATCTGGAGCGGGTTCGGGCACGGGACGACCGAGGCGATCACGTGCCTGGCGATCCTCGCCTACGTCGCGGTGCGCAACGTGCGCGGGTTCTCGACGACGCGCTCGCGGCGGATCGCCGCGCTCGTGGTCGCGGACATCGCCGTCCAGGTCGGGCTGATCATCCTCGGCATCGCCCTGCTGTACGACCCCGGCGCGATCACGGCGTCGATTCACATCGGCTCGACCCCGAGCTGGGAGGACCTGATCGTCGCCGTCGGCATCGCGACGGTCGTCTCGACCGGGCTGGAGTCGGCGGCGGGGCTGGCGGGGGAGGTCGTGGTCTCCAAGACCGACCTGCGGCGGATGGTGGGGTTCGGATCGCTGACGGTGTTCGTCGTCTACGGCGGGATCGCGCTCGTGGCGATGAGCGCGCAGCCCGTGATCGACGGGAAGACGGCCCTTGGCGGCCGGTACAGCGACGCGCCGTTCCTCGGCATCTCCGCGGCCTTCGGCGAAGCCTGGCTGCGTGATGGCACGAAGTACCTGATCGCGCTCGCGGCGTCCGTCACGCTCGTCGCGGCGGCGAACTCGGCGATGCTCGGCCTGTCGCGGCTGGCCTACGCGCTCGCGACGAACCGGCAGATCCCCAGCGCGCTCGGCCGCCTGCACCCGCGCCGCTTCACGCCGTGGGTCCTGATCGTGCTGGCGGCGGTCATCGCCGGCGCGCTGACGATCCCGCAGAACCTGGACCTGCTGCTGGGCCTCTACGCGTTCGGGGCGCTGCTGAGCTTGACGATCGCGCACGCGTCGATCGTCCGGCTGCGGATCAAGGAGCCCGGCCGCGACCGGCCCTATCGCGTCCCGTTCAACGTCGGCGGCGGAGCGGGCATCCCCGTTCCGGCGGTGCTCGGCGGCGCGATGAGCGCCGCGGCGTGGGTGTCCGTGGTCATCCTGCACGACGACGCCCGGTGGGTCGGGTTCGCCTGGCTCGGCGGCGGCATGCTGCTGTACGTCCTGCACCGGCGCTCGAGCGGGACCTCGCTCGTGGCCCGCGTCAGCGTGCCGCAGGAGGCCCTCAGCCGCGAGCCGGTCGAGGCCGAGTACGGGTCGATCCTCGTGCCGATCACGGGCACGCCGATCGACGACGACATCATGCAGACGGCCGGGCGCCTGGCGGCCGAGGAGGACCTGGAGAACCTCGACGTCGCGACGATCGAGGCGATCTGGATCTTCGAGGTCCCGATGGCGCTGCCGATCGACGCCCGCCTGCCGGACGCGCAGCTCCAGCAGGCCCGTGAGGCGCTGAAGCGCGCCAAGGCGGTCGGCGAGGAGTACGAGGGGGTGGAGGTGGCGACGGCCACCGTCCGGGCGCGGCGCACGGGCCAGGCGATCGTCGAGGAGGCGCGCCGCCGGGGGGTCCAGGCGATCGTCCTCGCCGCCGAGGAGCCGTCGAAGATCCGCGGCGGCGCCAAGCTCGGCGGTCGCCCGGGGCTGGACAACTACGTCGGCGAGGTCACCAAGCACGTCGTCGCCAAGGCGCATTGCCCGGTGATCCTCACCGCGCCGGCGGTCGGCGACGAGGCGGTTCGCCCGCCCGCCGGGTAGATTGCCCGCTCGATGTCGTTCATCCTGATCGTCGGAGCCGGGCGCGTCGGCTCAGCCGTCGCCCGCACCATGCTGGCAGCGGGCCACGAGGTGTCCGTGCTGGACGAGGACCCGCTCTCGCACGAGCGCCTCGACGTCGGCATGCCGACCACCTGGGAGGACGCCGGCGGGCGCTTCACGATCGGCAAGGCGATCGAGGCCGAGGCGCTGCGCGAGGCGGGCATCGAGCAGGCCGACGTGTTCATCGCCTCGACCAACGGCGACAACACGAACCTGACGATCGCCCAGATCGCCCAGCGGATGTTCAGCGTGCCACGGGTCATGGCCCGGATCATGGATCCGGCCCGCGCCGAGTGGTACGCCGCGCAGGGCCTCACGACGATCTGCCCGACGCGCTTCGCGATCGAGATGTTCGAGCGCGAGCTCCAGGGGGTCTAGAGCGTGTACATCATCGTCGTCGGGGGCGGGAAGGTCGGCCTCAACCTCGCCCGCGAGCTGCTCGCCAAGGGCGTCGAGGTGACCCTGCTCGAGCAGCGTCGCGACCGCTACCTGGCCATCGACTCCGAGCTGGGCTACGTCGTCCAGTACGGCGACGGCACCGAGCTGTGGGTGCTGGAGCGCGCCGGGATCCAGCGCGCCGACCTCGTCGTGGCGGTCACCGGTGACGACGAGGACAACATCCTGATCAGCCAGATCTCCAAGGAGAAGTACCTCGTGGACCGGGTGATCGCCCGCGTCAACAACCCGCGCAACCATCAGTACTTCGAGCTGCTCGACGTCGCGCCGGCCGTGTCGGCGACCGAGCTGATCCTGCGCCTGATCGAGCACGAGGTGCCCTCGTACGGACTCGTGCACCTGCTCGACCTGCGCGAGGAGCGCCTGGAGATCATCGAGATCGAGGTCCAGGAGGGCTCGCCCGCCGCCGGCAAGGCCGTGCAGGAGCTGGACCTGCCGGACGGCAGCCTGCTGATCTCGGTCCTGCGCGACGGGGGCGGCTTCGTCGCCAAGCCCGAAAGCGTCGTCAACGCCGGCGACGAGGTGCTCGTGTGCCTCGACACCGGCCTCGAGGCGGCGGTCACCGCGCTGTTCGCGAGCTAGTACACGCGGCCCGTACCACGTCGCCGAACCCGGTCCGCGGCGAGACATTTCCTATACTGAGCGCCCCTTGCGGGATGGTGTAATCGGCAACACGCCTGCCTCTGGAGCAGGAATTCAAGGTTCGAGTCCTTGTCCCGCAGTGATGAGAGCCCCCGGTGGACCGGGGGCTTTCGGCGTTCTCCGGGGTCCGGCGCCCGGCCGCGCCTCGTCGGGTATCTTCGGCGCTTCAATCGCACGGAGGAGCGAGGGCGTGTTGCGACGGAGTCTGGGTGTGGTCGTGGTGGTGGCGCTGGCGTCGATCTTCGGCGCCGCCGGGACGGCGTTCGCGCAGGAGACCTCGCTGACGATGAACGTCGAGACGGCGAGCCCGCTCGCGAACGAGCTGGTGACGGTCACGACGTCGGGGACGACGATCCAGACGAGCCCGCTGTACCTCTACTACGAGCTCGACGGTGCGAACTGCGCGACCTCGCAGGGTGAGCAGTTCCTGCGCCCCGCCGCGCACACGTTCGACATCCTCTACCCGAGCTCGGGCAAGTTCGACTACACGTCGACGTTCAAGCCCGTCCAGGGCGGCACGTACCGGATCTGCGCCTACCTGTACCTGGACACCGACAACCCCGGTTCGCAGGCCCCGCGCACGCTCGTCACGACGACGATCGCCGTGGCGATCAAGCCCGGGACCGACCTCGACGGCGACAGGATCCCCGACGCCGTGGACAGCTGCAAGACGATCGCCTCGCCCGAGGAGTCCGGCTGCCCGAAGTTCGTCGCGCCGACCGTCAGCGTGGCCAAGCAGAAGGCGGGGAAGGGCGCGTTCGCGTTCACGGTGACCTGCAACCAGGCGTGCGACATGACCTACACCGCGACGGTCGGCGGCATCAAGCTGCAGCCCGGCTCGTCGGCGACGACGGACGCCAAGGCCAAGCGGCTCACGATCCGCCTGACGAAGGTCAACCTGAAGAAGCTGCAGAAGCTGCTGCTGAAGCGCTCCTCGATCACGGGGACGCTGATCGTGAAAGCGCTCGACACGCCGAGCGGCAGCACGACCGGCGACGTCCCGCCGTCGCTCGTGACCAAGCGCAGCTTCACGATCACGCGCTGACGGCGCGTCGCTAGACCGCGGCCTGTTCGGCCCAGTCGCGGTACAGCGCCGCGTAGGCGCCGCCGGCGGCGATCAGCTCGTCGTGGGTGCCCTGCTCGACGATGTGCCCGTGGTCGAGCACGACGATGCGCCCTGCCTGCCGGATCGTCGACAGGCGGTGGGCGATGACCAGCGCCGTGCGGCCCGCCAGCAGGCGCCGCAGGCCCTGTTCGATCGTCGTCTCGGTGTGGATGTCGACGTTCGACGTCGCCTCGTCGAGGATCAGGATCGCCGGGTCGGCGACCAGCGCCCGGGCGAAGGCCACGAGCTGGCGCTGGCCGGCGGACAGCTGCACGCCGCGCTCGCCGATCTCCGTGTCCATGCCCTTGGGGAGCTTCGCGATGAAGTCCCAGGCGCCGACGGCACGCGCGGCGTCCTCGAGCTCCTCGCGGGTCGCCCCGTCGCGACCGAACGCGAGGTTGCTCGCGACGGTGCCGCTGAACAGGAACGCCTCCTGCGGGACGATCCCGAGCTGGCTGCGCAGCGAGCGCATCGTCACGGACCGCAGGTCGTGCCCGTCGATCAGCACGCGGCCGGAGTTGGGGTCGTAGAACCGCGCGACGAGCTTGGCGAACGTGGACTTGCCGGCGCCCGTGGCGCCGACCAGCGCGATCGTCTGCCCGGGCGGGACGAGCAGCGTCACGTCGTCGAGCGCGAGCTTCGTGCCCGCCTCGCTGCGGTAGGCGAAGGAGACGTCCTCGAAGCGGATCTCGCCGCGCACCGCGGGCAGGTCGGTCGCGTCGGGTGCGTCGGTCAGCGAGGGCTCGACGTCGAGCAGCTCGAAGATCTTGTCCAGCGCCGCCATGCCGGACTGGTAGGTCGTGTAGACCTGTGACAGCTGGCCGATCGGGTCGAAGAAGCTGTTCAGCGCGGCGATGAAGCCGACGAGCACGCCGACCTCGATGTTGCCGTCGATCGCTTGGAAGCCGCCGAACACGATCACCATCACCGTCGCCAGCGAGCTGACGAATTCGACCGCCGGGAAGTAGGCGGCGTTCAGCACGACCGTCTTCATGTTCGCGTCGAGGTTGGCCTCGTTGAGCTCTGCGAAGCGGTCGCGGTGGTGGTCCTCGCGGGCGAACGACCGCACCACGCGCACGCCGGACAGCGTCTCCTGCAGGTACGCGGTGATGCCGCCGATGGTCTCGCGCGTGCGGCGGTAGGCGTCGGCGCTGACGATCCGGAAGAGCAGCGACCCGACGGCCATCACCGGGAAGATCAGGAAGACGAGCAGCGCCAGCTTCCAGTCCAGCAGCAGCAGGATCACGATCGACCCGATCAGCGTCAGCGTCGCCTGGAACAGCGTCACGACCGTGTCGGTGACGAGCGAGTCGAGCGCCTCGACGTCGTTCGTCATGCGGCTGATCAGGACGCCGGCGGGCCGGCGCTCGTAGAACGCGATCGACTGGCCCTGCAGGTGGGTGAAGATCCGCAGCCGCAGGTCCTGCAGCGCCCGCTGGCCGACCCAGCCGACGAGACGGGACTGCGCGTACGACGCAGCCCACACGATCAGCACGCTCGCGACGTACAGGGCGACGACGATGTTCAGGGTCTGCAGATCGCCGGTCTTGATGCCGTCGTCGATCGCGCGCGCGACCAGCGGCGCCGGGGCCAGCGAGGCGGCGACCCCGAGGACGAGCGCGATGCCGGCGAGGATCGCCCGCGAGCGATACGGCCGGATCAGGGCGAGCAGGCCGCGGACCTTGCGGCCCCGGTCGCTGGTCCCGCGCAGACGCCGGCGCGAGTCCTCCCAGAGCAGGCGCAGGCGCTCGCGCGCGGGGGCGTCATGTGGCGCGACGGGCGGGCGGTCGTCGCCCGGCGGTCCCCAGTGGCCGTGCATCAGAGACCCACCACTTCGGGCTCGATCGGCTTGCGCGTGAGGAAGACCTGGTCGGGCAGGCCCTTCTCGACGATCTCGCGGTACAGGTCGCTGCTCGCGAGCAGGTCGTCGTGGCGGCCGTGGGCGAGCAGTTCGCCGTCCTCGAGCACGATGATCTCCTGAGCCAGCGCGATCGTCGACAGGCGGTGGGCGATGACGAAGGTCGTTCGCCCGGCCATGACCTCGCGCAGCGCCTCCTTGATCTGCTGCTCAGTCGAGGCGTCGAGGCTGGACGTCGCGTCGTCGAGGATCAGGATGCGTGGGTCGGCCAGCAGCGCGCGGGCGATCGCCAGGCGCTGGCGCTGGCCGCCGGACAGGGTCAGGCCGCGCTCGCCGACGCGCGTCTCGTAGCCGTCGGGCAGGCGCTCGATGAACTCGCTGGCCTGCGCGCGCCTGGCGGCCTCGCGCACCTCGTCCTCGCTCGCATCCGGGCGGGCGTAGGCGATGTTCTCGCGCACGCTGGCCGAGAACAGGAACGGATCGTCGGTGACGACGGCGATCTCGCGGCGCAGCGCCGCGGGGTCGACGTCTCGGACGTCGACCCCGTCGACGAGGACAGCTCCACCGGTGACGTCGTAGAGGCGGGGGACGAGCTGCACGAACGTCGTCTTGCCGGCGCCGGTGCCGCCGACGACAGCCACGGTGGTGCCCGCGGGGACCACGAGCGAGATGTCATGCAGGGCGTCGCGGTCGGCCTCGTCGTAGCGGAGCGTCGCACCGCGAAACTCGACGCGGCCGTTCCCCGCCGGGAGCGGCCCGGCGCCCGGCTTGGCGACGATCTGCGGGATGCGGTCGAGGATCTGGAACAGGCGTGCCCCGGACGCGGTCGCGCGCTGGGCCATGCCGAGCGAGATCCCCAGCGTGCGCATCGGGCCGATCAGCATCAGGAGGTAGGTGAAGAACGCGCTGAACTGCCCGATGGTGATCGTCTCGTCGATGACCATCCGACCGCCGATGAACAGGACCGCGGCCAGGCCGAGCTGGGGGAGGAAGCCGATGAACGGCCCGTAGAACGCCTGGATGCGCGTGGAGACCATCGACTGCTCGAAGACACGCGTCACCTGCGCTTCGAAGCGACGCTGCTGACGAGCCTCGGCCGCGAACGCCTTGACGACGCGGACGCCGGACACGTTCTCCTCGACTTCGGCGGTCAGCTCGGCGATTCGCTGCTGCACCTCCTGGAGGGCGGGCCGCGACTTGCGTCCGTACCGCGCGGCGACGAAGACGACGAGCGGCACCGGCGCCAGCGAGATCACTGCGAGCTCGGGCTGGACGAAGACCATCGCGATCGCCGAAAACAGGATCGTCAGCGCGGACTGGATCATGAAGACGAGTCCGTAGCCGAGGAAGAACCGCACGGACTGCAGGTCGACGGTCGCGCGCGACATCAGCTGCCCGGTCTGCTGGCGGTCGAAGAACGCCAGCTCGAGTTCCTGGAAACGCTGGAACATGCCGCCGCGCAGGTCGCGCTCGATGCCGAGCGATACGCGGCCGGCGACCAGGCGCCGCGAGACGGTCAGGGCGAGGCGGACGAGCCCGGCGGCGAGGATCCCGGCGGCGATCAGCTCGAGGCCCTGCTTGTCGCCGTCGTTGATCTTGTCGATCGCCTTGCCCGACAGCGCCGGGATCGCGACGGTCATGACCATCGCGGCCGTCGCCAGGGCGAAGCTCAGCGCGACGCTGCGGCGATAGGGGCTCAGGAAGCCGAGAAGTCGCGTGAAGGTGGCCATCGACTGCGAACAGGGTAGTTGCTCGGGCAACGATTCCACCGTCGCCGGCGCGCCGATCAGCCTACGCGCGATACTCGACGGCGATGAGCGCCACGTCCTTCGGCCTGTGCGACCGGTGCGAACACCAGCGCATCGTGCGCTCGGGGCGCGGCGCGGCCTTCTCGATGTGCCAGATCGGCCTGCGGGACCCGGACTGGCCGAAGTACCCGGCGATGCCCGTGCTCGCGTGCCCGCGCTTCAGTGAGCGGCGCGGACCTTCCCGGCACGCCTCCTAGACGGGCTGACCGGCGGACGGTGCCCCGGGCGAGCGGCGCGGCCGCGGGCCGGGGACGTACATCGGGACGAGCAGCAGGAACGCCCGCGTGGCCTTCGGCGTCTCGCGGAACGCGAAGCTGTAGAGCGCCGGAAGCGTCTGCTGCTCGACCAGCAGGCGGTCGGATGCGTGGACGATGTCCTTCGGGCGGGGGACGTCCTCGGTGAGCGTCGCGTCGATCGGGATGCGCAGCCGCGGCTCCAGGCCGCGCCGCTCGAACAGCAGCGCCTGCCCGCCCCGGGACTGGCTGAAGCCCTTGCGCGGCGGCATGAACACGACGACCTGGGCGGCCCGCGTGTAGCGGAAGCTGTAGAGCGCGAGTTCGAGGGCTTCGCGGCGCAGCAGGAGGTGCCGCTCCGTCGTCGGCCTGCCGGGCCGGATCGAGCAGCGCTCGCCGAGCCCGCAGAGGCGGTACAGGATGCTCGTCTGATTCTCGATCAGGCGCAGGCCGGCGCCGTCGGGGGTGCGGATGGCGACCGTGAGCGGGGCGTTTGCCAGCCGCAGCGGGCCCCCGTGGACGCGGACCGCCTGGGCGCCGCCGTCGAGCCGGTAGCGCGGCGCGACGTGCGCGGCGATCTGCCGGGGGACGGACGCGTGCCCGCGCGGCGCCGGTTCCCACGACGACCAGGCCGGCGGGGCCGCCGGGGCGGGCGGGGCGTCCTCGCGCGCGATCGCGACGGCGAGCAGGCCCGCGGCGGCGACCGTCACGGCGACGAGCGCGGCGGCGAGCACCGGGACGCCGCTGCGCCGAACGCGCGGCGCAGGATCGACATCGCGACCCGGGCTGGGCGGGATCGGCGGCTGGTCGGCGACCGGCCTCGCGGGCGGTCGCGGCGCCGCGGCGGCGGGCTGCATGCGGGCGCGATCGCGCCTGATGCGCACCACGGCGGCGATCGCGGCCAGCGCTGCGAGCGCTGCGAGCCACCGCAGGCGGGCCGCGCGCCCATCGGCCCGGCCGGCGCCGGAGGGGGTGAGCTCGCCCGAAGACATCGTCCGGGCAGCGTACCGGGACCGGGACGGCGTGCAGGCCCGTCGCGGGACGCGCGGGGCACCGTCCCGGTGCCGCGCGGGGAGGGCCGTGGGCTGTACCTTCCGCGGTCGTGCGCGTTCCCGTCCCGGCTCCACCCACATCGGCCGCGCCGCGGATCAGGCGCGCTCTCGCGCTGGCCGCCGCCGGCGCGCTGAGCGCCGCCCTCGCCGCCCCTGCGGGTGCGGCCGCGCTGGGTCTGAAGCCCTGCAAGGGCCAGGCCGGATACGGCTGCGGGACGCTGACCGTGCCACTGGACCACTTCGGCGCCACCACGGGGAAGCTGAAGCTGGCGGTCGGCGCGCAGCGCGCGTTCCCGAAGTCGGCCGGGGTGCTGATCGCGCTCTCCGGTGGCCCGGGTCAGAGCTCGGTGGACGCCATCAGCGACTTCGGCCTGAGCCTGAAGCCGCTGCTGCGCCGCTACCGGCTGGTGACGTTCGACCAGCGCGGGACCGGCGCCGGCGCGCTGAACTGCCCGAACCTCCAGCGCCCGTCGTCGCTCGACCCGACCCTGCCGCCGCAGATCGCCGCGTGCGAGCACAAGCTGGGTCCGAAGCGCTCGTTCTTCAGCACCCGCGACACCGTCGGCGACATCGAGTCGCTCCGCGTGGCGCTCGGTGCCGACAAGATCGCCCTGATGGGGGTCAGCTACGGGACCTACGTCGCCCAGCAGTACGCGCGCACCCACCCGGACCACGTCGATCGCCTCGTGCTCGACTCGGTCGTGGGCCCCGACGGCCTGAACCCGTTCCTGCTGGACACGTTCTCGCGGCTGCCGCGGGTGATGCGCGACCAGTGCGCGCACGGCCGCTGCAGGCAGGCGACGAAGGATCAGGTCAAGGATCTGGGCACGGTCGCCCAGCATCTGCGCGAGGCCCCGATCCGCGGGACCGTCTTCGACGACCGCGGCCGCGCGAAGGCGGCGAAGTACAGCGAGGAGGAGGAGCTGACGTGGCTCGTCACGAGCGCTGACCTGGACCCGTTCATGCAGGCCCGGCTGCCCGGAGCGCTGTCGGCGGCGGCCCGCGGTGACGGTGCCGCGCTGCTGCGACTGCGGCGGATCGGCGAGGGACCGCCGGTGACGGCGAAGGAACTGAGCTACGGGTTGTTCGTCACCACGATCTGCCTCGACGAGAAGCTGCCGTACTCGCTGACGCTGCCCACGGCCGAGCGCCCGGCGCTGACCGCGGCTGCGCTGGCGGCGATCCCGCCGGAGAGCTACGCACCTTGGTCGCCCAAGGCCGTGCTCGGCTCGTCGGACGCCGGCAACTGCTCGCTGTTCCCGCTCCAGGCGCCGCCCCCGCCGGATCCGGGGCCGCTCCCGGACGTCCCGACCCTGCTCCTCGCCGGCGGGTTCGACATGCGCACGCCGGTCGAGAACGCCCGCGAAGTCCAGGCGCTGCTGCCGCGGGCGACGCTCGTGGTGGTTCCCGGCAACGGCCACGACCAGCTCGACACGGACGGGACCGGCTGCGCGATGCGCGCGCTGACGCTGTGGGTGTCCGGCAAGCCCGTCGGCAATCCGTGCAGGGGCAAGACCGACCAGATCAACCCGTTCCCGCGCCCGCCGCGGACGCTCCGCGACTTCGTCCCCACGCGGCGGACCCCGGGCGATCGCGGCCGCGCGCTGTTCGCCGCGGTCGAGACCGTCGAGGACGCGCGGCTGACGTCCCTGGAGTCGCTGTTCGGCGGCTTCGATGCGTCCGGCGGCGGGTTGCACGGCGGCGGGTTTGCGGCGACCGACGCGTTCTCGGGCACGCTCAAGCTGCACCGCGTGAGCTACCTCAAGGGGCTGCGCGTCAGCGGCTCGGTCAAGCTCGACGGCACGTCGATCAGCGGTACGGTCCGGGTCGGCGGGCTCGCGCGCGGCACGCTGAAGCTCGACGCCGACGGCGGCGTGAGCGGCGTGCTGAACGGCCGCCGCGTGCGGTTCCGGGCAGGGCGCGCAGCGGCCGCGTCGCACCGGGCCGACGGCTCGCGCATGCCGCGGGTC
>JBKJRO010000009.1:0-7486 GCA_046594555.1 Solirubrobacteraceae bacterium
CGGTTGGTGTCGGTCGGGCGCCGTGATAATGTCACCGCAATGGACGAGGAAATCGAACAAAGCGGTGACGAAGGCCAAGGTCGGGTCCTTTACGCTCTTGCGGAGGGGCACGCTGGCTATCTGACCGCTCGCGCAGCTGTCGCCACGGGGGTTTCGCGATCGACGCTCTCCTATCACGCGCGGCCAGGCGGGCGGCTGGTGCACGTCGCCCGCGGCGTCTACCGCCTGCGCGAGTTCCCCAGTAGTCCTCATGAGCACGTCGTCGCGGCGTGGCTGCACACCCCGCCGTCGGCGGACGCGGTCGTCTCGCACGAGAGCGCGCTTGAACTCGACGACCTCGCCGACGTGATCGCGGACGACGTCCACGTGACGGTTCCGAGGGCGCGCCGTCGCAAGCCGATCGCGGGCGTCGTCGTCCACCCGACAACCTTCCCGGTCCCGCCCAGCCAGCGGCGCGAGGTGCTCGGCTTTCCGGTCACCACGGTGGAGCGCACGATCATCGACCTCCTGCGCGTCGGGGGCGTGACAGAGCAGATTGAGGCGGCGGTCGAGCAGGCGCTGCTCCGCGGACTGACGACGAAGCGCCGCCTCGCCGCGACGGCAGCGGAGTTCCCGCTGACTGTTCAGCGCCAGGTCGCCGAGCTGATCCGATGAAGTACGCGACGCCGCAGGCGTTCCGGACGGCGCTGGAGGCGCGCCTCAGAAGTGCCCAGACCGACACCGTCGGGATCTCGCGTCTGCGCAAGCGCGTGGTGTTCGAGCGATTCCTCGCCCGCCTCGTCGCCGAGGCACCAGGGGAATGGGTCCTCAAGGGCGGCTTCGCGCTCGAGCTGCGCCTGGGCGACCTCGCGCGCAGCACGAAGGACGCCGACTTCGAATGGCGTCGCGGCGAAGAGGCAGTCGTCGAGATGCTTCTCGACGCGGCCGCCCGCGACGTCGGTGACCGCTTCACGTTCGCCCTGGAGCGAGCCGAAGCGGACGCCGATCTGCCGGGCGGCGGTCAGCGGTGGAAGGTCACTGCGACGCTCGCCGGGCGAGTCTTCGAACGCGCCGTGATCGATGTCGCCTTCGCCGCCGAACCCATCGACGCACCTCAGCTGATCGTGACCTCGAACCTGCTCGAGTTCGCGGGCGTACAAAGCGTCGAAGTCCCAGTGCTTGGGATCGAGCAGCACCTTGCCGAGAAGCTCCACGCGTATACGCGCGCGTACGCCGGCGGGCGCCGCAACACTCGCGTCAAAGACCTGGTCGACGTCGTCGTCATCGCCAACACGTTCGCGATCGACGCGGCGAAGCTCGCAGAGACGGTCGCCGCGATCTTCGCGCGCCGCGCTGACCAGGTGATCCCGGCCAGCCTTCCAGCGCCACCGGTGGAGTGGGCGGTTGCGTGGCCTCGGCTCGCTCGCAATGTCCCCGCTGCGGACGATCTCGCGGAGGGCTACCGCAACGCCGCCGCGCTTTTCGATCCCGTGCTCGGCGGCGCGGTGACGACGGGCTCATGGCAGCCGGGTGTGGGCTGGTCTGTCTGAACCAGTCCGCGCCCTGCGTCCGCACTGCCATCTAACGTCGCGAGCCGTGCCGAGCGATGAGCCTGGGAAGCGTGCCGTCGCGAGTCAGGATGAGGCCATCCTGCAGTTGAAGGTCAGCCTGGTGGGCGCCTCGAAGCCGCCGGTCTGGCGCCGCCTGCTGGTCCCGGCGACGATGCGACTCGATCGGCTGCATGGTGCGATCCAGGCCGCGATGGGCTGGGAGGACTACCACCTGCATGCGTTCACCGTCGGAGATGCCGACTACGGACCCCACGACCCCGAGCTGGGCAATCGGGACGAGCGCAAGACGTTGCTGAGCGACATCCTCAGCGAGCCGGGGGAGCGCATGCGCTACACCTACGACTTCGGCGACGACTGGCAGCACGATGTCGTCGTCGAGGAAGTCCTGGCCGCTGAGTCCGGCGCGCGCTATCCGATCTGCCTCGCTGGCAACGGGCGATGTCCGCCCGAGGACTGTGGCGGGGTTTGCGGATATGCCGACCTACGCGAGACGCTCGCGGATCCGACCCACGACGAGCACGCAGACATGCTCGAATGGCTTGGTCTCGAGACGGCTTCCGAGTTCGATCCCGAAGCCTTCGATCTCGACGACGTCAACCTCCGGCTCTGAGTACGCATGCAAGAGTGTCGTCGACGCCAAGCGCTCGGCGGCCGTGATCAGGCACGGAGTCCGACTTCATCGACGAGATGGTGGCCAAGCGGGCCGCGGAGAACCCGGAGTTCCCCGCGATGGTCAAGGCGGCGGCGTCCGCGCGGGCCGCTACCGCGCGACGCGCGTTGACGCGCCAGCGCTTCGAACGGATCGCCACGACCGCCGGCTGGCGCGCCGCCTCGCCGACGATCCCGAGTTCGGGGCCGAGTACGCGCGTCAGAGCAACTACCTGGGCCAGAGCGGGCGCAGGGCGTCGGAGCCCACTCCGTAGGTAGATGGCTCGCGCCGCTGCTGGGCCACGCGGATGACCCGCGGGAGGTCGTCGGCGAGTCGCGCGGCCATCTCGACACCGGGCAGATTCGCGTTCGTCGATCAGAACGCACGCACGGCGTGGTCGGCCATCAACTTGAGCTCCGCGGGGCGATAGGCCACCCGTCGACCGGTACCGGCGGCGAAGGCCGCCTCCGATGGAGAGGGCGACGGCCATACGAACATACGCTCGGGGTCCAATTCGGGGTCCAATTTGAGCGCAACGGAAACGAAGCCGGAAGATAGAAAAGCCCGTAATCCTGTCTCCCCGACTTGCCGCGGGCCCAATTCCACCGGGGCCCTCGGCATCTCCGGGTCCAGGCGACGGGCCGCGTCCAGGCCTGTGCTCCCGGACACGCAGCGCCGCGGATGCCGGCGACCGCGGGGGCCGGCCGTTCGGCTGTCGTGCGCACGGTCCTACTCGGGCGAGGTGACGCGCTTGAGGATCGTCCGCAGGGTCTCGAGGTCTTCGGCGTCAAGTGCGGCGAGCGCCGGCGGTGGGGTGCTGAGGATCGCGTCGGCGCGCCGGGCCACGGCCTTGCCCTTGCGCGTGGCTTCGACGACCTTGGCGCGCCGATCGGTGGGGTGCGGCAGCCGACGAGCGAGTCCCAGCGCTTCGAGGTCGTCGACGAGTCCGGTCGCGTTGGCCGGGTCGATGCCCAGCGCCGCGGCGAGTTCGCTCATGGACATCGGCTGACGCGCCAGTCGCCGCACGGCTCGGGTGCGGGCGAAGCTCATCCCCAGCGTCTCGGTGACCTCGCGCCGGCGGGTCTGGTCAAGGGCGAGATCGCTCATGATCAGCCAGACCTCCCGTGCCGCGTCATTCGTGGCTCGTGCGTTCATCGCGTCCGAGCCTATGCCGCCAGGGCCTCGGGGTTGAGCTGCTGCGCCGTGTGCCGCGCCGAGGCTGCGGCGCGACCGCTGGTGGCCGTGAGGCCGAGGCCCAGGACGACGGCGCCGAAGGCGGCGAGCGTCCACCACCCGGGACGACTGGCCGACGACAGGTCTGCCGCGGCGCCGGCGTGGGAGGCGACGATCGCACCGACGATCGCCACGCCGATCGCCTGGCCGAACTGCCGGGAGGTCGTGGCGATCGCCGCGGCCACGCCCGCCTGGGCTCGCGGCATCCCGGAGACCGCTGCGTTGGTGATCGGCGCGTTGACGAAGCCGAAGCCCAGGCCGAAGATCACGTAGGACGCGATCAGCCAGGTCAGCGAGGTGCCGGGCCCGATGCCGGTCAGCATCGCGCACGCGACCAGGGTGGAGATCCCGGAGATCACGAGCGGCAGACGCGGTCCGCGCCGGCCGACCATGCGTCCTGAGATCGGGGAGACGATCGCGGTCATGAGGGCCATCGGGACGGTGGCCAGGCCGGCCTCCAAGGGCGAAAGGCCGAGGACGTCCTGGAGGTAGAGGGTGTTGAGGAACAGAAAGCCTCCGAACGCGGCGAACGCGGCGAACGACAGGAGGATCGATGAGGAGAAGGGGATCGATCGGAAGAAGCGCAGGTCGACGAGCGGATCTTCGCGGCGGGGTTCGTAGAGCAGCAGTCCCAGCAGCGCTGTGCCCGATGCCGCGAACGCCGCCACGATCGACGGCGACGTCCATCCCTGGCCGGGGCCTTGGATGACGCCGAAGGTGACGCCGGCGAGCATCACGATCATCAGCAGCTGGCCGATCGGGTCGAAGCGGCGCGGCGCGGGTGCCCTGGACTCGGGGATGAAGCGCAGCGTCAGGGCGATCGCGGTGAGGCCGACCGGGATGTTGATCAGGAAGATCGCGCGCCAGCCGATCGAAGCGACGAGCGTGCCGCCCACGATCGGCCCGAACGCCATCGAGATCCCGAACACGGCGCCCCAGACGCCGACGGCCTGAGCCCGCTCGCGCGGATCCGTGAACGTGTTGGTGATGATCGACATGGCGATCGGGTTCATCATCGCGCCGCCGACCGCCTGCAGCACGCGGGCGGCCACAAGCACCTCGATGTTCGGCGCCAGGGCGCACAGCGCCGATGCCAGCGAGAACACGGACAGGCCTGCGACGAAGGTCCGCTTCCGGCCGAGTCGGTCGGCGGTGGAGCCGGCGAACATGAGCAGGGTGGCCATGACGAGCGTGAAGGCGCTGATCGTCCACTGCAGGCCGGAGAGGCCGGCGTGCAGGTCTCGCCCGATGGACGGAAGGGCGACGTTGACGGCCGTGACGTCGATCCCGACGATGAAGAGGCTCATGCAGCAGATGGCCAGGATGCCGGCCTTTCGTTCGCGGCCGAGTTCGTGGATGGCCGGCGCGGGCGTGTCGGAGCGGGCCGAAACTTGTATCGACATAAGTATGATGAACATACAAGGACATGGGCCGATGTCAAGGCCCGGACGTCGACCGCTCGCCGCTCGTGCGAGCTGCTAGTGCTCGCGAGCGGCCTGCACGAGCAGGGCGATCTGGACGCGGTTGTCGGCCCCGAGCTTGTCGAGGAGGCGGGACACATGGCCCTTGACGGTCGCGACCGAGAGGTGCAGCGTCGCGGCGATCTCGGCGTTTGCCTGGCCTTGTCCGATGGCGAGGGCGACGTCGCGCTCGCGCGGGCTGAGCGTCGCCAGTCGGTCGCGCGCCTGCTCGGCGCGGACGCCGGCATCCGAGTCGCCGGCCACCATCGCGATCAGCCGGCGGGTCACCGTGGGGGAGAGCATGCCGTCACCCGCGTGGACCGACTCGATCGCACGGACGATCTCCCGCGGCGGGGTGTCCTTGAGCAGGAAGCCGGCTGCGCCGGCCTGCAGCGCGCGCAGGACGAGCTCGTCGGCATCGAAGGTCGTGAGGACGAGCACGGCGGGCGGGTCGGGCTGCGCCGCGAGCAGCCGGGTGGCGGCGATCCCGTCGAGGTGCGGCATGCGGATGTCCATGAGGACGACATCCGGCCGGTGCAGGTCGACCGCGCCGAGGACCTCACGGCCGTCGGCGGCCTCGCCCACCACGGCGAGGTTCTCCGCGCCGGCGAGCATCATCCGCAGGCCCGAGCGGACGAGCGCGTCATCGTCGACGAGCAGGACGCGGATCATCGCGGCAGCCGGGCGCGCAGGACGAAGGCGCCGTCCGGATCGACGCCGTGCTCGAGCCGGCCGCCGGCGAGCGTGACGCGCTCGGTGAGCCCGATCAGCCCGGTCCCGGCCCCGGGCAGCGGCGATCCCGAGGCGACGGCCACCGGCGCGAGGCTGCGGATCTCGACCTCCAGGTCGTCGCCGGGCGCCTGCACGGTGAGCGTCACGGCGGCGCCCGGCGCGTGCTTGCGCGCGTTGGTCAGTCCCTCCTGAACGATCCGGTAGGCGGTGCGGCCGGCGGCAGCAGGCGTCGCGGCGTCGCCCAGCTCGATCCTGGCGCTGATCCGCATCCCGGCCGACCGCGACTCCTCGACGAGGTCGGCGAGGTCGGCGAGCGTGGGCTGGGGTGGCTCGGTCAGCGTCTCGCGGCCGTCCTCGCGCAGGACGCCGATCACGCCGCGCAGCTCGTCGAGCGCCGCCCGCGCGCTCTCGCGGATCACGCCGGCCGCCGCGGCGATCTCCTCGGCCGGGGCGTCGGGGCGGAACTCGAGCGCGCCGGCGTGGACGGAGAGCAGCGAGAGGCGGTGGGCGAGCACGTCGTGCATCTCGCGGGCGATCCGGCCCCGCTCGGCAGCGCGCGCCTCATCCCCGGTCCGATCGATCTGGTCGCGCAGGGATTGCACGAGCTGCCGCCGCGCGCGCACGAACAGTCCCCAGCCGAGCGCGACGCCGGTCAGCAGCAGACTGGCCCCGACGTCGGGCAGGTAGGCGCTGTCGGGGTAGAGCAGCGGGTTCGTGAAGGACCAGGCGATCATGAGGCCGGCGACGATGGCCAGATCGCGGCCGCGAGCGCGAATCGCCGCGTTGAACGTGGCGACGAGGTTCGCGCCGGAGGCCGTGATGATCACCGTCGAGATGGCAGCGACGCCGATCCCGACGGCGGCGGGATGGGTCCGCCGCCAGTGGAGCGAGATCAGCGACGCGAGTCCGACCACGATGGCGACGCCGCGCAGCCACGGCGGGTGCAGCTCCCACGTGGTCGCGAGGGTGGCCGCGCTGATGGCGATCGCGACCAGATAGATCGCCGCGTCCACGAGGCGGTCGCGCCGGCCGCGTTCCGCGTCGGGGGCGTCGATGACGACGTCCGGCAGCGCAGCGCGCATCCAGCAGGAGAGCCGGTCGGTGAAGCGTGCTGTCGCCCGGAGTGCCATCGCTCGAGGATGAAGGCTAGGCGGGCGGCGCGGCCGCGACCCCCTACCAAAGTCGTGAGTCGCCACCGCCGCAGGGCTCGGCGAGCGTAGCCCGCGGACCGTGGTCGGGAGCCATGGCGACCGTGAGTCTGCAGCCATGATCGAAACCGAAGGACTCACAAAGCACCTCGGCGGGCGCACCGTCGTCTCGGATGTCACCTTCCGCTGCGAGCCGGGAACCGTGACCGGCTTCCTCGGCCCCAACGGCGCCGGCAAGAGCACGACGATGCGGATGCTCGTCGGCCTGTCCGCGCCCGACAGCGGCGAGGCCCGGATCCTCGGCGGGCGCTACCGCGACCTGCCCAACCCCGGCCGGCGCGTCGGGATCCTGCTCGACGCGTCGGCGCAACACGATGGGCGCCGCGGCCGCGAGGCGCTTGCCGTCTCCGCCCGGACCATGGGCGTGCCGATCCAGCGCGTGGACACGCTGCTGGAGCTCGTCGGCCTCGACGAGGCGGCGGCCCGGCGGCGCGTCGGCCAGTACTCGCTCGGCATGCGCCAGCGCCTCGGCTTCGCGCACGCGCTGCTCGGCGACCCCGAGGTCCTGATCCTCGACGAGCCCGCCAACGGCCTTGACCCGGAGGGCATGCGCTGGATGCGCGGGCTGCTGCGCGGCTTCGCCGACCGCGGCGGCACCGTGCTCTTGTCCTCGCACCTGCTCGCCGAGGTAGATGCCGTCGCCGACCGGATGAT
>JBKJRO010000146.1:0-7310 GCA_046594555.1 Solirubrobacteraceae bacterium
GAACCTGCTGATCGCCGCGCGGGTCGTGCAGGCGCTCGGGGCCGCGATGCTGATCCCGTCGTCGCTGGGCCTGGTGATCGCCGCCTTCAGCGTCGAGCATCGCGCCCACGCCGTGGCGCTCTCGACGGCCGTCGCGGCGCTCGCTGCGGGCGTCGGCCCCTCGCTCGGCGGCTTCCTCGTGACGGCGGCCGACTGGCGCCTGGTGTTCCTGGTGAACGTCCCGATCGGGATCGCCGCGATCGTGCTGGCGCGATCGCAGCTCGTCGAGAGCCGGGCGCCGGGCCGCCGCCGCGTGCCGGACCTGCTCGGATCGGTCCTCTTCGCGATCGCGATCGCGCTGCTCGTGCTCGGTGTCGTCCAGGGCCCGGACTGGGGCTGGACGAACGTGAAGGTCCTCGGGGCGTGGGTGACGGCGGCCGCGCTCGGTGCGCTCGTCATCCACCGTTCGGCCAGTCACCGCTCGCCGGTCATCGACCTGGCACTCCTGCGGATCCGGCCGTTCACCGTCGCCAACGCGATGACGATCGTCGGCGGCGCCGCGTTCTTCGGCTACACGCTGTGCAACGTCCTGTTCCTGACGTCGGTGTGGCGCTATTCAATCCTCGACACGGGCCTGGCGCTGACGCCGGGGCCGTTCGTCGCGGTCGCCGTCGCGGGTCCGTCGAGCCGGATCGTCGAGCGCGTCGGCCCGCGCGCGATGCTCGTCCCGGGCGCGCTCATCTGGAGCGGCGCCGTGATGTGGATGGTGACGCAGGTCGGGCTGCGCCCGGACTTCCTGTCGGAGTGGCTGCCGGGGATGGTGCTGCTCGGCATCGGCGCCGGCATGTGCCTGCCGAACCTGACCGGGGCCGCTGTCGCCGCGGCGCCCGGCGACAGCTACGCGACGGCGTCGGCGCTGAACTCCGTCGCGCGTCAGGTCGGCGCCGCGATCGGCGTCGCGTCGGTCGTCGCGATCATCGGGACCCCGGCGCCGCTGCAGGCCGCGGCCGCGTTCGACGACGGCTGGACGTTCTCCGCGATCTGCTTCCTGATCGTCGCGATCGGCTGCGTGTTCCTCGGTCGCAGTGGGGCGCTCGCCGGCGGCGCGGACATGCCGTCGCTCGCTCACGCCGCCCGCGTCGTGATGGCCGACCAGGGGCCGGGCGACAGCGAGGCGCTCGCGCCGCTCGCGCCGCGCCCGCACGCCCCGGCAGCCGCTGCCGAGGCGGCGCCGCGCGCCGAGACGACGGCCGACTTCCTGGCCCAGGTGCCGATGTTCGCCGACCTCGGCGGCAAGCTCCGCCGGCGCCTGGCGGATGACGCGCGATCAGTGCAGGTCGCGACGGGCGACTGGCTGTTCCGCGAGGGCGACGCGGCCGACTGCGTGTTCGTGGTCCGCGCCGGCCGGCTGGAGGTCGTCAGCGAGGGGGCGGACGAGGCCGTGCTGCGCGTCCTCGGCCGCGGCGCCGCGCTCGGCGAGCTCGCGCTGCTGACCGGCGAGCCGCGCTCGGCGTCGGTCCGCGCGGCGCGCGACAGCGACCTGATCGTCATCGACCGCGAGCCGTTCGAGCGCCTGCTGGACGAGGCGCCCGAGGCATCGCGCGCGCTGAGCCGCTCGCTCGCCGGGCAACTGCGCCAGAGCCGCGGCCCCGTGGAGACGGCGCGGCCGCGCGCGGGAACCGTCGCGCTGCTCCCGTTCGGCCCGGGCGTGCCGGTGCGCGACATCGCGGAGCGGCTGACGCATGCCCTGTCGCGGTACGGCGTCGTGGCGGCGCTCGACGGCAGCGAGGCGCCCGACCCCGCCGGCGGCGCGTCGCCCCTGGCGGCGTTCGGCCCGGTGCTGGACCGCGCCGAGCGCGCGAGCGACGTCGTGCTGCTCGTCGGTCGCCCCGCCGGGGACGAGGATCCCTGGACGGCGTTCTGCCTCCAGCAGGCCGATCGGGTCCTGGTCCTCAGCGCCGGCGGCGACCCGGCCGCGGCGCCGCTCGACCGCCCCGCGCTGCGGGGCTGCGAGCTCGTCGCCTACGGCGTCACGCCGGGCTCCGGTGCACTGGCGGGCTGGGCCGAGCGCCTGGACGCCGTCGAGACCCACGCCATCGATCCGGGCGATCTGGACGCCTCGGCCGCGCGGCTGGCGCGGCGGATCGCCGGTCGCTCGGTCGGCGTGGTGCTGTCCGGCGGCGGCGCCCGCGCGCTGTCGCACATCGGCGTGCTGGAGGAGCTGGTCGCCGCCGGGGTGACGATCGATCGCGTCGCCGGCGTCAGCATGGGCGCCTACATCGGCGCCATGGCCGCGATGGGGATGGGCCCGCAGGAGATCGACGCGCGCTGCTTCGACGAGTGGGTCCGCAGACGCCCGCTGGGGGACTACACCGTCCCGCGCCACGCGCTGATCCGCGGCGAGCGCGTCGAGGCGATGCTCGGGCGCACGTTCGGCACGGCGGCGATCGAGGAGCTGCCGTGCAGCTTCGTGTGCGCCAGCGGCGATCTGCGGCGCAGCGAGCTGGTCGTCCATCGCTGGGGTGGCCTGATCGACCGCGTCGGGACGAGCATGGCGATGCCGATCCTCGGCCCGCCCGTGGCGCGCGACGGCCGCGTCCTGATCGACGGCTCGCTCGTGGACAACCTGCCGGTCGGCGTCATGGCCGCGCTCGGCGAGGGGCCGATCATCGCCGTGGACGTCAAGGCGTCCCTGGAGCGGACGGGCGCGAGTGCCGGGACGACGCCCGTGACGCAGGAGCCGGCCCAGCGCTACGCCGGCGGCGGCGGCCGCCCGCCCGCGCTCGGCGAGACGCTCGCCCGCGTGCTGCTCCTGGGCAGCTCCAAGACCTCCGAGGCCGCGCGCCGCCACGCGGACCTGATCATCACGCCGCGCAACGACGGCATCGGCCTGCTCGAGTTCCATCAGCTCGACCGTGCGCGAGAGGCCGGCCGCGAGGCGGCCCGCGCCGCGCTCGCCGACGCGCCCGGCAGCCTGTTCGGCTGACCGGCGCGCGCCGTCGTAGGGTTGGCGGCGGATGACCTCAGCGCCCGCCAGAACACCGGATCCCGAGCGCCGCCTGGACCCGTACGTCCCGCGCGTCCTGCTGCGGCACCTGGCGGAGGATCCGGGCGCGCGCGTGCGCTCGCTGGACGCGACGATGGTCTTCGCCGACATCTCCGGCTTCACGGCGCTGTCCGAGCGGCTCGCGCGGCGCGGGCGAGAGGGTGCCGAGGATCTGGCCGATGCGATCGGCGGCTCGCTCAGCACGATCCTGGCCGTCGCCTACGACAACGGCGGCAGCCTGCTGAAGCTCGCCGGGGACGCGCTGATCCTGTTGTTCGAGCACGAGGGCCACGCCGCCCGCGCGTGCCGGGCGGCCGCGGGGATGCGCAGCACGCTGAGGCAGGTCGGGCGCATCTCGGCCGGGTCCAGCCAGGTCACGCTGCGGATGTCGCAGGGCGTCCACAGCGGGTGCTTCCACCTGGCGCTCGTCGGCGATCTGCATCGCGAGCAGCTGATCGTCGGGCCGGATGCCACCCGCGTCGTCCGGCTGGAGAAGGCGGCCGCGGCCGGGGAGATCCTGATCAGCGCCGAGACGGCAGCCGCGCTCCCGCCGCGCTGCCGCGGCGCCGCGAAGGGCCCGGGCATCCTGCTCGCCGGCGAGCCGCCGCAGGTCGCCCACGCCGAGCCGACGCTGGCGTATCCGCCGCTCGAGCAGGTCGCGCAGTGCCTGCCGGCGATGGTGCGGGCGCATGTGCTGTCGGGGAGCCAGCCGTCCGAGCACCGCAACGTGACGATCGCCTTCCTGCGGTTCGAGGGGGTGGACGAGCTGGTCGAGCGCGAGGGCGCGGACGCCGCCGCTGATGCGCTGCACGAGCTCGTCGCGGACGTGCAGCGCGCGGCCGGCGACCACGAGGTGTGCTTCCTGGAGTCCGATCTGGGCGAAGGCGGCGGCTCGCTGATGCTGACGGCCGGTGCGCCGCGCATCATCGGCGACGACGAGGAGCGGATGCTGCTGGCGCTGCGCCGCGTGGTCGATGTGCAGCGCCGGATCGCGGTCCGCGTCGGCGTCAACCGCGGCAACGTCTTCGCCGGCGACATCGGCCCCTTCTACCGCCGGGCGTACAGCGTCATGGGCGACGCGGTCAACCTGGCCGCCCGCGTCGCGGCCAAGGCGCCGCCCGGCGAGCTGTACGCGACCGCCGCCGTACTGGACCGCTCGCCGACGCGGTTCGCCACGACCGAGGTCGAGCCGTTCAGCGTCAAGGGCAAGGTGCGGCCGGTGCAGGTCTGGTCGGTCGGGCCGCCGGTCGCCGGACGCGCCCGGCAGGCCGTCGCGGTGCACTTCCCGCTCGTCGGGCGCGAGCGCGAACTGGCGATGCTCGCCGGGGTCGTCGAGGACGCGCGGGGCGGGAGCGGCCAGCTGGTGGACATCGTGGGGGAGCCCGGGATCGGCAAGAGCCGGCTGCTCGACGAGGTGGCCGAGCGGGCCGACGCCGACCACGTGCTGGAGGCGACGGCCGAGGCGTTCACGGTGACGACCCCGTACATCGTCTGGCGCGAGCTGCTGCGGACCGCGATCGACGTGCGGTGGGAGGACCCCGACGCCGTCGTCCTCGAGCGCCTGCGGGCACGGGTCGCCGCGGTCGCCCCCGAGCTGGCGCCGTGGATCCCGCTGCTCGCCCTGGTGCTGGACCTGGATCCGCCGCTGACGCCCGAGGTGCAGGCGCTGGCACCGGAGTTCCGCCGCGCCAGGCTGCACGAGGTCGTCATCGCGTTCCTGCGCGCGCTGCTGCCCGGACCGGCGGTCCTGCGGATCGACGACGGGCAGCACCTCGACGAGGCGTCCGCGGACCTGCTCACCGCGCTCGCGCGGGAGCTGCACGCGGTGCCGTGGCTCGTCCTGGTCGCCCGGCGCGAGGGCGGCACGTTCGATCCCGAGGGGCCGAGCGTCCTGCGCGTCGAGCCGGCCCCGCTCGATCCGCAGGCGACGCTCGCGCTCGCCGAGGCGGCCACCGACGCCGCGCCGCTCAACCCGCACGTGCTGACGCTCGTCGCCGAGCGCTCGGCCGGCAACCCGCAGTTCCTGCGCGACCTGCTGCGCGCGGCGGCGACGGGCGACGCGGGCGACCTGCCGGAGAGCATCGAGGCGGCGGCGATGGCGCGCATCGACCGGCTCGATCCCGCGGACCGCACGATCGTGCGGCGCGCGTCGGTCCTGGGCATCAGCTTCCATCCGCGCCTGCTCGCGGAGGTGCTCGGCGACGACGTCGCGCCGCCGACGGAGGCGACGTGGGAGCGCCTGGAGCCGTACTTCGGCGACGACGGCGACGGGTTCATCCGCTTCCGCCGCATGATCATCCGCGACGCGGCCTATGCCGGGCTCGCGTACAAGACCCGCCGCCGCCTGCACGCCGCGGTCGGACGGCGGCTGGAGCGCGACCACGCGGATGCGCTCGACGAGGTCACCGGCATGCTCTCGCTGCACTTCCATCTGGCGGGCGATCACGAGCGCGCCTGGCGCTACGGCCGCACTGCCGCCCTGCGCGCCGGCGACCGCTTCGCCTACGCGGCGGCGTCGGACCTCTGGACCCGCGCGCTCGATGCCGTCCGCCGGCTCGACGACGCACCGGTCGGCGATCAGGTGGATGCCTGGGAGCAGCTCGGCGAGGCGCGCGCCCATGCGGGCGAACTCCGTGGCGCCGGGGAGGCGTTCACGCGTGCACGCAAGCTCGTCGCCGCGGATCCCGTCCGCGAGGCGGGGCTCGTCCAGCGCCAGGCCCACGTCCACGAGCGGGTCGGCCGGACCGTCGCCGCGGTGCGGTCGGCCCGCGCGGGCCTGCGCCTGCTCGACGGCCGCGAGGGGACCGCTGCCGACGCGGTGCGCGCCCGCCTGGTCACGACGCTGGGCGCGGTCCGCCAGCGCCAGGGCCGCCATGGCGAGGCGGCGCGCCTGTGCCGCGAGGCGATCGCCGGGGCGCAGGCCGCGGGCGACGACCTGACGCTCGCGCGAGCCTGCTTCCTGCTCGACTGGGCGCTCGTCGACCTGGGGCGCGGGGAGGAGGCCGTCCACTCGCGCCGGGCGCTGGCGATCTACGAGCGCGAGGGCGACCTGGACCGCCAGGCCGCGGTCCTGAACAACCTCGGCATGTTCGCCTACTGGGAGGGGCGCTGGGACGCCGCCGTCGAGCTCTACGAGCGCGGGGCGGAGGCGAGCACCCGGGCCGGCGACGTGGCCAACGCCGCGTTCGGCGACTGCAACATCGGCGAGGTGTTGGCCGACCAGGGCCACTACGTGGCGGCCGAGGAGCGCCTGCGCCGGGCGCGCCGCGTCTGGCGCGGCACCGAGGACGCTCACGGCGTCGCGTTCGCCACCGCGCTGCTGGGCCGGCTCGCCGCGCGGGCCGGCCGCTCGGAGGAGGGGCTCGAGCTGCTCGGCAGCGCGTGCGCCGAGCTGCGGACGCTCGGCTTCGCGGGCGACGCGGGGCTGGCCGACGCCTACCGCGCGGAGGCGCTGGCGCTCGCCGGTCGTCCGGCCGAGGCGCTCGCGGTCGCCGAGTCGCTGCTCGGCGGCGATGCCGCGGCGCCGGCGCTGCTCTGGCGCGTGCGCGGGTCGGCGCTGGCGGTCGCGGGCGACCGTGCCGGAGCGATCGCGGCGCTCGAGACCGCGCTCGCCGAGGCGCGCAAGGGCGACGAGGCGTACGAGACGGCGCTCGCGCTGGACGCGCTTGCCGGGCTGGGCGCCGGCGATCCGGTCGCGCTGAGCGGCGAGGCGGGCGAACTGCTCGCGTCGCTCGGCGTCGAGCAGGTGGCCGGGGTGCCTGGACCGGCCCGGTAGACTGGATGGAGCACCCGGGGACGACAGGCTTCGACGCGGTCGGTTCCGATGTGTTGGTTGCGAGTCGAGGTGTCCGGAGGCCTCGTTAAACCCCGGAAACCCAATAAGTGCGGACTCTCACGAGTACGCCCTCGCCATCTAGCAACTAGCTAGATCGTGAGGTCTCGGCCCCCGCCTGCCGGCCGCGGGGATGTTCCGGGATCAGATGCCGGCTCACCTGCGGAGGATCGTCCTCACCGAAGCAGGGACATTTCAGAGGACTGGTCCCGCGAAACCCCGCCGGCGAGGCGACCAACGGACGAGATCTTGATCGCCGGATACGCTCGTAGACGCCTTTGCATCGCGATCGCGGACGTGGGTTCAATTCCCACCGTCTCCATTGCTCCAGGAAGGGCAAACCGTCCCGCCGAGGACACACGGGTGCCGCCAGTCAGCCCGGCGGCGGCCTGTCGCTGCCTCAGATGCCGCGTGTCATGAGCCAGCGGCCGTCGGCGGCGCGCCCTCATGTGT
>JBKJRO010000059.1:0-2846 GCA_046594555.1 Solirubrobacteraceae bacterium
CAGGTCTGAGGAGGTGTTGGGCTTCTTGTCGTTCCCCTTGATGATCGTGCCCCCTCCGGCGTCGAGGTCGAGCTCGCCCAGGGAGGTCATGGTGATCGAGCCGCCGACGAACTCGAGTGCGGCGTGCTCGCCGGTGCCGAGCTTGGTGTTCACGTCGCCGGCGATGAACGTGTGGATGTCGCCGGTGACGAACACCACGTCCTTGATCGCCTTGTCGTCGATGTGCTTGAGCAGCTCCTCGCGCTCCTGCGGGTAGCCCTGCCACCCGTCGAAGGTGAAGAACGAGTCGCCGAGCACCTTCGTCGGCATGACCGTCAGCTCGTTGGCCATGATCTTCCAGTTGGCCTTCGACTTCGACAGGCCGGCCTTGAGCCAGTTCATCTGCGTGCGGCCGAGGAAGTCGCGCGGCGCGTCCCAGCCGGCGCAGGCCGGGGCGACCTTGTCGTCGCAGGGTTGGTTGTCGCGGTACTGGCGCTGGTCCATCACGAACACCTCGACGTTCTTGCCGTAGGGGATCGTGCGGTAGACCTTCGTCCCCTTCGGCTTGAAGAACGGCTGCGACTCGAAGAACGCCTGGTAGCCGGCCTTGCGGCGCGCGGCGCTGTAGCGCTTCTCCAGCGGCAGTCCGCCGTCGGCCGGCTTGCCCGCGTAGTTGTCCTGCACCTCGTGGTCGTCCCAGACCAGCATCATCGGGAACTGCTGGTGCATCTTCTGGAGCGACTTGTCGCTGCGGTAGAGCTTGTACTTGTCGCGGTAGTCCTGGAGCGTCAGCGCCTCGCGCACGATGTCCGGGTTGGGGCCGGTCTTGCCGATCGGGTCCTCGCGGACAGAGCGGCCGTTGCTCTTGGCGCTGTAGGTCTCGGCGTAGATGTAGTCGCCGAGGCAGATGACGAAGTCGAGGTCGTCCTTGGCCATCAGCTCGTGCGCGTTGTAGAAGCCGTGCGCGTACTCCTGGCAGGACCAGTAGGCGAACGTCACGGGCTCGGTCGAGCCCGCCGGCGGCGCCGTGCGGAACCGGCCGACCGGACTGTCGGTCGTCTTCGTGGCGAAGCGGTAGTAGTACTGCTGGCGCGTCTTGAGGCCGCTCACGCGCGCCTTGATCGCGTGCCCGATCGCGTCGCTCGTCGCGATGCGCTGCTTGGCGACGACCTTCCGGAAGCCCTTGTCGGTGGCGACCTCGAGGTCGACCGCGAGGCTGCCGGCGACAGCGTCCAGGCGGGTCCACAGCGTGATCGCGTTGGTGCCCGGATCGCCCGAGATGACGCCCTCGGCGAACTTCCCGCGGCGCGCGAGCGGCGCGCGCTTGGCGCTCGTCAGGCCAAGCGCGGCGGCCTGCGGCGCGAGCACCACGGCGAGCGCGGTCGAGCCGGCGGTACGGACGAAGGTGCGACGGGTCTGCACGGTGACGGCGCTCCTGGGATCGGGTGCGCCGTTGAAGCTACCGGGCGCGGCGGAGCGGTGTGGCGGTATCGCCGGCCGATCCCGCTGCGCTTCGCGCACCCGAGCACCGTCACGGTGCCGAACTGCGCGAAGCGCGCGGTCAGGACGCTGAAGCGCGGGCGAGGATCGCCCTGATCTCGGCGGCGACGGCCGCTGGCCGGTACACGAGGTCGGAGGCCGCGAACGGCAGGACGGTCAGTCCCTGGAGGTAGAGGCGCCGGAGCTTGGCCCGGTCGGCGACGAAGGAGCGGCGGTCGTGGTGGAACTGCCAGGAGTCGATCTCGATGCCGAGCCGCAGATCCGGCCACAGCGCGTCGACCTCGTCGCCGCCGACGATCTGATTGAGGCGCGGCGCCGGCAGGCCGGCTCGGGCGGCGATGTCGCGGAGCGCCCCCTCGATATCGGAGCGACTCAGCTGGGCTCCGAGCTGCAGGTGCTCGTCGAGGGCGGCGGCGAGGCGGGCGTGGCCCGGCGTCGGCCGCGCCCGAACACGGTCCATGACGTCCTGGACATCGCCGACGTGGAGGAGCGACGCGCGCTCGGCACGGGCCAGGAGGTTCGCGATCTGCCGTTGCCGCAGGTGGGAGGCGGCATCGACGATCGAACGGGCGACGCTGGTGGTCGGCAGGCCCTGGACCACGCAGATGTCGCGCGCGGCCAGCGTGGTCGATGTGTGCACGACGATCTGCTGCACTCGCCGCCGACCGCTCGAGCCGGGAAGGGTGACGTGCCACGACGTGCTCTCACCTCCGATCCCGCGGAGCGCCGTCGCGCTGCCATGCGTCAGAACGCAGCCGGGAACGGCGAGCACCGCGGCCGTGCGGTGGCCATGCACCCCGAGATGCAGGTGCCCCGGAGCGTAGACGCCGCGAAAGCGCACCACGAGCTGGCTGCGCGCGAGACGGCCGCCGATCGCTCGCGGCGTGACGCCGACCGCGAGCAGCTGCCGCCGTGCCACGACGCCCGCTTGTCCTCGCACGAACGCGCCGATGAGTTCATCCGTCGCTGCTTCGCGCCGTTGTGCACCCCACGCGTGCAGAACTGCGCGAACCTCCGCCGGCAGCGGGACGAGCGGGTGGAGCTGCGCGGGGTGGGGTGCGGACACGCCGGAAGCGTCGAGCGCATCACGCACGACTTCGGCAAGCGAGCGCCCGTCGCGCGCCCGCAGGTCGTCGATCCGCTTGCGCTGCTCCGTCGTCAAATAGACCTGCGTGCGGACGGTCGCCATATACAGCGCAGTATACAGCAGTGCGGGGTCGGCGCGGCGCTCGCCGGCGCGCTAAAGCGGGATGTTGCCGTGCTTGCGCTTGGGCTGTGCGACGCGCTTGGTGATCAGCGTCTCGAGCGCGGTGATCAGCGTGGGGCGCGTCTTGTGCGGGGCGATCACGTCGTCGATGTAGCCGCGC